>DATNGC010000123.1:0-33645 GCA_035606075.1 Elusimicrobiota bacterium
ACCTTCACGCCCTGCTTGGCGGCGCGGCGGTTGAGGCCGCCGACGTCGACGGAGAACGCGACCTTGAGCGGCGCGCCGAGGCTCTCCTCGATGATGGCGCGGTTCTCGCGGTAGATGCGCAATTTATAAAGGAAAGTCTCTTCCATCGTCTTCTCGAGCGTCATCCACACGCGCGTGGACTTGTCCTCCCAGAGGACCACGTCGCGGTCCTTGGCGGGCTTGGCGGCGTCGGCGACGGGCTCGGTCACGGCGTCGAACTCGGTCTTGTACTCCTCGACGATGCGGCCGTCCGGGAGCACCTTCTTGCCGAAGAAGTCGCGGCCCGCCTGCACGACCTTGAGTCCCATGGACAGACGCTTTTTATGAGAGTTGAGCTCGTGGCCCACGCCGACCTCGCGGCTGTAGGTCACGCCGTCGAGGATGCCCATGAGCCCTTCCGGCTGGTCCATGTACTTCTCGACCAGGCGGTTGTACTCGGCGCGCAAGGCCTTCGACGGCATCTTGGGCTCGGTGAAGTAGTTGAAGTGGTAGCGGTCGCCGAATTCCTTTTTGAACTCGGCCTCGCGGGTCTTGATGTGGTCGGCGATCTCGTGGTAGCCGCGCGTGTCGAAGTTGAGCTCGACCTGGTCGAAGGGCTGCTTGTACTCCTGCTCGGCCAGGCCTCCGGGGCCGAAGTCGCCCTTGGCCTTCTCGAGGTACTTGTCCACGCGGCGGATGCCCTCGGCGATCTCGGAGGCCGGGTTGCCCGGCGCGGGGTGGAAGTAGACGCGGTGCGTGTGCACGGCGATGTGGCGGTCGGCCTCGTCGGTCAAGATGGCGTCGATCCAGTTGCGCGTGCCCTCGAGGTGGACGCTGGAGGCGGCGAGCTTGCGGTCGGCCGCGGCCTTCTCCACGCTCTTGAGCTTCACGCGGGCCTCGTCGTAGGCGTCGTCCATCACGTCGATGACGCCGGAGAGGTCGATCTTGGGCGAGAGCTCGGCGACCATCTTGTTGATCCAGATCGCCTGCTCGGCCACGCGGCCGCCGACCCAGACGCCGTCGGCGTTCTTGATGAAGGCCGGCTGCTGTCCGCGGCCGCTGCGCCCGCCCTGCGGGGCGGCCGAGACCGGCGCGGCGGCGCGCGCGCCGTCGAAACGACGGCCGGAGTCGCCGTAGGAGGCGGCGGCGTCGGTGAGGACGTCCAGAGCGGGAGCCGAGGCGCGCGGCGCCGCGGCGGCGGCAGACGGCGCCGCGGCGGAGGGCGCTACACGGGCCGCCGCGGCCTGGATCGCCGACGGAGCGAGAGCGGGAGCCGCGATCGACGGCGCGGCCAGAGCGGGCGCGGCGAACGCGGGCGCGGCCGCGAGCGGCGCGGCGGCGAGCGCCGAAGGCGCGAAGACCGAGAGCGAGGGGGCGGCGAAGGCGCCCGAGAGGCTCGGGGCTAGCGTCGCGGAGATCGCGGCCGGGGCGGCGGCCGAGCCGAGGCCGGCGCTCGGGGCGATGCGCGGAGCGGCGATCTCCTGGGCGGCGGCCGGCAGGACGAGGCCCAGCGCGGACAGGATGGCGAGTCGGACGGCCCTTCGGAGGTCGTGGCTCATGCCGACAGTTTAGCGCGGCCGCGGAAGGCGGACCTGGGCCCAATGGGTGCGCCCCGGTCGGCAAGAGGCCTAGCGGGCTTGACCGCCGCCCCGCGCCGGGAGTACACTTCCCCGATGACGCGACCTTCTCTTCCGAGGCTCCTGCTGCTGGCCTGCGCCGCCGGCGTTCTCGGCGGCTGCGTCAGCCTCAACTTCGGCCGCAGCGTCAGCGAGGAGGAGCTCGAGCTGCGCGGCGAGATCAAGTCCTACTACAGCCAGGTCGCCATGGCCTTCGCCGGCGGCAACGCCGACGCGCTGGCCGGCCTGTTCGACGCCGGCATCGCGCGCCCCATGACGCAGGAGCAGATCCGGTCGTGGGCGGCAGGCTTCTTCGCCAAGCACGGCCCCGCCAGCTTCAAGATCGACAAGATCGACTTCGAGCGCGTCGGCCACGTCTCCGCGGTGGTGACGATCGCCTACCGCGTCGAGACGCGCGACGGCCAGGGTTCCTTCGGCGGGACCGAGCGCGACGAGCTCGCCCACCGGGACAACCGAAGGTGGTACGTCACGGCCTGGGACAAGCTCCCGCCGGAAGCGACGGCCGGGAAGTAGGCTACTCGCCGAAGTTTAAGCTCGCGCCGAGCGTGAAGTAGTTGCGCGCCGTGAAGCCGTTCTGGCCGTAGTGCCCGTAGGCGCCCTTCACGTTCAGCATGTCGAGCCCCACGTTGACGCCGGCCTCCGTCGCGTTCGACGGCGCCGAACCCAGCTTGAAGTTCGTGTGCGTGAACGAGACGTACGGCTTCACGAACGGCAGCATCGTCCACTTGATCTTGCCGTTGTAGCTCGACTCGGGGAAGCCCGACTCGATCGCCGCGAACTCGCCCATGGGCATGAACGGCGACTCGCGCACCCGGTTGTTGTCGAGGTCCTTGTCGTAGAGGCTCTTGGACACCGAGGCGCTGATCTCGGTGATCAGGAACTTGAGCCCGGCGAACGCCGTCAGGTCGGTCTCGCCGACGGTGAAGGCGTTGGCGCGCGGCGCGCCCTGCTGGCGCAGCGCGTCGCCCGAGGTCCCGTTGGCCTTGAAGTCGTCGGAGTGCGTGACGTGCACGACCGAGCCGCCCAGGTCGACCCCGGCCAAGCCGTAGCCGTAGGTCTCGTTGCTCTCCGACGCGGGGCCCGCCATGCGGTGGCCGTGCTTGGTGTGGCCGGGGGCCAGCGAGAAGGTCAAGTCCGCGCCGACCGAGTTCTGCCGGTACCCGTCGTTCTTGGGGACGAAAGCGCCCATGAGTCCCAGGCTCAGAGGCCCGAGCTCGTAGCCCACGCGAAGGCCTCCTTGATAATAGGACCCGCTCGAGTTGTCCGTGCGATAGGTCGAGAAGGTCGGGCTGACGTACCAGGAGTCGCTCAGATCGATGGAGGCGTTGGCCTTCGTGCCGCGGTAGTTGCTCGTGCCGAAGGTCTGGTCGGCGCCGACGCTCACGGCGGCGGAAGCGGGCATGGAAAGGGCGGCGAAGGCGGCGGCGAGGGCGAGAAGGGTCGTTGTTTTTTTCATGGCTCCTAATCCTACGTTTTATGAACGCCTAAGTTCGCAAGAAATGACGCTGTAACACGGTTTTCTTACAATCCTCCCGTTGCGCTATTTCGCTCATGACGGAAAGACGGTCCACGGACCGGCGGTCCTCGACGAGCTGCTTCAGCTCCCGGGGTTCGACGGCGACACCTTGGTGTGCCCCGTGGGCTCCGAGAACAGCGCGGACTGGAAGCCGGCGCTCGCCTATCCTTCGTTCCGGGAGGCGCTCCTCGCTCCGGCGCCCAAGCCGCCGCCTCCGGCGCCGGCCGCGCCGCCTCCTCCCGCTCCGGCCCCGTCGCCGACTCTTCCTTGCCCGCGCTGCGCCCGTCCCAACCCGATCGACGCGCGCTACTGCAACGCCTGCGCCGCGCGCATGGACGGCTTCGTCGAGCCCGCGCCCGTCCCCCTCGCACCGCTCGCGGCCGAGCCCGCCGCGGCGCTGACGCCGCTCGAGCCCGCTCCTTTCGAGCCGCCGGCCCCGGAAGCGGCCGCCGAGCCCGCCGCCGATCCGGCGCCCGCCGCCGCGCCTGAGCCCGCGCCTTCGGCCGCCGCGACGTGGCGCAAGCCCTTGGTCGCCTCGTTCGCCGGCGCCGCTCTGGCAAGCGCGGTCCTCGGCTGGTGGCTTCTGCGCCCCGTGAAGCGCGCCGCGCCCGCGGTTGCGGTTCTCGACATGCCGGCGGCGCCCGCTGCGGCTCCGGCCGTCGCGACCCCGATCCCGCCTCCCGTCCTGCCCCCGGCTCCCGCCGCGCCGGCCGCCGCCGCCGCCGCTCCGGCCGCCGCCGCCGCCGCTCCCGCGCGGCCCTCCAAGACGCCGGCGGTCGACTTGAACGAGCTCACCCAGGCCCCCGCGAAGCCGGCGATCAAGAAGCCGCGCCGCAGGTCCCACGTCCCGAAGCGCCGGCCGCCCGTCCCGCCTCCCGCGCCCGCGGCGGCGAAGGCGGCCGGGCCTGCCGACGACGAGACGCTGATCGAGAGCCATACCTCGGCCAACGAGCCCGCGATCCCGGGCGGCGCGCCGGCCGGCGACGCTCCCCCCGCCGACGCCGCCACCGCCCAGGAGGACCGCGGCTTCCTCCTTCCCGGCGTGCCGCGCCGCGTGCCGCCGTCGGCGACGAAGCCGAAGCCGGGCGCCGCTTCCGCCCCCACTCCCTCGGCCGCCGCCGGCTCTCCCGCCGCGGACGCGGCCGCCGCGGCCGCTCCCGAGGATCCGACGACGAAGCAGGTGCGCGAGCAGTTCGTGTTCTGCGCTCAGCTGCTCTCGCAGGGTGCGTTCGCCGATCACTTCGACACCTGCCTGTGCTCCGACGCGCGCTCCGCCGCGCCGTACCGCAACCGCCGCGGCTTCTACGCCTCCTCGCTCAAGAAAGCGGCCGCCGCCGGGACGCTGGCGACCTCGGCCGAGGTCAAGAGCATCGTGCTCGACGGTCCGATCGCCAAAGTGACCGCCGACTGGAAGTCCGGCGCGTCGGAGAAGCCGCGCACCGAGACCGAGAACTGGCAGCTCGAGGACGGCCTGTGGTGCCGCTACCCCTGATCGGCAGCGATGGGGTCAGGCTTTGACTTTTTGACTTATACGCCCGTGAGCCTCCCAACGGGATAAGTCAAAAAGTCAAAGCCTGACCCCTTTCTCAGAGCCCGAGGATCGGGCGCAGGACTTTGGCGTCGCCGACGACCACGTTCACGAAGCGGGCGGGATCGAGGCGCGCGCGCGCCGCGGCGAGCGCCGCCTCCGGCGTGACGGCCGCCAGGCGCCGCTGATAGGAGCCCATGACTTCCGCGGGCTCGCGCCCGCTCTCCACGACGGCCGCGAGGTAGCTCGCGACGCGGTCGAGCGCCGCCAGGCGCATCAAGAAAAGCCCCGCCAAGTGCCGCTTCGACGAGGCCAGGACGTCCTCGGGCACCGGCTCGGCGCGAAGGCGCTCGGCCTCGAAGCGGATCTCCTCGAGGGCGGCCTTCGCGACGTCCGGGCGCACGTCGGCGCCCGCGGACCAGACCGTGCCGCGGCCGTACACCTCCATCGAGGTGTAGGCGCCGTAGGTGTAGCCCTTGCGCGTGCGCAGGTTCTCGAACATGCGCGAGTTCGCCGTGCCGCCGAGCACGTGGTTGGCCGCGATGAAGGCCAGGTAGTCGGGATCGTGCGGCGTCAGGGCCGCGGTGTGCGCGACGAGCAGGCTCGCCTGCGAGGAGCCGGGGCGGTCGACGAGCACCGTGCGGGCCGATCCGTGGTCCGGCAGCGCCGGAGCCGCGGCGGGAGCGGCGCGCGCGGCCCAGGGCTCGAAGGCTTTCTCGAGCGCCTCGCGCGCGGCGCCTTCGGCGATGTCGCCGACGAGGACCAAGTGCCCGCCGGTCGGTCCCAGGCGCGCGGCGTGATACCGGCGCAGGCGCTCGCGGCTCACGGCGCCGATCAGCGCCTCGTCGGCGGCGCCTCGACCGTACGGATGCCCCGGAAAGAGCTCCGCCCTGAGGCGCTCCTCTCCGAGAAACGAAGCTTGAGCGCGGCGCATCTGGAGCTCCTCGACCGCGTTCTCGCGCCACATCTCGACCTCGTCCTCGGGATAGGAGGCGCGCGTCAGAACGCGCGCGAGCTGGGCGGCGAAGGCGTCGAACGTGCGCGCCAGGCCCGAGCCCGAGAGCTTGAACCACTCCGCCTCGCTGGAGGAGCCGACGGACCAGCCGGCGCCCGTGAAGGCGCGGGCCACCGCGGCCGCGTCCTGGCCGTCGCAGCCCTTGAGCAGCAGCTCCTCGACGGCGGGAGACAGCGCCTCCTCGCCCGCGGCCTCGTGCGCGCGGCCGGCCCGCAGGCCGAGGCGGGCCTCGACCAAGGGCAGGCGCGCGTCGCGCACGTGCAGGACCTCGAGGCCGTTCTTCAGCGTGAAGCGCGCGAGCCTCGGCAGGACGGCCGACTTCGCGGGGCCGTTCGGCGGCGGCGGCGCGCCGGGCGCGCGCGGCTCCTCGGCCGGCGGCTCGGACGCGGCCGGCGGCGGCGCGGCGGGGACGGGCGCGCCGGGGACCACCTCGAGGACCGCGCGCCCCCGCGAGCCGGTCCAGCGCCGCGCGGCGAGCGTGACCGCGCGCCGGTCGACCTTCATCAGGCGCCGGAAGTCGCGCCAGAACCCGGCGGGATCGCCGACGAGAGCGACGTAGGAGCTCAGCGTCTGAGCGCGGTCGACGAGGGACTGCTGGCCGTCGTACCAGGCGCGCTCGAGCTGGATCTTCGCGCGCGCGAGCTCCTCCCCGGTCGGGCCTTCCTTGCGGAAGCGCTCGAGCACGCGGTCGGCGGCGGCCAGCGTCTCGGCCAGGTCCGCGTCGGCGCGCGGCGAGACGAACACGCCGAACAGGTCCGGGCCGCGTCCGCTCGAGTGGCTCGACCAGTAGGGCATGTGCGCGCTGGCCGAGAGCGCCAGGCGCGTCTTCTTGACCAGCTCCTCGTGCAGGGGGCTGTCCTCGCCGCCGCCCAGGATGGCGGTCAGCGCGGTGATGGCCCAGTAGTCGTCGCTGCCGCGCTTGGGCGCGTGCCAGCCGGCGACGAGCAGGGGGTTCTTGGCGAGCGGGTCCTCGACGCGGCGGCGGCGCTCGCCCCGAATCTTCGGCTCGTCGAGCTTCGGGCTTTTCGGGGGGGCCCGGCGCTTCACTTTCGCGAAATGCCTCGCGACGAGCTTTCGCGCCTCGGCGGGGGAGACGTCCCCCACCAAGGCGAGGACCGCGTTGTCGGGGACATAGTGTAGATCGTAAAAATGGCGCACGTCGTCGAGCGTGGCCGCGCGCAAGTCCTTCTCGTCGCCGATGGTCGGGTGCGACGACTCCCAGCGCGTGAAGGCGAGCTCGCCCATCACGGCGTCGGTGGCCCGGCGATAGGGCTGATTGCCGTAGGACTGGCCCATCTCCTCGAGCACGACCCTCTTTTCGATCTCGAGCTCGCGGGGAGAGATGAGGAGCCCATGCATGCGATCGGCTTCGGCCCACAGGACCGCCTCGAGGGCCCACGACGGCACGACCTCGTGATAGGTCGTGTTCGTCTTCATCGTATAAGCGTTGTCGACGCCGCCGTTGGTCTCGACGAGCTTGGAGATCTCGTTGGGCGGCAAGTTCTTCGTCCCTTGGAACATCAAATGTTCGAACAAGTGGGCGAAGCCGCCGAGGCCGGGCTTCTCGTCGAGCGAGCCGACGCGGTACGTCATCGACACGGCGACGAGCGGGGCCGAGCGGTCGGTCTGGACGACGACGGTCAGGCCGTTGCGCAGCTTGAAGACGCGCGTGGGGAGCACGGGGACATCATCCCATATCGGCCCCGTCGGCGTCGAGAAGCGGTCTTAGCGCGTCTTGCCCCGTCGACGGGCCCCGGCTATACTCGGGCTATGCGCGCGCGGGACGTCCTGATCCTCGCCGTCCTGGCGTCCGCGGCCTGCGGGCCCGGCTCGCCGCTGTCGAGCGGGCCTGCCTGTCCGCGGAACCCCGAGTTCGATCAGACCGCGCCCGCCGTCGTCGTTTCCTCGGGGGCGGCCACCGTCCTCCGTCACGACGTGAGCTTGGAAGGCCTCGCGCACCTGCCCGGCGCCGAGGCCCTCGGCCCCGGCGGCAAGCTCCAGGGGCTGACCGTGGTCCATCATCAACTGAGCTACAAGACGGGCATCGCGCTGACCCATCCGCTGTTCGGCGGGCCGCGCTGCGCCTGGGTCGACAAGCTCACCGTCGACATGACCCCAGAGAAGATGGAGATCTACATCCCGAGCGATTACCCGGAGGGCAGCTGCGAGTACGACCAGATACTGTCTCACGAGCGCCAACACGAAGAAACTCACCGTGACGCCCTGCGGACGGCAGTCGACGAGATGCGGCTCGCCCTGGCGCAGGCGACCGGCCTTCCGGCGCGCGGCACGCCGATCCAGGTCGCCGACCGGCCGGAGGCGGAGCGGCGCATCGAGGAGATCGTGGACAAGGCGGCCAAGCCCGTCTACGCGCGGTTCAAGGACGAGCTGAAGCGCCGGCAGGCGGTCATCGATCTGCCGGAGAACTATCTGTGGACGCAGAACCGCTGCCGCGACTGGAAGCAGCCTTGACGGCCTCATGTAGAACTGGTGAACTAACCCTATGAACAACGAGCGCGGCGTGGTGCAGTTCGTGGCGATCGGCGCGGCGGTGATCCTCCTCGGCTTCCTGGTCTGGGCCGTCGGGACCTACAACAGCCTCGTCGTGCAGAACGAGAACGTCAGCCGCTCCTGGTCCACCGTCGAGAGCCAGTACCAGCGCCGCCTCGACCTCGTGCCCAACCTCGTCGAGACCGTGAAGGGCTCCGCCAAGTTCGAGAAGGAGACGCTGACCGCGGTCGTCGACGCCCGCGCGCGCGCCACGTCGGTCAACGTCGACAAGAGCGTGCTCAACGATCCGGCGGCCTTCAAGAAGTTCGAGGAGGCCCAGGCCGGCCTCGGCTCGGCGCTGTCGAAGCTGCTCGTGACCGTGGAGAGGTATCCCGACATCAAGACGACCGAGGCCTACCGCGACCTGACCGTCCAGCTCGAGGGCACCGAGAACCGCATCCAGGTCGCGCGCAAGGACTTCAACGAGGCCGCGCAGGAGTACAACGTGTCGATCAAGGTGTTCCCCGCGTCGGTGATCGCCGGCATGGGCGGCTTCAAGGAACGACCCTACTTCACGGCCGCGCCCGCCGCCGCGCAGGCCCCCGCCGTCAAGTTCTGACCGCCGCTCGACGGGCCGATGACGGTCCGGCGATTGACCGCGATCAAATTCGCGAATTGACATAAGTCCTAAAGGCTTCGTAGGCCCTTTGGGTACCTTATGCTCATGAACAAGATCCTCCTCGCTCTCGCCGCCGTCCTCGCCGCCTCCTCCGCCCGCGCCCAGTCCGAGGCCCTCGCGCTCTCCGCGCGCGCCTTCGACGCGTCGGCCGAGGCGGCGATCTCGCCCTTCATCCTCGAGGACTCCTTCGCGGGCCTGCCGGCCTGCGGCATCCTCGACGTCAAGACCATCCGGGCCTGGTCGCTCGACGAGGCCGCCGACATGGCCGCCCCGTGCCTGAAGGCCGTCGGCGCGCGCTACTCCGCCGACATGTCGATCAAGGGCGGCCTGCTCTCCGTCGCCTCCGAGGGCTCGCCGGTCAAGCCCGGCCTCATCCTCAAGACCGACCTGGTCCCCGGCTCCAAGGCCCACCGCGACCTCGTCGCGTCGCTCGAGCGCCGCCGCGACGTCCTCCTCGGCCACCGCGTCCGCCTCCTGACCCGCGGCGAGGCCGCCCCGTCCTCCGTCAGCGCCGTCCAGGCCGCCCTGCGCCAGTGCATCATGACGACGGTCGTCCGCGACATCCAGAGCGGCGACGACTTCGTGAAGATCTACGGCTCCTGCCTGACCCGCAACCCGGACCTCAAGATCGACGAGCTCCGCGCCGGCCGCGGCCTCACCGTCGACATGAAGACCGAGCAGGACTCCAAGGGCGTCGAGTCCCTCAACGGCTACGTCACCGTCAACGCCGGCAAGGGCCCGGTCTCCGTCATGATCATCGCCTACGGCGCCCAGACGGCGATGCCCTAAGGGGCGACTCCCTCCGCGTCGCGGTCGTAGGAGACCTTCTCGGTCTGCAGCTGCGGGGTCTCGGCGATGGTCGAGACGCGGCCGCCCAGGCGCCGGATCGAGTAGCGCGCGTAGTAGACCTCGCCGGGCTGATGCACGGCGGCGCTGAGCTCGACGGTGTAGTTCCGCGCCACCGGCAAAGCGACGTCCTTCTCGACGACCGTCTCGTCCGGCCAGAACGAGTGCGCGCGCATCAGCGTCATCTTGAGCTCGACCTCCTCGCCCGGGTAATAATCGGCCCAGAGATCATAGAAGGCCAAGGTCAGGCCCGGGGTCAGAACCGCCTGGATGCCGCGAGGGTCGGGCGGGAGCAGGCGCTTGGCCCCCGCGACGAAGACCGCGTTCCCGTCGGTCTCGCCGCCGTCCGTCGACGTATACTCGTAGGCGGTCGCGACCGGCGCGACGCTCAGCTCCGTCCCCGTGAGGCAGGCGCGGAACACGTCGCTCTCCCACGGGTTCAGCTTCGGGCGGCCGGCGAGCGTCACGCGCACCTCCCGGCTGTCGCTGCGGCCTTGGCGCTCGAAGCAGGAGTCGCTTCCCGAGGGGCCCTGAGGAACGCAGTCGGTGACCCATTCCACGCTGGTCAGCGTCAGCGGCTTGGAGACCGCGGGATCCTCGGGCTGGAAGACGACGTCCTTGCAGTCCGGCTCGAAGCGCGAGGCGGCCTGCACGGCATGGACGGCGGGCGGGCCGACCTGGAACGGCGCCTCGGGGACCGGCGGCGCGGCGGGGACGGCGGCGGACGAGACGGGGGCCGAGAGCGAGGCGATCGCGGCGAGCAGGAGCGAGGCGGCGAAGATCGGATGGTCCATGGGAGTCCTCCGTTGCGGAGTTCCCGGGCTCCTGGACTTCTTTTATCACCGGCGTGAACCGGCCGCCTGGGTCTTTGGACCCACTGACTTCACGGCCCGCGGCTGATACACTCATGGTATGGCCAGGAAAGGCCCCAAGGATCCGTCGGAGCGGCTGCTGGCGCGCACGAAGATCCTGCGCGCGCCGCAGCACCGCCTGTCCACCTTCGGCGCGACGCGCATCGAGTACCACGTCGTCTCCGACGTCGAAGGGCTGCGCGGCCGCGCGCGCGTGCGCGAAGGCACGGTCGTCTCGTCGCGGCCCCAGATCCTGACGCCCGACGCGTTCAAGGAGCGCTTCGAGGGCTTCGGCGAGGACTCCGCCGAGGCCGCGCGCTGGATCTCCTCCGCCTACCGCGAGCTCCTGCGCGCGCTCGAGTACAACTTCCGCAACCAAGGCCTCGCCGCGCGCGTGGTCAACGAGGCGCCGCGCGTCGTCGCCGAGCGCATGGCGGCCGACTTCGACGCGCGCGGCTCGGCGGATCAGGCCGTGATCCTCTGCCCCGACGCCGCCTGGTCGCTGGCGCTGATGAAGTTCACGATGGACGAGGCCGCGCGCTCGTTCCCGACGAACGTGCGCGACTTCGAGCGCCGCGGGATGTTCGAGGCGGACCGCGGCGAGGGCGGGCGCCGCCGCCGCGAGATCGAGGCGCTTTTCCGCGACGCGCGGCAGGACAAGGCGGCCGTGCCGGCGCTCAAGAAGAAGCTCGACGACTACGGGCTCTTCCGGGAATACGAGGACCGCTTCCTCGCGCTGTTCTGATATCCTAACATCCCTCAAGCGATGAAACCGGCCGGCCCTCGCCGCCTCGACGCGCGCAGCCTGCGCTGGCTCATCCCCCTCCTCGTCCTGGCCGCCGTGAGCGGCGTGCGCGTGTTCGGCGGCGACTGGGTCGAGGGAGTCCAATTCCGGGCCTTCGACGCCTACGAAAACAGGCTTCCCCGCCCGTACGTCGACGCCGGCGTGCGCGTGGTCGACATCGACGAGAAGTCTCTGACCGATATCGGACAGTGGCCTTGGCCGCGCGATCAGATCGCCGCGCTGATCCGGGCCCTGAGCGAGCGCGGCGCCGCCGTCGTCGCCTTCGACGGGATGTTTCCGGAGCCCGACCAGACCTCCCCGAGGCGCGTCGCGTCGCGCTGGCCCGACGGGCCCGGCATGCGCGAGATCAAGGAGCGCGTATCCCGGCTCGAGGACCACGACGAAGCGCTGGCGCGCCAGCTGAAGCGCTCGACCGCCGTCTTGGGGTTCGCCCCGGAGCCGGTGAGGACGGAGCGCATCCCGGCGGAGAAGGGGTCGCTCGGCTTCATCAGCCCCACGAAGATCACGACCGCTCCGGACGGCACGGCCGTCGTGACCGAGACGGACCACGCGACGAACCATCTGCTGGACTTTCCCGGCGCCATCACGAACCTCCCCGCGCTCGACGCGGCCGCTCGGGGACTCGGAGGCATCGGCTACAGCGCGGAGCAGGACGGGATCATTCGCCGCGCGCCGCTGATCTTCAGCGTGCGTGAAACCCTTTATCCCGCGCTCTCGATCGAGGCGCTCCGCGCGGCGCAGAACGTCCCGAAGATCATCGGGAAGCTGCGGGCCGCGAATCCTTCGTGGTGGGAGCGCTGGACCGAGCGAAAGGCGGGCATCGACAGGCTCAAGATCGGCAAGTTCATCGTGAAGACCGACGAAAGCGGGCGCATGTGGGTCCATTTTACGCGGGAGACGAAGCCGCGGACGATCCCCGCCTGGAAGGTCATGAATCGCAAGACGGATATCCCGGGCCTGGACGGCGCCGTCGTCTTCATCGGCACCAGCGCCCTGGGCCTCAAGGATCTGCGCGCGACTCCGCTCAGCGGCGCGGAGCCAGGCGTGCAGATCCACGCGAACATCGTCGAGCAGATCATCCTCGGGGACTTTCTCGACCGGCCCGTCCTGGCCTCCCGCCTGGAGATCGCGGCGACGATCGTCGGAGGGCTCCTCCTCCTGCTCCTGCTCGTGCGCGTCGGCGCGACGTGGTCCGCCCCGGCGGCCCTCGCGATGATCGCGGCGGCGATCTGGACTTCGTGGCACGCCTATGCGTCCTGGCGCTGGCTGATCGACCCCGTGTTCCCGACCGTCTCCCTCGCCGCCGTCTTCGCCTCCTTCGCCGCGACGAGCTACGTGAGCAGCGAGCGCGACCGGCGCAAGATCACGGACACCTTCGGGCGCTACCTCTCGCCGAAGGTCGTCGAGAACCTGGCCAAGAACCCCGGCGGCGTCGAGCTCGGAGGCGAGACGCGGGAGATGACCTTCCATTTCTGCGACATCCGCGGCTTCACGACGATCTCGGAGAAGTTCGACCCGCACGGCCTGACCGCGTTCATCAACCGCTTCCTGACGCCGATGACCCAGATCATCCTGGACCACGACGGCACGATCGACAAGTACATGGGCGACTGCATCATGGCGTTCTGGAACGCGCCGATGAGCGTGCCCGGCCACGCGAAGAAGGCGTGCGCGGCCGCGCTCGCGATGCACGCGAAGCTCGCCGAGCTCAACGCCGCCTGGCAGGCGGACGCGAAGGCCAAGGGCATCAGCCTTCCGGAGATCCACATCGGCACCGGCCTGAACACCGGGCCCTGCGTCGTGGGCAACATGGGCTCGACTCTGCGCGTGGACTACACGGTGCTCGGCGACGACGTGAACCTGGCCTCGCGCCTGGAGGGCCAGTCGAAGGCCTACGGCGTCGACGTCGTCATCGGCCCGGGCACGCGCGAGCAGGCGCCCGAGTTCGCGGCGATCGAACTCGACCTCATCAAGGTCAAGGGCAAGACGCGCCCGGTCCGCATCTTCGCCCTGCTCGGCGACGCGGCCGTCGCGGCCTCGCCGGAGTTCCAAGCGCTGGCGAAGGCCCACGCGGACCTCCTCGCGGCCTACCGCGGCCGGGAGTGGGAAGAGCTCGAGCGCCTTCTAAAGGAGGCGCGCCGCCTCGGGGGGCCTTGGCGTCTCGGCAAGCTGTACGACCTGTACTCCGAGCGCCTCGCCGCCTGCCGCCTGGACCCGCCCGTCGAGGGCTGGGACGGCGTCTTCACCGCGACCTCGAAGTAAGCCCGCGGAGCGGGCCTCTAAAAAATAGGCCGAAGGTCCTATCTATAAAATAGGACTTGTGGTCCGCGAAATATGTATAACCATTTCCGTTGGCCGCCGCGAGGGGTCGCGGCGAAGACGCACCGGAGGTGGTTATGGTTCGAGTCGCCCGCGCTTGGGGTTTCCTGGCCCTGAGCCTGATGGTCCTTGCCGTCGCGTCCAACGCGGCGGACATGACGCGCCGCATCGTCGTCTTCGCGCCGGGCACGACGGCCGCCCAGCGCCTCGCTCTGGCGAAGTCGACCGGAGCCCAGATCGTCCGCGAGCTGCCACTGATCAACGCGGTGGTCATCGAGACGCCCGCCGACCGGGTCAGCGCTTCCGAGACGAAGCTGACGGCCATGGCCGAGGTCGCCCGCATCGACCAGGACCCGAAGATCAACTGGCTCAAGGCCGTCGACGCCCCCGGCGTCGACTTCCGCCTGCCGAACATGGACGCGATCATGGCGCCGCTGCGCGCCCTCAAGAGCTCCAAGGCCGCCGCCGCTCCGGCGCCGGCCTCCGGATCGCAGGCGATCCAGTGGGGCGTCAACCGCGTGAACGCGCCCGCCGCCTGGAAGAAGACCCGCGGCGCCGGCGTCAAGGTGGCCGTCATCGACACCGGCCTCGACAAGACGCACCCCGACCTCGCCGGCAACATCAAGGGCGGCTGGAACGCGATCGCGAAGTCCAGCGACTTCAACGACGACCACGGCCACGGCACGCACTGCGGCGGCAACATCGCGGCGCTCGACAACGACATCGGCATCGTGGGCGTCGCCCCGAAGGTCGACCTGTACGGCGTGAAGGTGCTCGACGCCAACGGCTCGGGCACGTTCGACGACGTCATCGCCGGCATGCAGTGGGCCGTCGACAACCACATGGACGTCGCGAGCATGAGCCTCGGCGCGGACCAGGGCAACCAGGCCCTGGCCGACATGGTCGCGGCCATGAAGAAGGGCGGCGTGACGCTCGTCGCGGCGGCCGGGAACTCCGGCGGCGCGGTCGGCTTCCCGGGCGGCTATCCCGAGGCGATCGCGGTCGCGGCGATGTGCCCGGCCGGCGTCACGGACACGGGGCTGTGCGCGGACGCGAACGAGGGCCTCGCGGTCTTCTCCAGCCGCGGACCGGAAGTCGCGGTGATCGCGCCCGGCGTGAACGTCTACTCGCTGTCGATGAACGGCGGCTACGACACCATGTCGGGCACGTCGATGGCCACCCCGCACGTGGCCGGACTCGCGGCGCTGTACGTCGCGACCCACAAGGGCGCGACCCCCGATCAGGTGCGCGCGGCGCTGGCCGCCGCGTCCACCAAGCTCCCGGGCGTGATCCCCGAGGGCCAGGGCGCCGGCCTCCCCGACGCCGCCAAGCTCGTCCAGTAATCCTCTCGGCAAAAGCCCCTCCGTCCTTCAAGGACGGAGGGGCTTTTCATTTTGGGGTCAGGCCTTCACTTTTTCAACTTGTTTCAGAAGCCCGCCGATGAGAATAAGTTGAATAAGTGAAGGCCTGACCCCTATTCCAGACGCAGCAGCAGAAGGTCTTCGGCGTCGTCGGCCTCGCCGAGGGTGAGGGGCGGGGATGGGACGGCCCAGTCGTCGAAGTCGGTGAGGGGGGTTCGCGCCTCCGGCGCGACGAGGGCGGGAGGCGCGGCTTGGCGATGGACCACGACGCAGCGCACGCCGGAAGAGCGCAAGGCGGCGATCCAGAGCTCGCGCGTCGCGGCGGCGGGAGGATAATAGGCGCGGCGGCCGGTCGTGAGCGCGAACAGGAAGGGCTCGGTCGAGATCACGGCGCCGCCGGCGGGGACGTTCGCGCGGATCCACGCGGCGGCGGCGGGGTAGAGCTCGGCGCGCGGCGATTGGACTCCCGCGGCCGCGGCGTTGGCCGCGTCCCAAAGCCCGGGCGCGGCGGCCAGAAGGAGGACGGCGAGCGCCGTCTCGCGCTTCCTCTCATAGAGCCCCGCGAAGGCCGCGGCCCACAGCGGCAGGGCGGGCGCGAGGAAAGGCAGGACGTAGCGGCTGTCCCACGCGCGCCAGCCGGCATGAAGGGCGGCCAAGCCGGTCCCGTAAACCGCGGCCGACAGGACGACGGCGCGGGCGCCGGGCGAGCGCGTGCGCCAGAGGCGCAGCGCGCCGGAGACGGCGGCCGCGGCGGCGAGCGCCAAGCCCAACAGGGCCGCCAGAGGCGAGAGCTCTCCGAAGAAGCCCCGCCCGAGGCCGGCCGCGAGCGTCGCCGCGCGGAACGGCAGGCTCGTGTCGCCGAGAGCCTGCAGGCGGCGCCAGTCGTCGAGGTAGCTCGTCGCGCTGCCCGTCAGCAGGTGTCCGCGCAGCAGCCAGAGGCTCAGCGGGGCGAGCGCGCCGGCCAGGACCGCGGCCGCGCGCCGCGGACCGCCGCGGAAGCCGACGCCCGCGGCGAGCGCGGCGGCCAGCACGGCTCCCTGCGGCCGCAGCACGGCCGCCAGTGCCGCGACCGCGATCAAGCCCGGAAGAGGCGGCTCGTCGCGCGCTAACAAGAGGAAAGCCCCGGCGGAGGCGGCGGCGAAGGGGATGTCGGGCAAAGCCACCCCCGCCCACGCGGCCAGCACTGGGTTGGCCGCGACGAGGAGGACGGCGGCCCAGCCGGCCGCCTCGCCCGAGAGACGGCGGCACAGGCGGAAGGACCACACCGCGAGCGCGAGCGTCGCCAGCAGGGCCGCGCCCCGCAGCAAAGCCCAGTGCGGCGAGAGCAGGCGGACCGGCAGCGCCATGAGCAGGGCGAACCCGGGCAGAGGCTGGGTCGCCGGGACGCCGGCCGCGTCGGGGAGAGCGAAGCCGCCGGAGAGCAGGTTGCGGGCGAGCAGGAGATGCAGGGCGTCGTCGCTCGCCGCGCCGACCGGCGTGCCCAGCGCGGCGCAGACGTGAAGGGCCGCGCCGGCCGCGGCGGCGATCCACAAAAAAACCGCCGATCGGCGCGTTATCGCCATGGCATGAATATTCTATGATAGGTGCCCTGATGCGCGACCGATTTTCGCGGCGGTTGGCCTCGTACGCGCTCGTCTCCGTCCTTGCGGTCGCCTCGGCGCTCGCGGCGGGACGCGCGCGCAAGCCTTTTTCCCCCGCCGCGCCCGACTTCCGCCAGCGCGGCCCGGCGGACGCGAAGCTCCAGGTCGTCGAGTTCTCCGATTTCCAGTGTCCGGCCTGCCGCGTCGCCGAGCCGCCGCTGCGCCAGATCTTCTCGGTCTACGGGGACAAGCTGCACTTCATCTTCAAGCACTACCCCCTGCGCATGCACGAGTGGGCCAAGGACGGCGCCGCCGCCGCCGAATGCGCGGGAAAGCAGGGAAAGTTCTGGCCGTACCACGATCGCTTGTACGACAAGCAGGACGAGTGGACGAACCCGAAGGCCGACGAGTTCCTGACGGGCTACGCGAAGGAGCTCGGACTCGACGTGCCGGCCTGGCAGGCCTGCCGCCAGGATCCCGCGACGGCGGCCGCCTACCAGAAAGACATCAAGGACGGCGACGACGCGTGGGTCAGCGCGACGCCGACCTTCTTCATCAACGGGCGGCGCTTCGTCGGCGCCAAGCAGCTTCAGGAGCTGGGGACGATCTTCATGGACCGGGAGCTCAAGAAATGAAGCCTCGCGCGATCATGGGGTTGGCCGCCCGCCTGCTCGTCGGAGCGGTGCTCGTCTACGCGGGCGCCTCGAAGGCCGCGGCGCCGGCCGAGGAGTTCGCGCTCGTGATCGGCGCCTATGACGTGGTGCCCACGAGCGTGGCCCTGCCCATGGCGGGGCTTCTGCCGTGGCTGGAGCTCCTCGTCGGCTGGGCCCTGATCCTGGGCGTCGAGGTCCGCGCGGCTTCCGCCCTCGCGGGAGCCATGACCGCGGCTTTCCTCGCGGCGATCGCCTCCGTGCTCGTGCGCGGCATCCCGATCCCCAACTGCGGCTGCTTCGGCGACGCGATGCACTTCACGCCGGGACACGCCTTCGTCTTCGACTCGGTGCTGGCGGCGCTGTGCTGGACGGCCTTCACGGCCGGGCCGGACCCGCTCAGCCTGGACAGCTGGGCCCAACGGGGGAAATGATGGCCGCCGCCAAGAAGAGCATCCTCGCCGTCGACGACGACGCCTCGATCTGCGAGTTCTACGAGACGAGCCTCAAGCTCATGGGCTTCGACGTGCGCATCGCGGCCAACGCGCGCTCGGCCAAGGAGTCGATCCTGCTCCACCGGCCCGACCTGATCCTCATGGACATCATGATGCCCGACCAGGACGGCATCAGCCTCACGCGCGAGCTGCGCAACGACCGCAAGACCTCCGACATCCCGATCGTCATGGTCTCGGGCCTCGCGGATGCGGGCACCCTGCAGGACGCGCTGCTCTTCGGCGCGGTCGGCTACCTCGTCAAGCCCATCGACGCCGACACGCTCAAGGCGAAGATCGACTCGACGCTGACCGCGATCGAGCACCGCAGCAAGAAGTCGGCCTAGGGCGCGGCCGGAGCCGGCGCCTTGGCCGCCGCGAGCGCCCGAGTGAAATTGCGCACGAAGAGCACCGCCGAGGCGATGAGGCAGAGCGCGCAGATCCCGAAGAGGACCGCCGCGATCGCGCGCCGCGCCGGCGGGACCTTCGGCTCCGGCGCGGAGCCCGGCGGTCGGCTTCCCGCCGCGCGGAACGCGTCGAGGATCAGCCGGTCGGAGAAGCCCTGCTCGCGCAGCGCGCGCGCGATCTCCACGTCGCTGGACTCCTTGCGATGAATCTCGATGTACTCGACGGCGACGGAGACGAGCGGCATAGCCGAAGTATAGAGCCGCCCGCGCCCGCCGTCAAGCGAGCCGCTCCGCAGAGCGAGATCCTGCTCGCCTACTGCGCGCTGGCCCGCCCCGCCGAGGGCGGCTGCCGCTGGTGCGGAACGCCGCTGCCCAAAGGCCGCCGCACCTGGTGCGCGGGGCGCTGCGCGACGGTCTTCTGGAACAACCATTGGTGGTCGCAGGCGCGCCGCGCGGCGAAGCGCCGCGACAAGCATCGCTGCGTGCGCTGCGGCCACAAGCCGGAGAAGGGCCTATCGCGGGCGCGGCGGCGAAAGGATCATCTCGAGGTCAACCACCGCGTGCCGTGCCTGGGCCGGCACGGCTCGCTGAGCTGCTCGCATCATCTCGCGAACCTCGAGACGCTGTGCGTGCCGTGCCACAAGGCGCATACGGCCGCCCTGCCGCGGCCAGGCAAGAACTAGTTCCCGTTTCCGTTGCCGCGATTGCCGGTCTGACCGCCGCCGTCGCCGGCGCCGGGCTGGCCGCCGTTGCCGACCCCGTTGTCGCCGCCGGGATTGCCGCCCGGGTTTCCTCCATTGCCTCCCGGGCCGCCGCCGCGATGGCCGGCTTGTCCGCCCCCGTCGTTGCGTTTCGTGGGAGACGGGCGATCGGGATGCGGGTGACGATCGCCTCGGCGATCGTCGCGCCTGTCCCCACGCCGGTCTTCACGGCGGTCCTCCCGCCGATCCTCGCGCCGGTCCGCTCGGCGATCCTCACGACGATCCTGGCGGCGATCCGCCCGCTCCGGAGGCCGCGCGTGTCCGTCGCCGTCGCGCCGGGCTTGGCGGCGCCGGCCGTCGTCGTCGCGGCGGCGAGAGAGCGCATGTTTCCTCCGTTGATCCCAGAGTATGGTCCGGGAGCCGGTCCGCGTCAATGGGACTAGCGTCACCGCGTCACGGAAGCCGCGGGCATTCTTGCTAGAATCGCGGCGCGATGGCCGGCGTCGAACTGTCAAAAATCCGAAAAACCTTCGGCGGCACGACCGTGCTGCACGAGCTCAGCCTCTCGATCCGCTCCGGCGAGTTCGTGGCGCTCGTCGGGGGCTCGGGCTGCGGCAAGAGCACGCTGCTGCGCCTCGTCGCGGGGCTCGACGAGCCGACCGCGGGCGAGATCAAGATCGGCGGCCGCGTCGTCAACGGCGTGGGCGCGAAGGACCGCGGCGTGGCCATGGTCTTCCAGAACTACGCGCTGTATCCGCACATGAGCGTGCGCGAGAACATGAGCTTCGCGCTGCGGCTGGCGGGCCTGCCCGCAGTCGAGGTCGCCGCGCGCACCGCCGAGGCCGCGCGCATGCTTCGCCTCGACGAGCACCTCGACAAGAAGCCGGGCCAGCTCTCGGGCGGCCAAAAGCAGCGCGTCGCGATGGGGCGCGCGATGATGCGGCGCCCGGAGGTGTTCCTGTTCGACGAGCCGCTGTCGAACCTGGACGCCCAGCTGCGCGTGCAGATGCGCGCCGAGATCTCGCGCCTGCACCGCCGGCTCAAGTCGACCGTGATCTACGTGACGCACGACCAGGTGGAGGCCATGACCTTGGCCGACCGCATCGCGGTCCTGCGCGACGGGCGCATCGAGCAGGTCGGCGCGCCGCTGGACGTATATCATGATCCCCAGACGAAATTCGTGGCGTCCTTCATCGGGACGCCGTCGATGAACTTCATCCAAGCCGCTGGGCTCGCCGGCGTTAATAGTCCGAAGGACGCGGTCGACGTTGGGATTCGGCCTGAGAGAATCCAGCTGAATTCGGCTCCCGGCCTCATCCGCCTCGGCTCGGGCTCCGTGTCGCTCGTCGAGACTCTGGGCGCGACGGCGCTCGTTCACGTCGCCCTGAAGGATCGCGAGCTCGTCATCGCGACGCCGGCGGGCGGCGCGCCGGCCCTCGATTCCGCGGCCGAAGCGTGGACCGAGCCCTCGGCCTTGTTCTTCTTCGACGCCCGCGGAGCCCGCGTCTCGTGAAGGGCTCCCGCGCGCTGGCGTGCGCGCTGCTGCTGCCCGCGCTCGCGCCCCTGCTGCTCTTCACCGTCTACCCCGCGCTGCAGTCGCTGTGGCTGAGCTTCCACGAGATGGCGCCGTTTTCCCGCGACACCGTCTCCGTGGGCTGGGAGAACTACCGCCTGCTGTGGTCGTCGCCGGAGTACTGGCACTGCGTGCGCGTGTCGTGCTTGTTCACTCTCTACACCGTGATCCCCTCCCTGGCGCTGAGCCTGGGCCTCGCGCTCGCGCTGGACTCGAACCCGTGGTTCCAAGGCTTCTTCCGCACCGTCTTCCTGCTGCCCGTCTCCATCTCCTCGGCGATGGCCGCGATGCTCTGGCTCTTCCTGTATAACCCGACGGCCGGCTACCTCAACTTCACGCTCGAGCGCCTCGGCGTTTCCGGGCCCAACTGGCTCGGCGACCCGCGCTGGGCGCTGGTCGCCGTGGCGATCGCCACCGTTTGGAAAGAGTTGGGCTTCAACATCATCTTCTTCCTCGCCGGATTATCCGGAGTGCCGCAGGAGCTCCACGAGGCCGCGACTCTGGACGGAGCGGGCTGGTGGTCGCGGCTCAGACACGTGACGCTGCCGATCCTGTCGCCGACTATTTTCTTCACCACCGTCGTCTCGATCGTGAATTCGTTTCAGAGCTTCGGCCAGATCCATATCCTCACCGGCGGAGGCCCCGCGGGAGAGACCGACACGCTGGTTTACAACCTGTACCGCGACGCGTTCGTCCATTTCCGGGCGGGCTACGCTTCCGCTCAGGCCGTGATCCTCTTCCTGATCATCTTCGCCGCCACCGCGATCCAATTCCGGATCGCTCGATCGAAGGCGCACTATGGATAGGGGAAAACGCGGCCGCGCCGTCGCGGCTTGCGTTCTCTTCCTACCCGCCGTTCTCCAGCTTTTCCCTTTGTTCTATTTGCTGTGCATGTCCTTCAAGATCGGAGGAGAAGTGATGTCTTATCCCCCGACCGTACTTCCGAAGAGCCTGAACCTCGCGAACTATCGTTCGGCCCTTCATTCCGCGCCGTTATGGCGCTTTCTTCTTAACTCTCTCTTCGTCTCGTTCGCGATCACTTTTCTCCAGGTGTTCACCGCCATCCTCGCCGCCTTCGCCCTCGCCCGCTTCGACTTCCCGGGCAAGACCGCCGTCTTCGGCCTGTTCATCGCCACCATGCTCGTCCCCGGCGAAGTCACCATCATCCCCAACTACTTCACCTTGGCCCGCTTCGGCTGGATCGACAGCTTCGCCGGCTTGATCATTCCCTGGTCGGCCTCCGGCTTCGGCGTGTTCCTGCTCTACCAGTTCTTCCGCTCCGTCCCGAAGGAGCTCGAGGAAGCCGCCGCCCTCGACGGCGCCTCGCGCCTGCGCTTCCTGTTCCAAATCCTCGTGCCGCTCTCCCTGCCCGCGATCACCGCCTTCGCCGTCTACGCCTTCATCAGCGCGTGGAACCAGTACCTGTGGCCGCTGGTCGTCGTGCAGTCGACGAGCATGCAGACGGCCCAGATCGGCCTGGGGATGTTCCGCTCGCAGAACGAGTCGATGAGCTGGGGCGTGATCATGGCGGCGACATCGATGCTGATCGCGCCGACCGTCGTCCTCTTCGTCTTCGCGCAGAAGCAGTTCGTGCGCGGCCTCACGATGAGCGGGCTCAAGGGATGAAGCGGCTCGCCGCCGCGGCGCTGCTCCTGCTCGCGGTTCCCCTGCGCGCCGCGCCGGTCACGCTCGAGTTCTGGCACTCGATGTCCGGCGAGAAGGGCGCGCTCCTGCAGTCCATCGTCGACAAGTTCAACGCGGTCTCCCCCGACGCGCGCGTCGAGCTCCAGTTCGTGGGCAGCTACGAGGAAGGCCTCAACAAGCTGCGCACCGCCCTGCTCGCCGACCGCGGCCCGCACCTGGTGCAGATCACCGACATCGGCACGCAGGCCATGGCCGACTCCGGCGCGATCGTGCCGCTCCAGGACTTCATCGACAAGGACCCGTCGTTCCCCCTCGCGAAGATCCTGCGTCCGATCCGCCGCTACTACGAGCTCGGCGGTCGGCTCGACTCCCTGCCCTTCGCGACGTCGGGGCCGATCCTGTACTGCAACGCCGACTCCTTCGCCAAAGCCGGGCTCAAGGCTCCGCCGCGCACCTTCGCGGAGCTCATCGAGGACGCGCGCAAGCTCACGAACCCCGCCGAGAAGACGACGGGCGTGACCTGGCCGCTGCACTCCTGGTTCTTCGAGCAGTTCCTCGCGCGCCAGGGCGTTCCCTTCGCGAACAACGGCAACGGCCGCGAGGCGCGCGCGACGGCCGTGAACTTCACGTCGCCGGAGGCGTTCGCGGTCGTGTCCCTGTGGGCCGGGATGGTGAAGGAAGGGACGTTCGCCAACGTGGGAAGAGGCTGGGAGCCCGCCGAGCAGAATTTCCTGGCGGGGCGGTCCGCCATGCTCATCACCTCGACCAGCGACGTGTTCGAGGTGCAGAAGAAGGCTTCCTTTCGCGTCATGACGGGGCCGCTCCCGACGAACGACCCCAAGGTCCCCGGCGGGACGGTCGTCGGCGGGAATTCGATCTGGATCATGAAGAACAAGCCGGAGGCCGAGCGCCGGGCCGCCTACGAGTTCCTGAAGTTCATGGCGTCGAAGGAGAGCCAGCGCGCCTGGCACGTCGGCACCGGCTACTTCCCCATCCGCGGCGACGTGATCGAGGAGCTCGAGAAAGAGGGGTTCTACAAGAAAAATCCCGCGGCGAAGACCGCCATCGACCAGCTGCGCGCGTCGGCCGACATCCCCGCGACGCAAGGCGCGTTGCTGGGGTCCTTCGCCGAGGTTCGCGAGGACGCGGAGTCGGCCCTCGAGCTGATTCTGGCCGGCTACCGGACGCCCGAAGACGCCTTGTCTTGGGCGAAGTCCCGCGCCGAGGACTCGCTCGCTCGGTACAACAAAGCCGTCTCGGCGACCGCTCGTTAAAAACCTTCGAAACGCAAAAATTTCGGGTGGATTTCCCCGCAGAATTCACATCACGCGCGTAACGTAAATAATCTTTATTTTTAAAGTCTAATTTATACGTCTTCGACGGGATAAAGTACCAGGCGGGCCCCGCGTCATGGGCCCTTCGGCCCCTTCGAAAAGGGGGTCCCAAGCCCCTGTCTCCCCGACGAGCCGGCTGTTATATTCGTCATATGCCCCTCAGCGTGCAGAACGTCAAGGCCCCGATCATCGCCTTGTCGACCGACTTCATCCGCGTCAAGGAGTACTTCGAGGCCATCGTGGCCTCCTCCGGCGACATGATCTGCACGACGGACATCCGGGGGCGGGTCATCTATTTCTCGCCGGGCGCCGAGGCCATGCTCGGCGTCTCCGCGAACGCCGCGATCGGCAAGCCCGCCCACGACTTCTACGAGGGCGGACGCGAGGACGCGGAGAAGATCATGCGCCTCCTCCGAGAGAGCCCCGACGGCCGGGTGCACAACCACGAGCTCAAGATGAAGGCCTCCGGCGGGCGCCTGCTCAGCATCAGCATGGGCGCCTCGTTCCTCAAGGACGCGCGCGGACGCGTGATCGGCACGCTCGGCGTCGGCAAGGACATCACGGAGCGCGTCCAGCTGGAGCAGCGCCTGCGCGAGATGACGCGGACCGACGCGCTGACCGGACTGTACAACCAGCGGCACTTCCACGAGCGCCTGCGCGAGGAGGCCAGCCGCGCCCTGCGCCAGAAGCGCAAGCTCTCCATGACCTTGTTCGACCTCGACGGCTTCAAGCAGGTCAACGACCGCCTCGGCCACCTGGAGGGCGACCGCATCCTGCGCGCGTTCGCCCAGTCCCTCAACGACAACATCCGCCGCGAGGTGGACTCCGCGTTCCGCTACGGCGGCGACGAGTTCGTCGTGCTGATGCCCGAGACCGGAGGCCCCGGCGCCATGCGCGTGGCGCGGCGCGTGGCCGCGGCCGCCAAGGAGACACTCTCGAGGGACGGCGTGTCGACCAGCTGGGGAGTGGCCCAGCTGCCCGGCTCCGGAGACGTGTCGGTCCTCGTGCGAAAGGCCGACGCCGCCATGTTCAAGATGAAGTCCGGCCGCCAGGGCGTCCGCCTGCGCGGCGCCGAGATCGCGCGCGCCTTCGCCGAGCCGCCGAGCGTGCGGCGCGTCTAGCCGCCGTTCAAGACCTCGGACTCGGTGACGACCCGGATCGAGCGCGAGCCCTTCGTCGAGATGGCGTAGGCGCCCGCGAACGGGACGCGCAGGGCGAAGGAGCCGTCGCGGCACGCGGTCTCCGCGCGGTAGAGGATCTTCTCCCCGCCGCCGGCTTCGATCGGAACGGACGCGCCGACGGCGCCGGGCCGGCAGGGACCGGACAAGCGCGCGCCCTCGACGAGCTCGAAGACCTTGTACCGGTCGGGCGGCCCCGGCTCGTTCGGCGACTCGTACACGAGCCGGAAATGCTCGAGCGCGGGAGACGAGGCCGCGCCGGGGACCGCGGAGCCGTTGAGGTGATAAAGCCTCATGTAGAGGAACCGCATCGCCGCCGGCGAGAGCGCCATCGACCCGTCTTCGCGCCGGGTCAGCTCGTAGCCCGGCCGGCCGAACAGGCGGCCGTACACGGGCAGCGTCCTCTCCCCGACTAGGTCGCTCACGAGGAGGTACCGGTAGCCCCGCGAACGCAGGAATCGATATCCCTCCTCCTCGTCGACCATGAAGAAGAAGGCGATCGAGTCCATGATCGGCCCCGGCATCGTGTGCCAATTGCCCGCCGCGGCCGGCCGCTGCGCCACTGCGGCGATCTGATGGCCGATCGAGTGGAGCGAGTACACGCCGTACTCCGGCGTTCCTTGATCGTCCCACAAGGAGCGAGCGGGCGGAGTGTGCAGGCGGATCCAATCGCACGCCTCGATCAGGCGCATGTCGCCGGTCAGGTCCTCGGGCGCGCAGAAGGCGATGCCGGCGACGCTCCTGAGCGGCGCGGCGAGGAGAGCGGCCAGGACCGCGGCGACCGCCGCCCGCGAGGCGCGCGGGCCCGAGACGGGGCCCTTCGCGAGACGTCTTCTGCATTCCGCGGCGGCGCGCTCCGCGCCCCAGCCCAGCAGCAGGGCCGCCGGGAAGCAGAAATGATAGAGATAGCGCGACTGCGCCAGCGCCAAGGCTCCCGTCACGGCGAGCCAGCAGAGGACCACGCGCTTGGCCGCCGACGCCTCGGTCTCGCGCGCGAAGAGCACGAGGACCGCGGGCAGCAGCCAGAAGGCCAGGCCGAAGGCGTCGAAAAGAGCGCCGTCCCCCCAGCTTCCGTACTGCGCCAGCAGCGGCTGCATCTCCGAGAAGAGGCGGAAGACTGGCGGGGCGGCGATGAACCCCGCCACGAAGCGCGTCCCGCCCCAGACGAGCAGCGCGGCGCAGAGAAAAGCCGCCGCGCCGCACGCGGCCGCACGGCGCGAGGAGCTCCGGCCGCGCCAATGCAGCCCGCAAAGCGCGAGCCCCAGGACGAAGAGCAGAAGGGGCTGGAACGCCGTCGGCGCGTCGAAGCGCAGCTCGCCGGACCAGCCGCGGAAGGCGTAGGGCGAGAGCAGCGCCGCCTCGAGCAGCAGCGCCGTCCCCGCCCAGGGAGTCCCGCCGCGGTCTCGCGGCGCGGCGCTCAGCGCCTGCCACGCGGCGGCCGAGGCGAAGATCACGGAGAAGATGATCGAGCCGATCCAGAACGAGACGCCGAGGGCCAGCAGGACGGCCGCGCCCGCCGCGGCGGCCGGCAGCCGCCTCCCGCGCCCTTCCATCAGCTCCAGCAGCAGCGGCAGCGCGGCCGGAAACCACAGGTTCTCGAAGCAGTGGTGGTCCGGCCGGCCGAGCAAGGTGTAGCCGACGATGGTCGGCAGCACGACCGCGAGAGCGGCCGCCCAGCGCGCGGGGCGCTCCCCCACGGCCTCCCGCCCCGCCCGGTAGAACGCCGCGACCGTCAACGCGCCCGCCGCCGGCGCGATGAAGGCCGCGACGGTCTCCGCGGTCTTCAGGTCGGGCGCGCGTCCGGCGAACAGGCGCACGAGGCCGCCCGCGAGCTGGTCGTAAAGCGAGGGCCAGATCACGTGGAATCCGGCCGGATAGGCGAGGTAGCGGTCGAACGTCGGCAGGCGCGGAAAATCCGCCGCGGCCGTCATCATCCGCCGGAGGTGATAATAGTCGTCGCCGTCGATCAGGAGGACGCGTCCGCCGCGGAACACGCCGTGCCACGACAGCAAGCGGACGGCCAGGGCCGAGACGGCGAAACCGGCGAGCCAGCGCAGGCTCGCAGAGCCGGCCTTCCCGGACTTGTTCATCCGCCAAATGGTATTAAATCGCGAAAGAACCGGCTTTTGCTATCATCGGCGCATGTCCCGCGTCCTGATCATCGACGACGACTTCGAGATCGTCCAGATCCTCACCGAGGTCCTCACGCGCATGGGCCACGAGACGGAATCCGCGGGCGATCCCGTCGAGGGCATGCAGAAGTCGCGCAAGTTCGCCCCCGACCTGATCATCCTGGACTACCACATGCCGGGCAACACCGGCGCGCACCTGTACGAGTCCCTGCGCCGCAACAACGCGACGAAGATCACCCCGATCCTGTTCATGAGCGGCGAGGCCTCCCCGGACCAGATCCTGGCGGAGATCTCGGACACCGAGTGGTCCCGCTTCCTGCCCAAGCCCGTCCCGCTCGCGGAGTTCCGCCAAGCGGTCGCCGAAATGCTCGCCGGAAAGAAGGAGGTCTGAGAGTCATGGGTAAGCTCGTCCTCGTCCGCCATGGACAGTCGCAGTGGAACCTGGAGAACCGCTTCACGGGCTGGGTCGACGTCGACATCACCAAGCTCGGCGAGGAGGAGGCCCGCCGCGCCGGCCGCGAGCTCAAGGGCATCAAGTTCGACCTCGCCTTCACCTCGGTCCTCAAGCGCGCTCAGCAGACGCTTAAAATCATCCTGGGTGAAATCGGCCAGCCGAACCTGCCCACCGAGAAGGATCAGGCCCTCAACGAGCGCCACTACGGCGACCTGCAGGGCCTGAACAAGGCCGAGACCGCCAAGAAGTACGGCGACGAGCAGGTGCACGTCTGGCGCCGCTCCTTCGACGTGAAGCCGCCCAACGGCGAGAGCCTCAAGGACACGGCCGCGCGCACGCTTCCTTATTTCGAAGCGAAGATCCTGCCCGCGGCCGCCTCCGGCAAGAACGTGCTGGTCTCCGCGCACGGCAACTCGCTGCGCGCCATCGTCATGGGCCTGGAGAAGCTCACGCCGGAGCAGATCCTGAAGGTCGAGATCGCGACCGGCCACCCGATCGTCTACGACATCGGGCCCGCCGGAGAGGTGCTCAAGAAGACCGTCGCGAGTTTTGTATCATGAGCGGCATGAAGCGACACTCCCCCCTGCTGATCATCGCCGCCGCCGTCCTGTTCGCCGCCTGCGCCGCGAGCAAGGCGAACCAGAAGTCCGGACTCGCCAAGGACAAGAACGCCAAGAACGCCGGCGCGTCCGAGAACGCCCCGACCGCCCCCGCCACCGAGGTCACCGAGGCCTCGCTGCGCACCGGCGGCTTCGACAAGCGCGACGACCTCAAGTCCGTGCCGTTCGACTACGACAGCGCCAAGCTCTCCGACGAGGCCCTTTCCGTCCTGAAGTCCAACGCCGAGGTCATCAAGGGAGACGCCTCGATCGAGGTGCTCGTCGCCGGGCACTGCGACGAGCGCGGCACCACCGCCTACAACCTCGCCCTCGGACAGAAGCGCGCCAAGGAAGTGCGCGACTACTACGTGAGCCTCGGCATCGACGGCGGCCGCGTCGCGACGATCTCCTACGGCAAGGAGCAGCCGCTGTGCACCGAGTCGAACGACGAATGCTGGTCCAAGAACCGGCGCGCCGAGACCCTCGCCCGCAGCAAGGCGGCCGCGCCCGCCCCGGCCCAGTGAGGCGCGCGGCGGCGCTCGGCCTCGTCCTGGCGCTCTCCGGCTGCGTCGCCACGCAGCAGGACGTCCTGAGCCTCTCCCAGCAGTCCGACGACCTGAAGACCCAGGTCGAGGAGCTCAAGAAGACCGTCTCCTCGCTGCAGGCCAACCAGGCCGACCTCTCCGTGCAGTTCAAGCAGCTGCACGAGGACCTCACCGCCAACTCGGAGACCGTCAAGTCGTCCATGGACAACATGGACAAGCTCTCCGCCAAGCTCGACGCCATGGCCGCCCAGCTCTCCGGTAAGATGACCCAGCTCGGCACCACGCTCTCCGCCGCCCAGGAGAAGGGCCTCGCCAGCGAGCAGAAGGCCCTCGAGGCGCAGAAGGCCGCGCTCGAGGCCCAGGGCCGCGAGACCGAGGCCACCCAACTTCTCGTGACCGCCGAGAAGCGCCTCTCGTCCAACGACTACGCCCAGGCCGCGTCCGGCCTCGAGGACTATCTCAAGAAGTTCCCCGGCGGCGCGCTGACCGACGTGGCGACCTACGACCTCGGGCTCGCCTATTACGGCGAGAGGAAATGGGAGCAGGCGGGCGTCCAGTTCGCGACGGTCTTGGAGAAATACCCGAAGAGCGGGCAGACCCCCGGCGCGCGCCTGCACTACGCCGTCTGCCTGATCCGCCTGCGCAAGAACCTCGACGAGGCGCGGACCTACCTCGAGTCCATCCAGGCGGATTTTCCGAAGAGCCCGGAGGCGGCCGACGCGGCCGCCGCGCTGAAGGGCCTGTCGCGCGCCAAGGCCAAGAAGTCCAAGGCCGCCAAGTCCGAAGCCAAATGATCCGCGCCCTCGCCCTCGCCGCCCTGCTCGCGGCGCCCGCCGCCTCGCAGACCGAGGTCCACATGTCCGTCGGCGGCGAGAACGCCGCCCCGCTGCCCGTCCTGGCCCTGCCGGTCTGGACCGCCGCGGACGTCAAGAAGGGCGACGACGCCCTCCTCGCCAAGAGCCTGCGCGACGTCGTGCGCTCGGACCTGTTCCTGTCGCGCCGCTTCGACGTGAAGGACGAGGACGCGGGAACGCCGCCCGCCGCGAACGCCGCGTGGCGTCTCAAGGCCGCGGCGGGCCGCGAGGGCGACAAGATCACCGTGTCGGTCCGTCTCGAGAACGGCTCGGGCGGCGAGGCCGTGTTCGAGCGCTTCTACAAGCAGGACGCCGCCTGGCCGCGCCCGCTCGCGCACCGCATCGCCGACGACGTGGTCAAGGCCGCGACGGGCCGCGACGGCATCGCGCGCACGCGCATCGCCTTCATCAACAACCAGACCGGCCACAAAGAGCTTTACGTGATGGACTACGACGGCGACTCGCCCAAGCGCCTGACCGACGACAAGTCCATCGATCTCCTGCCGCGCTTCTCCCCCGACGGCCGGCGGCTCGCCTACACGAGCTACAAGGACGGCAACCCCGACCTGTTCATGCTCGACCTCGACACCGGCCGCGCGATCACGGTCTCCGACGAGCAGGGCCTCAACATCGCGGGCGGGTTCTCGCCCGACGGCTCCAAGCTGCTGATGACCCTCTCGCGCGGCAAGAGCCCGAACCTCTATCTCAAGGACCTCGCGAGCGGGACCGTCGAGCGCCTGACCTTCCACTTCGGCGCCGACAGCACGCCGACCTTCTCGCCCGACGCGAATCAGGTCGCCTTCGTCTCCGACCGCTCGGGAAACCCGCAGATCTACGTCTTGGAGCTCGCCAAGAAGCAGGCCCGCCGCCTGACCAACCTGAACTGGTGCGACTCGCCCGCCTGGTCGCCGACCGGGGAATGGATCGCCTTCGCGGGCCGCGCCAACCGCAAGGACAAGATGGACATCTTCCTCGTCGACGTGACCGGCGGCCAGATCCGCCAGCTGACCCACGGCGAGGGCTCCAACGAGGACCCGACCTGGTCGCCCGACGGGCGTCTGCTCGCCTTCTCCAGCACGCGCGACGGCCGCGCCCAGATCTACGTCATGGACGCCGACGGCAGCGCCCCTCGCCGCATCGCCGACATCCCCGGGTCGAGCACGACCCCCCACTGGTCGGGAGAGCGTCCCTGACGTCCTCCGGCCGCCGAGCACGGTGGCCCCTGGTCGTCTTCCTCTTCTCCGTCGCCGCCTACCTGCCGGCTCTACGGAACGGCTTCGTCTGGGACGACTATGCCCTCATCGTCCGAACCCTCGGATTCCGCGGCTTCGACTTAAGGCATCTCCGCTGGATGGCCACGACCACTCATATGGCCAATTACACTCCGCTGGCCTGGCTGTCTTATGCCGTCGATTATTCGATTTGGCGGCTCAATCCGTTAGGCTACCACCTCACTAACGCGCTCTTTCATGCGTTGAACGCCGTTCTCTTCTACCTTCTCTCCCGATTGCTCTTGGCCTTGGTCTTTTCCTCGTCCGAGTCCTCTCCCTGGATCGAGCTCGGGTCTCTCTTTTCATCTTTGGCATTCTCCTTGTCTCCCTTGCGCGTCGAGTCCGTCGCCTGGGCCGCCGAGCGCCGCGACGTGCTCGCCGGATTCTTTTATCTCACCTCTCTCCTGCTTTATTGCCGCGCTTCTCTGCGGCATGAGCGGGCCCTCCGTCTCCGCCTGCTCTCTCTGGTCTCTTACTTATGCGCGGCGCTCTCCAAGGCCACGGTCATGCCTCTCCCCGCGGTCCTTCTCGCTCTCGACTGCTATCCGCTGAAGCGCTTGGGCGCGGGCGCGACGCCCGCTCAAACGCGCGCCGTGCTCGCCGAAAAGCTGCCTTACGCCGCCATCGGCTTGTTCTGCGCCGCGATGGCGGTCCGCGCCCAGCTCGTCTCCGGAAACCTCGTCGCGTTCGCTCAGCACGCCGTCTCCGACCGCTTCGCTCAGTCGCTTTACGGCCTGGGCTTCTACGTCCGCATGACCGCATTTCCCTCGGGCCTCAGCGCGCTGTACCCGCTCGCCGAAGGCCGCGACGCTTTGCTTCTGAACGCCGCCGGGAGCGCCGCGGCGATCGCGGCGATCGTCCTGATCCTCCGGGCCGCCGGCGTCCCGCGCAAGGCGCAGATCGCGCTTTGGGGCTCTTACGCCGCGATGCTGCTGCCGGTGCTGGGCATCGTCCAAAACGGCCCGCAGAGCGTCGCTCTTCGCTACTCCTATCTCTCGTGTCTCGGCTGGGCCGTGCTCCTCGGCGCCGGCGCCGCCGCCGCCCTGCGGGACCGCGCGAGCGCGACGCGGTGGTCCCGCGGCGTCCTCGGCTGCCTGCTGCTCTGGCTGGCGGGCAACGCCTGGTCCGCCCAGACGCAGATCGCGGCTTGGCGCGACGGCCGCTCTCTCTGGGAGAGCGTCGCGCGGCGCTATCCGACGTCGCCCGACGCGAACATGAACCTCGCCGACGCCCTTCTGCAGACGAACGAGCCGCGCGAGGCCCTCGCGTACGCCGACGCGGCGCTGGCCTTGACCCCCGCCAACGAGAGCGCGCGCCTCACGCACGCGCGGGCCCTCGCTGCGCTCGGGCGCTCGGAGGAGGCGCGCGCCGAGCTGGAGGCGGACCTCCGGACCGATCCCGAATGGGGCGACGGGCGCGCGCTCCTGGGCGTCGTGCTGATCGGGCTGGGGCGCTTCACGGAGGCGGCGGACCAGCTCCTGCGCGCGGCGGCGATGCTGCCGGCCTCCGCGGAGGCGCAAGCCAACGCGGGCGCCGCTCTCGCGATGCAGCTGCGCTTTTCCGACGCCGTGCCGTACTTCGAGCGCGCCGCCCTCATCGATCCGGGGAATCCGTCCTACGCCGCCCTTCTCGCCCATGCGCGCGCGGACGCGGCTCACCCGCCGGCGACGGGGACGAAGGGCGCGACCACGAAGTAGGCGGCGTAGACCGACACGGCCCAGCAGGCCAGCGCCGCGTAAAGCGCGGCCCGGGCGGCTCGGTTCCGGTTCAGCGCGTCGAAGCCGCTCGCGGCCAGCATGGCCAGGCACGGCGTCGCGCCCAGCATGTAGCTGGCCTTCCCCGCGCTGTACACCGGCAGGAGCAGGTACACGTAGACGATCGCCGCCGCGTAGAGCGCGACGACGGCGCCGGCGAAGAGCAGCGCTTCCTCCTTCTCGTCCCTCGGCCGCGCGCGCAGGCGCGCGAGGCCGGCGGCGATCGCGAGGGTCGGGACCAAGGCCAGGAGGCCGGACGCGAACATGAAGGAGTAATTCCAGGGAGGGGCGATGCGCGGGTCGGCCACGCCGCTCAAATAGCCGTCCATCCACAGCGTCGAGTACAGCGAGTCCCACAGCCCGTTGACGCCGGCGTAAACCGGGCGGGTCAGCGCCGTCCCGAAGCGCGTCAGCTGAGCGGCGGTCCGGTAGCCCGGCTCCTGCCACCAGGACGATGACGCCGCGAACATGTTCGCGATCGGAGTGCCGTAGCGCAGGATGTTGCCGGCGTAGTACCAGCCGCACACCGCGGCCGCGGCGGCGGCGGCGATCCCCAGGCCCTTCGCCGCGCCGGCGAGCCCGCGCCGGCGGAGGCGCCACGCGAGGAGCGCCGCGGCCGGCGGGACCAGCACGAACGCCGAGGCCTTGGCGAGCAGCGCCGCCCCGATCACCGCGCCCAGGACGGCGAGGTCGCGGAGCTCGCGCGGCCCGGGTCGGAAGGCCAGCGCCAGCGCGACGGCCATCGCGCACAGTCCGCCCGCCAGCGGCTCGTTGCCCGCCGCCTGCGAGAGGTAGACGTTCATCGGCATGAGCGCCGCGACGAGGAGAACCAGCCGTTGGAGATCGGCGCGCGCCGGGAAAACGGTCCGCGCGCAGCGGTAGGCGGCCTCGATCTGGAGCGCGCCCGAGGCGATCGGCAGCAGGCGGATCCAGTACCGCGCGAGGCGGAAGCCGGCGAGAGCGGAGAGCAGGTTCCAGAGCGGCGCCGAGAGCAGGTAGTACAGCGGCGCCTGGAAGGTCTGCCAGCCCTCGTTCGGCGGCGGCAGGCGGTGCTGGAGCGCGATGGTCTGAAGGTAGCGCAGGTGCGCGATCGCGTCGAAGCCGACGAAGACCGGGAGGCGGCGGAGGTCGTTGAGGCCGAGGATGAACCAGAGCTCGAGAAGGATCCAGCGCAGCGCGGACGGGCTCAGGCTGAAGCGCTCGAGCCGCTCCCGCCGCCGGCCGAAGGCCGCGGCGAAGACGAGCGCGAAGAGCGGCAGCAGGACCGGCAGGACGTCCGCCAGGGCCGCGCCCGACGACGGGAACGCGCGCGCCACCGGCAGGTCCCACGGGCGGTCGAGCCCGCGAGCCGCTTCCCACGCCCCGCTCGCGGCGCGGACCTCCCAGGTCTCGCCGCTCGCGATCGGAAGGTCG
>DATNGC010000124.1:0-15788 GCA_035606075.1 Elusimicrobiota bacterium
CAGAACAAGACGCCGCTGCTGTACGCGGTGAACATCTGGGCCGCGCCGAAGGACAACGATATCCTCAACGCCCTGCTCGCGGACAAGCGCGTCGACCTGAATGCCGCCGACGAGAACGGCGTGACGGCGCTCAAGAGCGCGGTCAAGGACGCCAACACGGACCTCGTGAAGGCCCTGCTCGCGGCTCCCGGCCTCGACGTGAACGCCGCGCCGGGCGGGACGTCGGCGCTGTTCCTGGCCGAGCTCGACAAGCGCGACGAGATCGCCGCGCTGCTGCGCGCGGCCGGCGCCAAGGATCTCGCCGCCCGCGGCGTCGCCTCCCGCTGATCGCGTCGGAAGGAAAAAAAGAGCCCCGGCGCGACGAGCGCCGGGGCTTCTGCTTTGCCGGGCACTTACTCCGTCTCCCAGTCTCCGTCGCCTTCCAGGCTCGCGTATTTCTTCTTCTCGGGCATGAAGCAGAAGCTCATGCCGTCCGTAAGTCCTCGCCCCTCACTATTCACGTTGTACATGTTGATGACCGCCCCCGGATGAGATTTCTCCTCGGGGTGCCCGACGAAAAACGAGATTCCGTAGCCAAAAAAACTCGGCCGACTCAGTCCCCTTCTCAGTTTTCCGTTCCGCCGAAACACCTTTCCATCCGCCATCCAAAGCATCTCCGTCCAGCGGCCTCCTTGCCATTTCAAGACCGCCAGCTTCTTCACGATGATCTGGCCGAACCTCGGCAGTCGTTCGGTGCGGATCAACAGCCCCGTGGGGGCTCCGTCGCGATCAAAGTCTCCCTTAGCGACGAAGTCCCACTTCTCCTCGCCAGCCGCCTTAGTGAAGGCTGCCGCCGCCGCCTTGGGCCACGAATCCGACGCGTCCGGGAAGTTCTTCTCGAGCCAACTTTTCCAATCGTGCTCGGCATCGACATCGGTTAAATCGTCAGGGCCGATCACGACCTTTGGACGAACATCGAAATCCGGGATCTCTTTCGGAGAGTCCGCTTGACCGTGCGCCGAGAGCCCGCCGGCCAGAAGGAACGACAGTGCTACAAGAGTCGCGTTCATTTCGATTTACCCCCGCCCGTTCTTGGTCCAGGCGGGGGTGTGCCGCCCGCCTCCATTACGAGATCGGTATTCACCACGGTCCACGCGCCCTTCGGATTCGGCACGACTTTGTTCGTGCGGCCGTTCTTGTCGATGATGATGGTGGTCGCTTCCACTGGACGTCCCGATTGCGGCGCTTGAATGATCTGCATCATGCAGCCCTTATCGTTGCAGGCGGGCTCGCTCGTCACTTGGACGACGTGCCCGACATGTCCGTCCGCCTCATTGAAGAAGACCACATCCCCAGCATTGAGGTCTGTCGCCTTGTCCTTATCGTCGAGATCCCTCTGCCGAAGCATGGTCAGTTCCTGCTCCGTACCGCGGCCTTTGCAAGGTTTCCCATTCTTGTCCTGACAATCGAGTTCGGGGCCATTCGCGCCATGACCGCAATCCTTGTACCAGAAGCAGGGATTCTCTTGGGCGATCAAGCCGCTGCAATCGATCCCCGAACCGGCGGGATCCGCGTCCTTGCCGCCGTAGTCATAGCAGGTGCCGGAGCACGTCGGCGTACAAACGAAGCCGTCACGGTCCTCGTTCGGGCAACCGCAGCCGCTCTTACAGCCTTCGAGCTTGCGCACGAGCTTCGAGCGGCGATGCTTTACAAACGGCTGAAGTTCTTTGACCGTCGCGTCGACCTGCTTATCAGAAGCGGGCGCGGGCCGCGTCGGCCCGGGCTTCGGATGAGGCTCCCGGAACATACGGATGATGTCTTGCGCGTCGCCGACGTCGGTCTTGGCCGGAATATCGTCGTCATCGGTGACGACGGGCTTGACCTCCTGATGCTGATAGCGAGGTCCGCTGCTCCCGGCCCCCAGGGCGTTGCCGAGGATCGTGCCGGCCGCGCCCGCGAGAGCGCTGTTGACCGCGGAGGGATCGACTTGCAGCGACGCGCCGGGGCTCGACGTCCCCTGCACGGTCCCGATGCACCCGGCGCCCTGACCGGCCGCGCCGCATAGCTGGTTCGACGCGGTGCCGGCGAGGCTTACGGCCGAGAGCAGCGCGAGGACCGCGGCGACGAGGGGAGGACGGGGCGCGCGCATCGGCAGAGGATAGCTTCGTCCCGGCCGGAACGCAAGGTCAGGAAGGGATCTTAGACGCGGGCTTCGGCTCCGCGCCGAGCATCTGCTCCATCGTCCAGATCATGTCCTTGCGCGTGTACGTCGAGGTATCGACGTCGTTGGCGTCCATGTGGATCGCGTCCACCGGGCAGGCCTCGACGCAATAGCCGCACATGACGCACATGCCCAGGTCGATGTCGAAGGTCTTGGCGCGCTTCTCGACGATGACCGTCGGCGCGTTCTCGGCCGTGATGCGGATGCACTTGGCCGGGCAGATCGTCTCGCACAGCAGGCAGGCCGTGCAGCGCGGCGAGCCGTCGTCGCGCTTGAGCAGGCGGTGGCGCGTGCGCGCGCGCTTGCCGAGCCAGGCGGGGTCCTCGGGATATTGGATGGTGACGGCGCCGGGCTCGATGCCCTTCACGCCGAGCGCCCGCAGCGTGTGCCGGGCCAGGTTCACGAAGAGATGGCGGAACGTGATGGCCAGGCCCTTCCAGACCTCGACGAGGTAGATCTGCGTCGCGAACGTGTGCTTGGGCCGCGAGACGGGCTTGACGGTCATGACCATAGGTAGACTCCCCAAACGGTCAGCAGGAAATTGAGCAGGGACAGAGGCAGCAGGTTCTTCCACCCGAGGTCGAGCAGCTGATCGAAGCGGAAGCGCGGCAGGGTCCAGCGGATCTGCATGAGCAGGAACAGTAATAACATCACTTTAATAGTGAAGCTGACGAGCATCAGCAGTCCGCCGGCGAGGCCCATCGCCGTCAAGTTCAAACCGGGAATCGCCCAGCCGCCGAGGAAAAGGGTCGTGATCAGGCCGCAGACGACGATCGACTCGAAGAAGTCGGTCATCAGGAACATGCCGAACTTCATGCCCGAGTACTCGACGTGGTAGCCGACGATCTCGGACTCCCCCTCGGGCAGGTCGAAGGGCGTGCGCTTGGTGATGGCCGCGCCCGCGGTCAGGAAGAGAATGAACGCCAGCGGCTGGATGACGACGCCCCAGACGTGCCGCGTCTGCCAGAGAACGGCCTGCTGAAGGTCGAGCGTGCCGTAGACGAACAGCGCGCCGGCCAGCGAGGAGGCCAGGCACACTTCGTAGGCGACCATCTGCGCCGCGCCGCGCAGGGCGCCCAGCAGGCCGTAGTTGGAGTTCGAGGCGAAGCCCGCCATCACGATGCCGTGCACGCCGAAGGCGAGCACGCCGAGCACCAGCGGCAGGCCGACCGAGCTGACGATCGGCTGGAGGTCCCAAACGCGGCCGAAGGCCTCGATCGAGCCGCCGTAAGGCAAGGCCGCCAGGCAGAACATCCCGCAGCCTAAGGAAATCATGGGCGCCAGCCCGTACAAGGGCTTGTGCACGCTCTTCGCGTGCATGTCCTCTTTCGTCAGCATCTTGATCGCGTCGGCGATCGGATGGAACAGGCCCAGGATCGTGAAGCCGAAGATGTCGGCGCGGTTGGCGCCGACGCGGTCCTGCATGACCGCGCTCTGCTTGCGCTCGACCCAGCCGAGGAAGCCGGCGATGTTGAGCCCGAAGCCGATCGCTCCCGCGACCTTGACGGCCGTCCAGATCAGGTCGACTTGGGTCACGCGGGCACTCCCTTCATCGCCATGTGCAGCAGGTCGAAGATCTCCCAGTCGGGACGCGCGGAGCCGATCGGATCGAGGGCTTTCTTGTAGTGCTGGACCACGCCGGCGAAGTTCGTGAAGTGGCCCTCTTCCTCGACATAGGCGGTCGCGGGCAGACGATAGTGGCAAAAGTCGCCGAGCTCGCCCTTGTTCGGGCCCTGGAAAACGGTGAATTCGGCCTTGCGGAGCAGCGCCTTCGCTCGCTCGGCGCCCCAAACCTTCGTCAGGTCCCGCTCGATGACGTAAAGGTTCTTGATCTTGCCGGCTTCGAGGTCCTTCTCGAGGTCGTTGAAGGACCCGCTCTTGAGGCCGAGGTTCTCGGCGCCCTTGAGGTTCGGCACCTTGTCCCGCTTGCGGAGCAGCTCGTCCTCGACGCCGACCTGGTCGGGCTCGGCGGTGAAGTAGAGCGAAGCCTTCGGGAACGCGTTCTTCAGCGAGGCCCAGTCCTCGTTCGAGAGCATGCCCGACGTCGCGATCGCGACGCCGTCCTTGAACTTCTCGGCGATCGCCTGCGCGGCCGTCTCCCAAGAGACGTCCTTCTTCGCGGGCGAGACTTGGAGGACGCGGCCGAGGCGGTCCGCGTCGAGATTGCCGAAGCCGTAGCGGCCGTCGTCGCATATCCAGTACCCGTTGACCTCGGGGTTCAGGCGCGGCTTCAGGCGCGCCACGCGCTTGCCGTCGTTGTGCCACGGCCGGATCGTGTTCGTGTGCACCGAGATGGAGCAGCCGCGGGAGCAGCCGGGGCAGACGGAGTCGGTCTTGTCGAGGTACCAGACGCGCACTTTATATCGGAAGTCCCGGTCCGTGAGCGCGCCGACGGGACAGATGTCCACGACGTTGCCCGAGTAGGCGTTGTCGAGCGTCATGCCCGGCGTGACCTCGATGCGCTCCTCGTGGCCGCGGCCGAAGATGCCGAGCTCGCCCGTCTTGGTCACGTTGTCGACGAAGCGCGTGCAGCGCGTGCAGAGGATGCAGCGCTCCTGGTCGAGCATCACGTGCGGGCCCGCCTCGATGCGCTTGCCCTTGTGCTGCTTGTCCTCGCGCACCTGGCTCTGGTACTTGCCGATCTTCATGTAGTAGTCCTGAAGACCGCACTCGCCGGACTGGTCGCAGACGGGACAATCGAGAGGATGGTTGACGAGATGGAGCTCGAGCGCGGAGGCCTGGGCGCGCTTGATCGCGTCGGAGTTCGACTTCACGTCCATGCCCTCGCGCACGCCGGTGCGGCAGGAGACGAGCGGCTTGGGCGCCCCCGCGACCTCGACCACGCACATGCGGCAGTTGCCGGGGTTGCCCAGCGCCGGGTGGTAGCAGTAGTGCGGGATCTCGACGCCGGCGTCCTTCGCCGCGTCGATGACGAGCCGGCCCTCGTCGGCCTCGAGCTCGGTCCCGTTGAGCTTGAACTTAACTCGCTTGGCCATGGGGGATCCGTTTCTTGAAATCTTCGGGGAACTTCTGCTGCCACGTCCGCGCGATCACGCCGACCGTGTCGCCGAGCGCGCAGATGACCTTGCCCGTGATGTTCTCGCCCATCCGGGTCAGGTTGGGCATGTCCTCGGCCGTGCCCTTGCCGTCGAGGATGCGCTCGAGGATCTCCTCCGACCAGAAGGAGCCCTCGCGGCACGGCGTGCACTGCCCGCAGGACTCGTGCGTGAGGAAGCGCTCGATGTTGTGCGCCACCTCGACCGCGTCCGCCGTCTCGTCCAGGACGATCATGCCGCCCGCGCCCAGGAACGTGCCCGCGGCGCGGATCGCGTCGAAATCGAGGGTCAGGTCCAGGTCCTTCTCGAGCAGCGGCGGCATCGACGTCCCGCCCGGGATCACGGCCTTGAGCTTGTGGCCCTTGCGCACGCCGCCGGCGAGTTCAAGCACGTCCCTCAACTTAGAACCCATCGGCACTTCGTAGATGCCCTCTTTTTCGACGTGGCCGGAAACGGAGAAAACGACGGTGCCTCCGTTCTTGGGAGAGCCGATCTTGGCGAACGCCTCTCCGCCTTCGCGAAGAATGAACGGCAGCATGGATAAAGTCTCGACGTTGTTGACCACGGTCGGCTTGGCCATCAGGCCGGCCACCGTCGGGAACGGCGGCGGCTGGCGCGGCCAAGCCTTCTTGCCCTCCATCGTCTCGAGGAGCGCGGTGTCCAGGCCCGAGATATAGGCGCCCGCGCCGCGCATGAGCTTGATCGAGCACGTCTTCGTCAGGCCCGCGTCGTCGGCCTCCTTCAGCGCTTTCTCGACGATGTCGTACTGGTTCTGGTATTCGCCGCGGACGAAGATGAAGGACTCCTTCGCCCCGATCGCGTGCGAGGCGATGAGCAGGCCCTCGATGAGCTGGTGCGGCGCGCGCGTGAGCAGCACGCGGTCCTTGTAGCAGCCGGGCTCGGACTCGTCGGCGTTGACCACGACGTAGCGCGGGCCGGGGACCTTGTCCGGCGGCGGCACGGTGCCCCACTTGGCGCCGGTCGGGAAGCCGGCGCCGCCGAGGCCGCGCAGGTTGGACTTAAGCACTTCCGCGGTCACGTCGGCCGGCGTCATCGTCAGAGCCTTCGCAAGCCCCTTGTAGCCGTCGAGACGCTTGTAGGTCTCCAGCTCGTGGAGTTTCGGCTCGTCGAAGTGCTTCGTGAGGATCTTGGTCACTTGAGGTCCTTCAGCTTCGCGATGAGCTGCTCGGTCGCGGCGCCCTGCAGGCGGTCGTTGACCTGGAGCGCGGGCGCCTGCTCGCAGGCGCCGAGGCACTCCATCGGCTCCCACGAGAACTTGCCGTCCGGGGTCACCTCTTTCTTCTTGACGCCCAGGGTCTTCTCGAGGCACGACTCCATCTTGTCGGAGCCCTTGAGGAAGCAGGACAGACCATGGCACAGCCCGACGCGAAATTTCCCCGTCGGCTTGATCGTAAAGGTCGGGAAGAAGTTCACGACGCCCCAAACGCGGTTGAACGGGAGGCCGAAGATCTCGCCGACGCGCGCGGCGGCCTCGGGCGAGATCATGCGGTTCCAATCCTGCACCGAGCGCAGAGCCTCGACCAGGCCCATGTTGGAATAGGGATAGGCCTTCGTCCAGCCCTCGAGCGCCTTCTCCTGCTCGGGAGAGAACGGGGACTTCACGGCGGTCTTGGCGCTCATCGGTCGAGCTCCCCGGCGATCATGTTGACCGAGCCGAACGTCGGCACGATGTCGGCGATCATGGAGCCGTTGAGGAGCTTGGGCAGCGCCGCCATGATGTACAGGCACGGCGGCCGGCAGCGCACGCGGTACGGGCCGTCGCCTCCGTCGGCGACGATGTGGAAGCCGAGCTCGCCGTTGCCGCCCTCGACGGCGGTGTAGCCCTCGCCGGGCGGGATCTTGATGCCCCACGACCACATGACGAGCTCGAAGTGGTTCATGAGGCCTTCGATGTTGGTGTAGGTCTGCTCCTTCGGCGGAAGCGTGACCGCACGGTCGGCCGTGCGCGTGTCGGCGGCGGCGGCCTTGCCCATGCCCTCGAGCGTCTGATCCACCTTGGCCGCGTAGCGCTGGATCAGCTCGGTGCGGCCGGCCTTGCCCATGTCCTCGAGCTCGTAGGCGTACTTGATCTCGGAGGGCTCGAGCGAGTGCTTGCCGGCCGGTATTTGGGCGAAGGCCTGTTCCAGGATGCGCAGCGACTGCTCGATCTCCGCCATCCGGCACAGGTAGCGGTCGTAGTTGTCGCCCGTCGTGCCGACCGGGATCTCGAAGTCGAAGCGGTCGTAGACCAGGTACGGGTGCGAGCGCCGCACGTCGTACGGCACGCCGGTGGAGCGCAGGAACGGGCCCGTGATGCCGTAGGCGGCCGCGTCGGCCTTGGAGATGATCCCCGTCCCCTCCATGCGGTCCATGAAGATGCGGTTCTTGGTCAGCAGCTTGTCGCTCTCGGCGACGGCCTCGCGCACCTTCTTGAAGACGTCCGCGCAGCTCTCCGCGAAGCCGGCCGGCAGGTCGCCCTTGACCCCGCCCACGCGCGTGAACGCCGTCGTGATGCGCGCGCCCGTCAGCTGGTCGATGAGCTGATAGAGGTATTCGCGCGCCTTGATCATGTACAGGAACACGGTGAAGGAGCCGAGCTCCATCGCGGACGCGCCGACGCAGGTCAGGTGGTCGGTCACGCGCGAGAGCTCGCAGGCGATCGCGCGGATGTACTGCCCGCGCTCCGGGACCTCGATGCCCGCCAGCCGCTCCACGGCCAGCGCGTAGCCGACGTTGTTGATCAGCGGCGAGACGTAGTTCAGGCGGTCCGTCCACGGGACGACGTTGTTCCACGTCTCGTTTTCCGAATGCTTTTCGAATGCGCGGTGCAGGTAGCCGATCTCGACGTCCGTGTTGACCACGATCTCGCCCTCGAGCTCGAGCATGAGGCGAACGACGCCGTGCATGGCCGGGTGCGCCGGGCCCATGTTCAGCATGTACGTCTTCTGGGAGGTCTTCGTGGTGCTCATTCGCCCGTGATGGTCGGCTTCAAGATGTTGAACGAGGGACTGTTCGGCAGGTTCCCGTCCTTCGGCCCGATCAGCGGCTGGCGCTTGCCGATGGGGTAGTCCTTGCGCAGAGGATGGCCGACGAACTCCTCGTAGAGCAGGAGGCGTTTGATGTCCGGCCGGTCGGCGAACTTCACGCCGAACATGTCCCAGATCTCCCGCTCGAGCCAGTCCGCGGAAGGCCAGAGATCGGCGACGGAGCGCAGGACCGGCTCCTCGCCGACCGCGCAGTGAAGCTCGAGGCGGCCGCCGTCGGTCCCGGTCTCGAGGTCTAATTTCATGACACGATAAATGACGTCGAAGCGCGGAGACTTGCCTTGCTTGGAATAGTCCACGCAGGTCATGTCGGACAAGACGTTATAGCCCTCGGCTTTCAGGGCGGCGAGCGCCGCGCGGTTATCCTTGGCTTCGATTTCGCGGCGCTCGCCTTGGGCGAGATTTTGAGCGCTCATTTGCCGACCCGCCGCTCTTTCGCGATTTTTTCCTGTAGCAGGGTAAGCCCTTGAATGACCGTTTCAGGACGGGGCGGGCAGCCCGGGATGTATAAATCCACCGGAAGGATCGTGTCGATCCCTTGGACCGTTGAATAGTTATTGTAGAAACCGCCGGTGCACGTGCACACACCGAAAGCCACGACCCACTTCGGTTCGGGCATCTGATCGTAGATGCGGCGCAGAACGGGAGCGATCTTATGAGAAATGGTCCCCACCACCATCAACACATCGGCTTGCCGCGGCGAGAATCTCGGGAAACCGGCGCCGAAGCGGTCCATGTCGTAGTGGCTGGCGGCCGTGGACATGAACTCCATGCCGCAGCAGGCCGTGACGAACGGGTACTGGAAGATGGAGTACTTGCGCGCCCAGCCGAGCGCGGCGTCGAGCTGAGTCGTCATCGTGCCCGCGGGGGCGGCGTCTTCTAGCGGCATTCGAGGGCTCCCTTGCGCCAGAAATAGGCGAGCATGAACAGCAGCACGAGCGTGAAGCCGGTGATCGCCGCCATCGCGCCCGGACCGAGCGCCGGCTTGTTGAGCGCCCACGGCAGGAGGAAAGCGAGGTCGACGTCGAAGACGACGAAGAGCACGGCGAAGCGGTGATAGAGGACCGTCATGCGCTCGTGGGCGGGCGACAGCGGCGGCAAGCCCGTCTCGTAGGGGAGCTCCGCGTCGCCGCGATGGACGGACTTGGGCCCGAAGAGCTTTCCGGCGTTGGCGAACAGCCCGGTGATGCCGAGCACCGCGACGAAGTTGACCGCCAGCGCGAACAGGGCGAGGGCGCTCATCGCCACACGCTCCCGGCGAGGCCGCGAAGGAACAGCGGCGCCAGAACGAGCGCGAGCGTGCCCGCCGCGCAGACAAGGACGACGACGCGCGAGCCCGAGGCGGCGCAGCCCTCCGGCGCGGCCGGCGCGGCCGAGCCGGCTTCCTCGAAGTAGAGGTCGCGCAGCAGGCTCAGGCAGTAGCCCAGCGAGACGAGGGCCGCGATCGCGCCGAGCACGATGGGCACCGCGAGCTGGGCGTGGACCGCCTGCCAGAAGATCAAGAGCTCGGCGACGAAGCCGCCCGTGGGCGGGATGCCCGCGAGCGCGAACAGCAGGACCGCGAACGCCGCGGCCAGCCCGGGCGCGCTCGCCGCGTAGCCGCGCAGGTCGGCGCGCGTGACGGCGCCGGAGGCCTTCAGGAAGGCGAAGGAGCCGTTGCTCATCAGCGCGTCCGCTCCGAGGTAGAACAGCAGGGCCGCCGAGGCGGCCTGCGCCTTGCCGAGGACCGCCCAGGCCCCGACGCCGATCACGAGCAGGCCGGCGTGGGACAAGGAGAGGTAGGCGAGCAGACGCTGGAGGCGCTGCTGCCGCAGGGCGAAGAACGCGCCGACGAGCGCGGTCAGCGCGCCGAGGCCGGGCAGCGCGCGGATGAAGACGGCGTCGGGGGCCAGGGAGACCACGCGCATCAGGAAGAGGACCGCGGCGGCCTTCATCGACGTCGCCAGGAAGCCCGCCACCTCGGGCGCGGCGGCCGAGTACACGTCGGGCAGCCACCAGTGCAGCGGCACCGCGCCGATCTTGAACAGCGCGCCGGCGGCCATCAGCGCGGCGCCCGCCTGGCCCTGCGGGCCGAGCGGACCCATCGCCGGTCCGAAGGAGCGCGTGTCCGCGTAGTACAGCGCCAGGCCGAGCAGGAACAGCGCGCCGCCGAGAGCGCCGGCGAAGAAGTACTTCACCGCGGCCTCGAGCCGGAGCCGGGAGTCGCCCTCGCCGGCCCGCGCGACGAGCAGGTAGGCCGGCAGCGACATGAACTCGAGGCCCACGAAGAGCATGATCAGGTTGCCGGCGACCGCGAGCAGGCTCATGCCGAGCACCGAGCCGAGGAACAGCGCCGCCTCCACGTCGTCGCCCGACGAGAGGAAGGCCAGGGGCAGCGCGCCCGCGAAGATGACGAGCTGCCAGCACAGTCCCTTCAGATCGACGCCCACGAGCGGGCCGAAGACGCCGGGGACGGCCGAGCGCAGCAGGAACAGCGCCGCCAGCGGCGCGGCCAGCGCGAGCAGGCGCGCGGCGAGGGCGGACGGGCGCCGCGCGAGGCCGAGGCCGAGCGCGCCCAGGACGCCGGCGGCGAGAGCGGCCTGCGGCGCGAGCAGGTTCATCGGACCAGCCCCCGCACCGACGGCTCCAGCAGGTCGAGCCAGCCCGACGGCGCCAGGCCGATCCAGAGCATCAGGCCGCACAGCGCCCAGAGGATGGACCTCTCGCGGAACGTCAGGTCGAAGACGTGCTCGCTGACCGACTCGGGCCCCTTCGGGGCCCAGAACACCGCTTGGTAGGCCGGCAGCATGTAGGCCGCGGCCAAAGTCACCCCGAGCACGCCGGCGACCGCGAAGAACGGGACGTCGAGCATCGGGATCGGCGAGTGAGAGATGCCCGACAGGCACATGAACTCGCCGACGAAGCCGTTGAGGCCCGGGAGGCCGATGGAGGCGAACATCGCGAAGCCGAAGAAGAACGACAGCCACGGGGCGGTGTTGGCCAGTTCGCCGAAGTCCGCGAGGCCGCGCTTGTGGGAGCGCTCGTACAGGAAGCCGACCATGAGGAAAAGCGCGCCCGTGGTGATGCCGTGATTGATCATCTGCAGGCTGCCGCCGGCCACTCCCTGCGCGGCGCCGGAGAGGATGCCGAGCAGGCAGAAGCCGAGGTGGGCGATGGAGGAGTAGGCGACCAGCCGCTTGAGGTCGGTCTGCGCCATCGCGCACAGCGCGCCGTAGACCGCGTTGACCGCCGCGAGCCCGGCGAGGACGGGAGCCCAAGTCTGCGCGTACACGGGGAACAGGGGCAAGGCGATGCGGATCAGGCCGTACAGGCCCATCTTGAGCATCACGCCCGCGAGCATGACCGAGCCCGCGGCCGGCGCCTCGGTGTGCGCGTCGGGCAGCCAGGTGTGCAGAGGCACGACCGGGATCTTCACGCCGAAGCCGAGCAGCAGACCCAGGAAGATCCACGGGCCGGCCGCGCCGACCGGCGCGCCCTGCAGACCCGCGAGGTCCCAGGTCCACGTCCCGGTCTGTCCGTGCTTGGCGACGACGAGCGCGATCAGGGCCAGCAGCATGAACACGGAGCCCGCGAACGTGAACAGGAAGAACTTCACCGCGGCGTGCCGGCGGTTGGCGGAACCCCAGAGGCCGATGATGAAGAACATCGGGATCAGCGTCGCCTCCCAGAACATGTAGAACAGGAACAGGTCCCGCGCGAGGAACACGCCGGTGAGCGCCGAGGCCAGCGCGAGGAAGTTGGCCCAATAGCCCGCGGGCACGTCGTTCTCCCAGGAGGAGATCACGCAGACGAGGTTCAGGAAGGCGGTCAGCAGGATCAGCGACAGCGACAGGCCGTCCGCGGCGAGGAGGTAGGACACGCCGAAGGCCAGCGGCGCGCCGCCGACCGCGTCGAGGCCGACGCCGCGCGTGGCGACGAAGGGCATCAGCGCCGCGAGCGACACGACGAAATAGGCCGCGCCGAAGATCAGCGCGCACGTCCGCGCGGCTGCCCGTCCGAAGCGGCCCGCGACCAGGCAGGCCACGGCTCCGCCGAGGGGCAGCACCCAGAGCAGCGTGAGCTCGCTCATCGCAGCGCTCCGCCGAGCAGCAGGGCGGCGCCGGCCGCCATCCACCACAGATAGTCGTTGAGCCGGCCGGCCGAGTAGCCGGCGAGCGCCTCGGAGGCGCCGTGAGCGGCGCCCGCGCTGCCCTCGACGGCGCCGTCCCACCAGCGCTTGTCGAGCACGCGGCCGCAGAACCGGGCGAACGCGCCGACGGCGCCCGCGAGCAGGGCGACGAAAGGCTTCCAGCCGAAATCGGACTCGAAGACGGCCTCGAGGCGCGGATGGTTCCGGCGCCAGCGCCAGTCCCAGCTCGCGTCCACCATGGTCAGATAGTAGGAGAGGCCGAACCCGAGGGCCGCCATCAAGCCGCTGAGGCCGAACTGGCCGTGCCAGTCCAGCTTCGGGATCAGCGGCGAGCCGGCGAGGTTGAGCACGCCGGAGACGGCGGCCACCGAGGTCGGCAGGCCGCGCCAGCCGGCGAGCACCAGCTCCTGCACGTACGGCGCCGCGAACCCGATCCCCGCGGCGCCCAGCGCGATCACGAATACAGGGGCGACGAACGCCGCGCCCGCTTCGTGCGGATGGGCCTTCAAACCCTGCTGCTCCGGGCGGCTTCCGTGGAATGTGAGAAAGAGCATGCGGAAGATGTAGAAGGCCGAGCCGAAGGAGATCAGCAGGCTGAACCACCGGATCAGGCCGCCGTTCTCCCAGGCCGCGTCCAGGATGGCGTCCTTGCTGAAGAAGCCGCCGAACGGGTACACCCCCGCGAGCGAGAGCGCCGCGATCAGGAAGCACGCGTACGTCCACGGCATGGCCTTGCGCCAGCCGCCGACCTCGTCGACGTTCGCGGTGGGCTTGTGGATCGCGTGGCCGACGTTTCCGGCGCAGAGGAAGAGCACCGCTTTGAAGAAGCCGTGCACGACCAGATGGAAGATCGCGAGCGCGACCTGGTTGAGGCCCAGGGCCATCATCATGATGCCCAGATGGCTGACCGTGGAGTAGGCGAGGATGCGCTTGAGGTCTTTCTTCGTCGACGCGATGATCGCCGAGAAGATCGCGGTGAAGGCGCCGATGCCGGCCACGACCGGCGGCAGGTACGGCACGGCCGAGATCAAGGGCCAGGAGCGCACCAGCAGGAACACGCCGGCCGTCACCATCGTCGCGGCGTGCATCAGCGCCGACGTCGGCGTGGGGCCCTCCATCGCGTCCGGCAGCCAGAAGTACAGCGGGAACTGCGCGGACTTGGCGCACGCCGCCCAGATCAGCAGGGCGCCGATGGCGGGCAGCAGGACGGGGATCCCCCCCTGCTGCTGCGTGAGCGCCAGCTTCACGTAGATCACGTTGAAATGCGCGACGTTGAACGTGCTCAGGATGAAGAACAGCGCCAGCATGAAGCCGAAGTCGCCCACGCGGTTGGTCATGAAGGCCTGCAGGGCGGCCCTGCGCGCGGACTCCTTGTGGAACCAATAGCCGACCAGGAGGTAGGAGGCCAGGCCGACCAGCTCCCAGAACAGGTACAGCTGGACGTAGTTGTTCGCCGTGAGCAGTCCGATCATGGCGAGGAAGAAGAGATGGAAGACGAGAAAAAAGCGCGAGAAGCCGGGATCGCCCTTCATGTAGGCCGCGGCGTAGACGTGGATCAGCGAGCCGACGAGGCTGACCATGGCGAGCACCGCGGCGCCGGGGCCGTCGACGCGCAGGCCGAAGTCGACCGCCCACTTCCCGGCGGCGGCCCAGTGCAGCACGTCCTTGTCGAAGCTCCCGCCGGCGATCCCGAACAGGCCGAGCACGCGCGCGGCGAGATAGAAGCTCGACGCGGTCACGATCGCGCAGGAGAGCAGGATCGGCCAGTGCGTCCACTCGGGCTTCAGCGGCCGCACGACGAAAAAGGCGAACAGGATGGCGGCGACCGGCGCGAGGAACAGGAGCTTGGCCGCGAGCGGGACGGCGATGCCGATCATCCGCGCAGCTCCGAGAGCCCGCCCGCGTCCACGCCGCGGCCCGCGCGCAGCACGCGCAGGATCAGCGACAAGCCGACCACGGCCTCCGCGGCGGCGATGGCGATCACGATGGCCACGGCCGCCATCGCCTGAGCGTCCGAGAACAGGCCGGCGTGATGGACCAGAGCCACGTTGACGGCGGCCAGCATGAGCTCGACGCCGAGCAGCATCGCGAGCAGCTGCCGGCGCAGGACGACCATGGCCAGGCCCGCCGCGAACAGCACGCCGGTCACGGCCCAGACGGCGGAGGTCACGCGGCCTCCTTGTCGGGCAGGACCGCCAGCGCCGCGAGGAACAGCAGCAAAGTGACCGCCTCGGTCGCGAGGGCGTAGGAGCTGAACAGCGCCGTGGAGAACCCCGCCGCCATGGCCGGATCGGCGGGCGAGACGGGCGCGCTCGAGGCGCCGCCGAGGTACAACGTCAGGGCGACCTCGCAGGCGGCCGCCGCCAGCCCGGCGAAGGCCAGCCAGCGCGGGAACGAGAAGTCGGCGAAGCGGGCGAAGCCGGCCTCGGGCTCCCCTCCGGTGGCCATGATCGTGACGACCACGAGCACCATGACGGCGCCGGCGTACACCATGACCTGGAGGAACCCGAGCAGGGCGGCGCCGCGCAGCAGGAAGATCAGGCCGGTCTGCAGGAGGACGACGAGGAGGCACACCGCGCTGACGTAGAGCGAGCGGCTGAACAGCATGACGCCGGCGAATGCGGCGGCGACGGCGCCCGCGAGGATGACGGCCCAAAGCGTCATAACGCGCGCATTCTACTGTTTTCAGGTCCTGGGTACAATTATTCCAGGTCAACCCTTCTATAAGGGATATAAGAGCGTCAGGCGGAGCGCTCGCCGCGGCGGGGCATGGTCAGCTCCAGGCTGGCCGCCTCGTCCAGGACGGCCGGCTCCGAGACCTTCAGGCCCCAGAGGACCAGCACGGCGAGGAGGGACGGGGCCACGTAGTAGGCCAGGCGGAACAGCATCGCGGCGACGAGCGCCTCGCCGACGCCGACGCCGAGGCCGTCCATGAGCGCCGCGATCGAGCCCTCGGCCGCGCCGAGGCCGCCGGGAAGGACCGGGATCAAGGTGGCGGCCTGGCCGGTGGTGAACGCCGCGCTCAGGTGGCCGACGGGCAGGGAGACGCCCACCGCGCGGAAGCACATCCAAAGCGAGATCATCGCGAAGCCCCAGTCCAGGCACGTATAAAGGACCGTGCGCGTCAGACGCCCCTTGCCGGCCCGGATGCGGGAGAGACCTTGGGTGAGCTGGACCTCGAACTGGGCGAAGTCCTCGGGCGGGATTTCCTTGGAGGACAGCCGGTAGGCGGCGCGGTTGGTGATGCGGAACAGGCGGTGGGACAGGCGCCCGCGGACGCTGCGGTTGAAGAAGGCGACCAGGATGAAGGCCGCGCCGGCGAGCAGGAGGACGAGGCCGAAGCCGCTCTCCAGGATCGC
>DATNGC010000125.1:0-10548 GCA_035606075.1 Elusimicrobiota bacterium
GCCCGGGTTTGCTAGAATTCCCGCCGCGTGACCGATATCCCCGAGCTGTTCGCCTCCGCGAAGCGGCCGCTCTTTTCCTTCGAGTTCTTCCTGCCGAAGGCGCCCGACGACCTCGGCGCCTTCGTCGAGTCGGTGCGCGGCCTGCAGCCCCTCGCCCCGGACTTCGTCACTCTGACCTACGGGGCGGGCGGGTCGGCCCGCGAGCGGACCATCGAGGCCGCGGGGCGCATCCAGAACGAGACCGGCCTGACCACCGCCTGCCATCTGACCTGCATCGCGCACACCAAGACGGAGATCTCGGCGATCCTCGACCGGCTGCATGGGCTGGGGATCCGGCACGTCGTCGCGCTCCGCGGCGATCAGCCCAAGGATGGCTCCGCGCTCCCCGCCGAGCAGAGGGACTTCGCGCACGCCTCGGACCTCGTGCGCTTCGCGCGCGCGCGGCCCGGCGGCGGGCCGCGGCTGGCCGTGGCGGCCTATCCGGAGAAGCATCCGGAGGCGCCGTCGGCCGAGGAGGACCTGCGCCGCTTCGTCGAGAAGACGGCTGCCGGCGCCGACTGGGCGATCACGCAGCTCTTCTTCGACGCCCGAGACTACTTCAGCTTCGTCGCGCGCGCGCGCGCCGCCGGCGCCGCCCTGCCGATCGTTCCCGGCATCATGCCCGTCACGGGGTACGCCCAGCTGAAGCGCTTCACGGGCTTGTGCGGCACGACCATCCCGCAGGAGCTCGACGAGCGCCTGGCGGCGGCCCAGCACGACGCGGAGGCCGTCGCCGGGATCGGCGTCGAGTGGGCGGTGCGCCAGTGCCGCCTCCTGCTCGAGGGCGGCGCGCCGGGGATCCACTTCTACACGCTGAACCGTTCGCATTCGACCGCGGAAATCCTCGCGCGCCTGCGCCGCGCATGAGAGCCGCGGCGATCCTGGTCCTCCTCTCCGCGCCGGCGGCCGGCGCGATGATCCCGGCCGCGGTGCCGGCCGACGTCTCGACGGGCCCCGTCATCGCGAACGTCATCGTCCAGCGGGACAACGTCTTCGACCCGAACGTCGCGGGCGAGGACAATTGGCTGTTCCAGACCGCCAACAAGATCCATTTCGTCACGCGCGAGAAGGTCGTGAGAGACGAGCTCCTGTTCGCGCCGGGCGAGCATTGGGACGCCCTGCGCGTCATCGAATCCGAGCGCAACCTGCGCGCGGGCTACCCTTTTCGGCGCGCGGAGATCACTCCCGTGCCGAGGCCCGACGGCCGCGTGGACGCGCTCGTGCGCACGCAGGACGCCTGGAGCACGAACCCGCAGATCGGCCTCGGCACCTCGGGCGGCCAAAGCTCGGCGTCCTTCGGCATCGAGGAGAACAACGTTCTCGGCTACGGCAAGTCGGTCCGCTACTCCCATTCCTCCGGACAGACGACCTCGGGCTACCAGTCGTCGAACAGCTTCGGCTACGGCGACCCGCGCTTCCTGGGGACGCGGCTCGCGCTGAACACCGCCTACTCCAAGTCCACGATCTCCGACACGGAGTCCGTGGGCCTGACCCGCCCCTTCTACGCCCTCGACACTCCCCGCGCGATGACGGCGAGCTGGAGCAACAACAACAGCATCGGCACCGAGGTGCGCGACGGCTCGGACTACTCGAACTACACCCTGCGCGACCGCGTCGTCAACGCCGAGTACGGGCTCCGCCTCAACGACGACCGCTGGTTCGTCCAGCGCGTCGAGGCGGGCTGGTACGCCAACCGGTCCATCTACGGAACGACCACCCAGTCGCCTGGGACCGTCCCCGGGACGCAGCCGGGCAACGTGAACCTCTCGGGTCCGACGATCGGCTATACCTGGACCCAGCCGCGCTACGTGAAGGAGACCTACATCGATCGCATGGAGCGCGTCGAGGACTACAACCTCGGCAACGAGCTGCGCGCGCGCACGGGCTACATGGCCAAGAATGCGGGCGCCGACCAGGACCGCTGGATCTTCAACGCCGCCGACCAGCAGGGCTTCGGCTTGGGCGAGGGACGCTTCGCGCTGGCCGGCGCGCAGTTCAGCGGCCGTCTGTACAACAACAAGCTCGAGAACGGCCTGGCGACGGCGAACGTCAACTTCTTCTGGAAGAACTACATCTTCGAGCGCACGAGGACGCTCGTCGCCCACTTCGAGGCGGCCCAGGGACATAAGCTCGACCTCAACAACCAGATCATCCTGGGGGGCAGCACCGGCCTTCGCGGCTACAAGAACGACGCCTTCGTGGGCGGACGCTCGATGCTGATGAACTTGGAGGACCGCTTCTTCTTCGACGGCGAATATTTCCACCTGGCGCGCTTCGGCGGCGCGGTCTTCTTCGAGTCGGGCGCGGTCGTCCCCGAGGGCAGCGGCTTCTCGCCCGCGCGTTTCCGCAGCGACATCGGCGCGGGCATCCGAGCCGCCTCCACGCGCTCGACGAGCGGAGGCATCGTGCGCTTCGACATCGCGTATGCCCTCAATCAGGGGCCTGGGGGCTCGCGCTGGGTGGTCTCGCTGCGGGGGGGGCAAGCCTTCAATTTCTTCAACAGCGCCTCCGGCGGCGTGACGACCAGCCCCGGCCCGGGGCTGTGAGGCGGGGCGCCGCCGATTTTTGCTAGTATGGCGGCGATATGAGGAAAGACGTCCTGCTGGCGGCGGCCGCGGCGGTCGTTTCCGGCTGTTCCGCGGTCCACCACGCCGAGACCCACGTCGCCGTGCTTTCGACCGCCGACATCCTCACGCTCGGCCGGGGCGCCACGCTGGACGAGCCGGACTACCAGCTCGCCCGCGACGCGATGCCCGCCCAGCTCAAGCTCATCGAGACCTTGATCGTCTCGGAGCCCGAGGACCGCAACCTGCGCCGGCTGGCGGCCGAGGGCTTCGCCGGCGGGGCCTTCCTCTTCATCGAGGAGTCCGACCCGGCGCGGGCGAAAGGCCTCTACCTGCGCGGCCGCGACCACGCGCTCGCCGCGCTCGCGCTGAAGCCCCGCTTCGCCGGCCTCGCGGAGATGCCGCTCGACCAGTTCCTGACGACGCTCAAGACCGCGACGGCCGACGACGTGCCCGACCTTTTCTGGGCCGCGACCGGCTGGGCGGGCTACATCAACCTCTCGAAGGACGACGCCGCGGCTCTCGCCGAGCTCCCGAAGGCCGTCGCGCTGATGTCGCGCGTCATCGAGCTCGATCCGACGTACCATTTCGACGCAGCCGACGTCTTCTTCGGGGTCTATTACGCCTCGCGCCCGCGGCTCCTCGGGGGGGACCCCGAGAAGGCGAAGGCCGCCTTCGCGCGCGCGCACAAGGCCACCAAAGGCCGCTATCTGATGACGCACGTCCTCAACGCCCGCTGGTACGCCGTCGCCGTGCAGGACCGGGAGCTGTTCAAGCAGCTGCTGACGAAGGTCCTCGAGTCGCCCTCCGGGCAGCTGCCCGAGGCGCGGCTGACCGACGAGGCCGCGAAGCTCCGCGCGGCCAGATTATTGGAGAAGATCGATGATTACTTCTAGGCTCGCGTCATTGGCTTTGTGCATGCTCCTCGGCGCGACGGCTCGCGCCCAGGACGTCAAGTACGTCAAGTTCGCGACGCTGGCGCCCGAAGGCTCGACGTGGATGAACGTGATGACCGACCTCTCCAAGGACTTGGAGAAAGCCACCGGCGGCAAGCTCAAGTTCAAGTTCTACCCCGGCGCGATGGCCGGCGAGGACAAGGACGTCGTCAAGAAGATCCGCATCGGACAGCTGCAGGCCGCCGGCTTCACCGGCGTCGGCCTGGGCGAGATCGCGCCCGACGTCCGCCTGCTCGACTCGCCCTGGCTGTTTCACGACCGCAAGGAGCTCGAGCACGTCCGCGAGAAGTTCGCGCCGCAGCTGGACGCCGCCGTCGAGAAGGGGGGCTTCGTCGTCCTCGGCTGGACCGACCTCGGCTCCGTCTACGTGTTCAGCAAGAACCCGATCGCCGGTCCCGACGACATGAAGAAGGCGAAGATGTGGGTCTGGGAAGGCGACCCCATCGCCGAGGCGGCCTACAAGGCGCTCGGCGTCAACCCGATCCCGCTGTCCGTCGTCGACGTCATGCAGTCCCTGCAGACCGGAATGATCGACGCGGTCTACGGCCCGCCGCTGGGCGTCGTCGCCCTGCAGTGGTTCCAGCGCGTCAAGCATATTTATCCGGTTCCGATGGCCGAGTCCACCGGCGCCGTGCTGATCTCGAAGAAGTTTTTCGAGTCCCTGCCGGAGGATCAGCGGAAGGACCTCGTCGAGCTCTCCGCCAAGCACCTCAAGCGCCTCAACGAGCTCTCCGACGCGGACAACGACAAGGCCTTGGCGTCCCTCCAGAAGCAGGGCCTGACGCTCGCGCCCAAGCCCGGCCCCGACGTGATGCGCCGCTACGAGGAGCTCGGCCGCGCGGCGCGGCGCCAGCTCGCCGGCCGCCTGTACGACGCCAAGCTGCTCGACGAGGTCGAGAAGGAGCTCTCCACCCTCCGTGCGCGCAAGACTGCGAAGAACTGAGGACGCGCTGGCCCGGGCGGAGGGCGCGCTCCTCGTCTTCCTGCTCGGCGTGATGGTGACGCTGGCCTTCGCCCAGGTCGTCCTGCGCCACTTCGGCGACGGGCTGCTGTGGGGAGAGACCCTGCTCAAGCAGCTCGTCATGTGGACCGGCTTCCTGGGCGCGGCGCTGGCCGCGAGCGCGGAGAAGCATTTCGCGTGGGAGGCCGCGCATCTCGGCACGCCGCGGAGCTGGAAGGCGCCGCTGCGCCTGCTGGCCGCGCTCGCGACCGCCGTCGTCTGCGCGCTGATGCTGCAGGGCGCCTGGCGCTACGCCGCCGACGACCGCGCCGCCGGCGAGGTGCTGACGACGATCGGAACGCTCTCGATCCCGTCCTGGATCGCCGCGGCGGGCATCCCCGGCGGCTTCGCGCTCCTCCTCGCGCACGCGCTGTTCAAGTCCGCGGACGCCGCGCTCGAGACCCTGGGGCTCGCGTGACGGGCTTGCTCCTTCTCGGCTTCGCGGCGCTGGCCGCGGCGGGCACGCCGGTGTTCGCGCTGATGGCCGGCTTGGCGCTGTGGCTGTTCCACTCCGCGGGCATCGAGTCCACCGCCGTCGTCATCGAGCTCGCCCGGCTGGCGTCGCTGCCTTCGCTGATCGCGATCCCGCTGTTCACCTTCGCGGGCTACGTCCTGGCGGAGAGCGGCGCGCCGAAGCGGCTCGTCGACCTGGCGGAGGCTCTGTTCGGCTGGCTGCCCGGCGGCGTCGCGGTCGCGGGCCTCTGCACGTGCGCGATGTTCACGGCCTTCACGGGAGCCTCCGGCGTCACGATCATCGCGCTCGGCGGCCTGATCTTCCCGCTGCTGCGCCGCCAGGGCTATCCGGAGGCGTTCTCGCTGGGCCTGGTGTCGACCACCGGAAGCTTGGGCCTCCTGTTCCCGCCGAGCCTGGCCATCATCCTCTATGCCCTGGTCGGCAAGATCTCCATCGACAAGCTCTTCGCGGCCGCGATGGTCCCGGGCCTGTTCCTGCTCGCCGGGCTCTCCGCTTACGCGGTCATGGTCGCCAAGCGCGAGGGCATCAAGCCGAGCTCCTTCTCCTGGACCGAGCTCGGCCGCGCCGCGCGCGCGGCCGCGTGGGAGATCCCGCTGCCGGTCCTCGTCGTCGGAGGGATCTACGGCGGATTGTTCACCGCCTCCGAGGCCGCCGCCGTGATGGCCTTCTACGTGCTCATCGTCGAGATCCTCATCTACAAGGACATCTCCTGGCGGAAGCTGCCGCAGGTCGCCCGGGACAGCATGATCCTCGTCGGCGCCATCCTGATCGTGCTCGGCTGCGCGCTGGGGCTCACGAATTACCTCATCGACGCCGAGATCCCGACGCGCCTCTTCGAGTTCCTCCACTCCCACGTCGCGAGCCCGTGGGGCTTCCTCGCGCTGCTCAACGTGTTCCTGCTGGTCGTCAACATGGTCGAGATCTTCTCCGCGATCGTGATCGTCGTCCCGATCATCGCGCCCGTGGCCGCTCAGTACGGCATCGACCCGGTCCACTTGGGCGCGCTGTTCCTGCTGAACCTGGAGATCGGCTACATGACGCCGCCGCTGGGTCTCAATCTCTTCCTCGCGTCGCGCCGCTTCGACAAGCCCCTGCCGCAGCTGTACCGCGCCGTCCTGCCCTTCTGGCTGCTGCTGCTGGCGGCGCTGATGGTCGTGACCTACTGCCCGACGCTGAGCCTCTGGCTCCCGAGGATGCTGAAACTCCCATGACCCCACGAACCCCGAAGGAACTCCTTCCCGAGGAGAAGATGGCCCTCATCGAGAAGCTGCGCGCGTCCCGCGCGTATCTCAAGGCCTACCAGGACTTCGACTTCATGAACCGCAAGGACCTGCGCTCCGTGCGCCTGCAGCTCGAGCTGCTCAAGCCCGAGACGCTGCTGCGCGAGCACAAGATCCGCTCGACCATCGTCGTGTTCGGCTCGGCGCGCGTGCTGTCGCCCGAGGACGCGCGCCGGCGCCTGGCCGTCGCGCAGGAGGCCCTCGCCGCCAAGCCCCGCGACGCGGAGCTCAAGCGCCGCCTCGCCGAGGCGGAGAAGCGCGTCGAGCTCTCGCGCTGGTACGAGGAGGCGCGGCGCTTCGCCGCCATCCTCTCGAAGGCGCAGGAGGCGGGCCAGGACCTCGAGTACGTGATCATGACGGGCGGCGGGCCCGGCATCATGGAGGCCGCCAACCGCGGCGCCTGGGAGTGCGGCGCGAAGAGCATCGGGCTCAACATCACCCTGCCGCACGAGCAGGACCCGAACCCGTACATCACGCCCGAGCTCTGCTTCCAGTTCCACTACTTCTCCCTGCGCAAGATGCACTTCCTGATGCGCGCCAAGGCCCTGGTCGCCTGCCCCGGCGGCTACGGCACGCTCGACGAGCTGTTCGAGACGCTGACGCTCGTGCAGACCGGCAAGAAGCGGCCGCTGCCGATCGTCCTGTTCGGCCGCGACTTCTGGAAGAACACGGTCAACTTCGACTATCTTGCCGAGCAGGGGATGATCTCCTACGAGGACGTGAAGCTCGTCAAGGTCGTCGAGACCGCCGAGGAGGGCTGGGAGCACATCCGCACGTTCTGGAAGGCCCACCGGGGAGCCCCCGCGGCCGAATGACGGGTCCGGTCCTCGCGGCGGCACTCCTGCTCGCGCCCCCGGCGGGCGCCTCGGCGTTCCTCGAGGCGCTGCACCGCGCCGACGCGCGCGCCGCCGACGACCCCGAGCGCGTCGAGTTCGCCACGCGCGCCATCCGGGCGTGGAAGCCGTCCGACGGGGACGAGCTGCTGGCGGACGCCTACTTCCGCCGCGGCGAGGGGGACTTCGCGGCCTGGGACGACGCCGCCGCGAACGTCGATCTCGGCTTGGCTCTGGCCCATGACGCGCGCAATCGGGCGGCCCTGCTGCTGCGCGGCCGCGCGCGACTGCGGGCCGGCCGCGCGGCCGACGCCGAGAGGGACTTCCTCGACTACACGGCCGCGCGCGCCGACGACGGCGAGGGCTGGCTCGGGCTCGCCGAGGCGCGCCTCGCGCGCGGGCTGCCGCGCGCCGACAAGCCGGCGCTCGCCGCGCTCGCCGCGGCCGCGCGCCTGCTGGACGCGGACGACCCGCGGCCCAAGATCGCCGCGGGCCGCGCGCACGCCGCCGCGGGACGGCTGCTCGAGGCTCTGAACTCGCTCGACGCCGCCGCGGCTTGCGGCAAGGACCATCTCGCCGAGGCCCTGGCCTGGCGCGCGCGCGTGAAGGCGGACCTGCGCAACCCGCGCGGCGCCCGCGACGACGGCGGGCGAGCCGCCGAGGACCTCGAGGCCCGCCTCGACGGCATGCTCCGCCTGCGCGCGCCGGCCGCGGCTCTCGAGGCCGCGCGCGCGGAGGCCGCGGACGCGCGCTTTCGGCGCGCCGCCGTCGAGGAGGCGCTGTCGCTCCCGGCGGACGCGCTCGAAGACTACGAGGACGCCTGCGACCTCGGACGCGCCGACGCCTGCGCCCGGGCGGCCGCCCTCGCGCCGAAGGACGCCGCGCCTTCGGCGCGGCCTAAGAGACGGCGCTGGAAGTCGAACCCTTCGGACGACGCCGGGACGCGGATCTATGCGAATTAGAGCCCTCGCTGCGGCCGCCCTCCTGCTCGCGTGCGCGCTCCCGGCGGCGGCCGGTCCCCGCTTGAGCCCCGCGGCGGCGGCTCAGCTCGACGAGGGGCTCCAGCGTCTTTACTCCCTCGATTACGCGCAGTCGCGCGCGGCGTTCCGCAAGCTCATCGAGCTGGAGCCCGACAACCCCTTCGGCTACCTGTTCGAAGCCGGCGGGATCTGGTGGGAGTCCTCGCAGGAGTTCGGCCTCTTCAAGGACACGCCGACGCTGCAGGGGCTTTTCGAGCAGGACGTCGACGCCGCGCTGCGCAAAGCCGACGCCTACATCGACTCGAAGGACCCCCAGACCAAGGCCGACGGCTACTTCGTCTCCGGCATGGCGCTCGGCACGCAAGGCCAATGGCGGCTGATGAAGGGACACTGGCTGGACGCGTACTCCTCCGCGAAGAAGGCTATCAAGAACCTGAGGAAGTGCGTGAAGCTCGATCCGCAGTACTACGACGCCCAACTCGGACTGGGCGTGTTCGACTACCAGGCCGCGCGCCTGTCGGGCATCGCGAAGCTCGGAGCCATGCTCATCCTGCGAGGCGACGAGAAGCGAGGCCTGGCGGAGCTGCAGCTCGCCATCGACAAGTCGCGCTATTCCAGCCGGCAGGCGCTGAATTTCGTGCTTTGCATCCATCTGCTCGATCGGCGCGATTACGCGAGCGCGCTGCCGGTCGTCCGCCAGCTGCGCGAGAAGGTGCCCGGCAGCCCTTACTATCAGTTCCTCGAGATCCTCATCCGCGATCATCTCGGAGACGAGGACGGGTCGCTGGCTCTCGCGCGGGAGCTCGCCGGGCGCGTCGAAGCCGGTCCCTCGGCCTTCCGGCCGAAGTGGCTGACCCTCGTCTGCGGGCTGTCGGGCGAGACCTGCCTGAACGCGCCGGACGCGCGGAGCGCGCTCGCTTGGTTCGACCGCGCGGTCGAGTCCGCCGAGAAGGAGAAGCCCTCGGCCTTCGCGACGCTCCTGCATTTGTCCCGCGGCCAGCTGCTCGACATCCTCGGCCGGCGCGAGGAGGCCGTCGCCGAGTACCGCGAGACGCTCGCGCTGCCGGACATCGACTTCGCCCACCGGCGGGCGGCGGAGTGTTCGGATCGGCCGTGTTCGCGCGAGGAGACTCTCGCGGCGCTCAGGGCGCTGTCCAAAGAGACGGATGAAATCGCCGCGCCCGGCAACGGAAACGTAACGCCGTTGCGGTAGAATGAGACCATGCCTAACTTAAGCTTGTGGCTCGGAGTCGCGGGGGCCGCGGCGGTCCTCGGCTGGAGCCTGCTCCAGCCGGGCGCCAGCCATAACATCATGGACATGCACGGCATCGTCGTCGTGCTCGGCGGCGCCGCCGCCGCCATGCTGATCAGCACGCCCGCCGCGCAGCTGTTCAGCGCCGCCCGCGCCGTGTACTGGATCCTCAACCCGGGCAAGCTCGCGAGCCCCGAGGAGATCGCCGCCGAGATCGTCCGCCTCTCGCGGCGCGCGCAAGCACAAGGAGGGCTGCTCGCCCTGCGGGGGGAATCCTCGGATTTCGCCGGCGGATTCCTCTCTCGCGCGCTCTCGGCGGCCGCGGCCTGCGGGGAGACGGCCGCCGCCCGGTCGATCCTGGAGCTCGAGCTGAGGCGCAAGCGGATCGCCCGCCAGGAGGACGCCAACGTTTTCCGGACGCTGGGCACGCTCGCGCCGATGTTCGGCCTCATGGGGACTTTGCTCGGCATGCTGAAGGTGCTGACGAACATGTCGGACCCGACTAAGCTCGGCCCCGCGATGGCGCTCGCCCTGTCGTCGGCCTTCCTCGGGATCGGCCTGGCCAACCTGTTCTGCATCCCGATGGCCGGCCAAATCCGCCTGCTCGCGATGCGTGAGACGCAGGGCCTCGAGATGCTCATCGAGGGGGTGCTCGCGATCGCCATGAACCAGCCCACCTATCAGATCGAGCTGCGGATGGCCGCCTATCTCGACGGCCGCAACGCCGCGCGAGCCGCGGAGGCGGTCCGTGAGCCGGCCTAACCGCGGCGCCTGGGACGAGCGCGACGAGGACCTCGAGAACCAGCTCAACCGCGGAGCCATGTGGGCCGTGACGTACGGCGACCTCATGAGCTATCTGGCGATCTTCTTCCTGATGCTCTACGCCGCCACCTCGTCGCGCAGCGTCGGGATGCAGATGAGCATCAAGGCGGCCGAGCAGCGGTTCGCCAACGAGGGACGGACGGTCGAGAAGCTCTTCGAGCGCGACGGCCTGCAGAAGATCGCCAAGCTGGAGGTCGGCGAGAACAAGATCCGAATCGTCTTCCAGGCTCCCGTCCTCTTCGAGTCGGGCAGCGCCTACCTGAAATCGGAGTCGCTGCCGATCCTGCAGCAGGTGGTCAAGACCCTCGCCGATATCCCCAACTCGATCCAGATCGAGGGCCACACGG
>DATNGC010000126.1:0-10815 GCA_035606075.1 Elusimicrobiota bacterium
TCGGCGGGCCTCGATCTGCCCGAAATGCCTTCTGGGTCGCGGCGGCCGGTCCCCTCACGAACTTCGCGCTCGCGGGCCTGGCGTTCGCCGCGATCGGCCTGCTGCCCGCGGGCGGCGTGCTGGCCGGCGTGGCGCTCGGCCTGGCGCACATGAACGTCGCGCTGGGCGCGTTCAACCTCCTGCCCCTGCCCCAGCTCGACGGCGGCAAGATCCTGGCCTCCGTACTGCCCGAGGCGTGGTACGCCAAGTGGGTGTACAACCCGAAGGTCGAGAAGGGCTACCAGGGCCTGTTCCGCCGCCTGTACGAGGGCCCGACCAACCTGCTGACCTTCATCGGCGAGAAGCTCGGCGTCACCAGCCAGAAGACGCTCAACCGCGTGGCCAACGGCGTCACTTTCGCCGCGCTGGCGGCGTTCTACGCGGTCGCCTACGTGCACTTCGGCGTGGCGGTGCCCCTGCTGTTCCTCGCCCTGCCCTGCACGTACGACTACTGGTGCATCCGCGAGAAGGTGCGCTCCGAGGCCGCGGTCAAGGACGTCATGGACATCTTCAGCCAGTGGAGCTCGGTGATCGCGCAGATCGCCGAGGACCGCGGCATGGCCAGCGAGGTCAGCATCTTCGAGACCGAGCACGCGATGAAGAACGCGCTCGAGACCCTCGTCGACGAGATGATGGCGAAGGAGGAGTTCCGCAGCCTCTCCGACGAGGACAAGATCGCGACGCTGATGGCCGCCTACCCGGACAAGGCCGCGGACTTCCTGAAGGACAAGGTCTTCACCGAGGGCGCCGACACGAAGGAGAAGATCCTCGAGCTGCTGCGCGACCCGCGCAACGAGCCGTTCTACGACCGCCTCAAGAAGTGGTTCAACGACCACGACATCTTCAAGCGCTGGGACAACCCCAAGTACGAGGGCAAGCTCCGCGACCAGATGAAGAACGCCGACAAGCCCAAGTCGAAGGGCCAGGGCGGCTCGACGACGATGGGCATGCTCGGCTTCATGGCCCTGCTCGGCGGCGGCTCGCTGCTGTTCCCGGAGCTCGCGCACCACGCCCCGGGCCTCGCGGCCGGCGGCTTGGCGATGCTCGGCATGATGGGCACGCTCTCCCCGGGCTCCGCGCGCTGGAAGACCAAGATCAAGCCCCGCCCCGGCGACGCGTCCAACGACATCCGCGTCCGCTTCGGCCCCAACATCAGCGCGGCCGGCGCCCGCCAGGCGCTGGAGCGCTTCCCCGGCGCGCGCCAGGAGAACGCCGGCATGCGCGTCGTGTTCCGCGTCCCGAGCGGCAGCGAGGGCGAGGCGGCCTCGGTGGCCCGCGAGCTCGCCCAGCAGGGCATCGTCGACATGGTCTCCGTGCCCGGCGCGATCTTCGCGCGGCTCAACCGCGGCGAGCACGCCGCCGAGGACCAGGCCGACGGCGCGGCCCCCGACGAGGAGACGGCGCCCGAGGAGAATCCGGCGCAGGGGACCTTCCCGGGCATGGAGGCTCCCGCGTGGCAGGCCAAGATCGACGGCTCCCGCCTCAACGGCCTCCAGATCGTCTTCGGCGCCGGCGTCGACGAGGAGCACGCCCGCGAACTGCTGGCGTCCCACTCGGCCCACGCCGAGGCGGCGGCGCGCGCCGTCGACGCGAGCGAGAGCCGCGTCGTCCTGGAAGTGACGGGACTCGACGAGGCGGTGGAAGTCGCCCTCGCGCGGGCTCTGGCCGGCTCCGACCTCGTGGGCCGCGTGCTCGCGTCGGAGAGCGTCCACCGTCAGGCGATCGCCGCCGAGCCGGCGGCGGCCGCGACGTCCGAGACGCCCGCGGCCGCCGAGGCCCCGGCGCCCGCCGCCCTGACCGCGGAGGAGCAAGCCGCGGCCGCCCTCGCCGCCGAGGCGAGCGCGAAGGACGAGGGGGATCCGAAGGCGAAGATCTCCGCGCCCGAGGACCTGTCCGCCTCGTTCTCCAACTCCGAGATGGTCGTCGCCCTGCGCGCCGGCGTCTCCGACGAGCTGCGCGAGAAGATCCGCGAGGACCTCAACGCGATGTCCTCCGTCACCCGCGCGACCGTCCGCGAGGACGGCGCGATCGCCCTGAGCATCCGCTTCAACACCGACGACACCGTCGAGACGGCCGTCGAGGTCGCCAAGCTGAAGGCGGTCAAGGCCGTGACCGTGTCCGCCTCCATCCGGGACACGATGCTGTCCGTCTCCCTGCCGGCCAAGATCGCCTCGCACGGCAAGGAGCACTGGAGCACGACCGGCGTGCTGGTCAAGTTCGCCGGCGACGCGACCGAGTCCCAGATCAAGAAGCTGCTCGGCGAGAAGGGACAGAAGAGCCTGTTCCGCCACGGCGACGCCTACGTCCTCAACGCCGAGAGCCCCGCGAAGGCCGGCGAGATCGCCAAGGAGCTCGCCGCCGACGACCTCGTCGCCGGCGTCGAGGTGCACCCGAACGTGGCCGCCTCGCTCGAGAACAAGGTCATCAAGCCCTATCCCGCGGCGGAGAGCTACGATCCCCAGCAGGCCGTCATGGTCCAGTTCAAGAAGGGGACCACCGAGGGCATGATGAAGGAGTACGCCGAGGCGCGCCGCCTGCGCCTGGTGTACCCGCAGTTCCGCGGCGGCCAGGACCTGGCGCTGATGGAAGTCAAGATGGGCGCCGACGCGAAGGTCACGCGCCAGATGCTCGCCGACGAGACGCTCGAGGACGCCTCGGTCGTCGCCGAGATCAAGCCGTTCAAGGAGCAGCCCGGCGAGGCGACGCTCGCGCCGTCGGCCGAGGCCAAGGCCCGCGCCGAGGCGCGCAAGGCCGAGCTCGCGGCCCTCGAGGCGGCCAAGAACCACAAGCCCAAGCGCGACGTCCAGGCGGAGTGGATCTCCTGGCTGCAGACGCGCAAGCTGCAGGACGGCACCACGCTCAACGACAAGCAGGTCCAGCTGCTGGCCGAGTTCCTCAAGCCCGTCGCGAAGGGCCCGGGCGAGACCCGCCCGCCCGTGGTCGCGCGCACCGAGGAAGTGAAGCGGATGCTGCCGATCGTGACCTCGCCGCGCGGCATGCGCAACTCCGTCATCCTCGTCGGCGGCGCCGGCACCGGCAAGACCGCGGTCGCCGAGGGCCTGGCCGAGATGATCGAGGACGCCGAGCACGCCTCCGCCAACGACTCCGAGCAGTTCCTGCAGTTCCAGCGCCTCAAGGGCCGCTGGCTCGTCGAGATGGACATCAACAAGATCCTCTCGGCCGAAGACCCGGTCAAGGTGCTCAACGCCCTGCTCGCCTTCCTGCCCCTGTTCAACGACGCGAACCCGGGCCGCGGCAACGAGGTCATCGTCCTCATGGACGAGATCCAGAAGTTCTTCCTGGACAACGCCGGCCAGAAGATCGCCAACGTGCTCAAGGGCCCGCTGCGCGACGGCAAGATCTCGGCGATCGCGACGACGACGGACACCGAGTACAAGAAGTTCATCGAGTCCGACGACGCGTTCCGCCGCCGCTTCGAGAAGATCGACGTGGCCGAGCCCAGCGTCGCGCAGACGACGCGCATCCTGCGCGCCATGAAGGGCTGGCTGCAGAAGATCCACGACGCGATCGTGCCCGACGAGGCGCTGGTCGCCGCCGCCAAGCTCACCGACCAGTTCGACAAGACCAACTTCAACCCGGACAAGTCGATCAAGGCCGTGCAGGACGGCGCCGAGCTCTCGCGCCCCGACAACCTGCGCGCGGCCGTGACGCTCGACATCCGCGAGAACTGGAACGACCTCGTCGTCGCCGTCAACGAGGCGCGCCAGCTGCTCCTCGACAAGGGCATCGCCTCGACGCTCGCCCTTCCCGTCGAGATGTACAACCGCGTCGCCGACCTCATCAAGAAGGCCGAGTCGCTCTACGCCGAGCGCGAGGCCGTCGAGGACGGCCAGGGCCGCCTGACCGTCGACGTGGTCAAGCGCGTGATCGCCCAGAAGACGGGCATCGCGTCGGGCCAGCTCAACATGGGCGAGGACGACGCGGCGCGCTACAACGAGATGGAGGCGACGATCGGCCAGCGCGTGATCAACCAGGACCCCGCGCTGACCGCCATCGCCAACGCCATCCGCCGCAACAAGGCCGGCCTGTCCAACCCGAACCGCCCCATGGGCAAGTTCCTGCTCACCGGCCCGACCGGCGTGGGCAAGACCTATCTCGCCAAGGAACTCGCCCGCTTCCTGTTCAACGACCCCAACGCCATGTTCCGCATGGACATGTCGGAGTACATGGAGGAGCACACGGCCCAGCGCCTGACCGGCTCGCCTCCCGGCTACGTGGGCTACGGCGAGGGCGGCCAGCTCACCGAGGCCGTGCGCAAGAAGCCCTACTCCGTGCTCCTCTTCGACGAGGTCGAGAAGGCGCACCCGAAGGTGTTCGACGTGCTCCTGCAGATCCTCGACGACGGCCGCCTGACGGACGGGCAGGGCCGCACGATCGACTTCAAGAACACCGTCATCCTGATGACGTCCAACGCCGGCATGGGCGCCGTCGACGGCGAGAAGTACGCGAAGCTCCTCGACGCCATCGACACGCACAACCTGTCGGTGACCCAGCAGGCCGCTCAGCGCGCGGAGATCGAGAAGGCGTGGGACGGCGAGATCGACGCCGCGGTCGCCGAGCACCTGAAGGCGGCGTTCCGGCCCGAGTTCCTCAACCGCCTGGACGAGGACCCGCGCTCCAAGAACAAGTGGATCCGCGTCAACCGCCTGCGCCAGCAGGACACCGCCAAGATCGCCTCCATCCAGGTGGGGGAGTTCAAGGACCTGCTCGCCGACCGCCACGACACGGACCTGGTGGTCGACCCGTCGGTGATCGACTTCCTCTCGAAGGAGGGCTTCTCTCACCTCTACGGCGCGCGCCCGATGACGGCCGCGATCGAGAAGCACATCGTCGACCCGATGGCGAAGTGGATCCTCGACGAGGCCGCGAAGGGCCACAAGAACGTCCGCGGCGGCCTGATCAAGGTCTCCTACGACGGGTCCAAGATCGTCTTCACCGCCGAGGTGAAGCCGGCCAAGGACGTCGCGCGCGCTTCCCTCAAGGACGCGTCGGCTCTGATGGCCGCCGAGGTGTTCAGCCTCATCGAGAGCCTGGCGGGCGAGGGCAGCGGCGAGGAGCCGTCCGAGGGCGTGTTCGACAAGATCCTGCGGACGGCGCGACCCAAGTCCGAGCCCGTCGAGCAGGCGCAGTCCGTCGCCCCGGCGCAGCGCGCCTTCTTCGCGCCGGACACCGCGCTCGCGATGCCCGCGGACGCGAAGGTCGTCGCGGCGGCGCACAACCGCGCCAAGGCCGCCGATCCGGCGCTGCGGGCGGAGATCAAGGCCGTGACGGAGGCCGTCGCGGCGGCGGGCCTGCCCGAGGCGGCGGCGGCGCTGACGAACCCGGCGGGCGTGCCCGGCGAGGGATGGCTCAAACAAATCACGGCCCTTTTAAAGGACAGAGCTGAGAAGACGGGCCTGGAAACGCCGATCGAGCTCGTGAGCGCGGTCGAGGGCGGCCGCGCGCGCGTGCTCGTGCACTCGGACGCGGAGCTCTCGGACGCCGACAAGGCGTTCCTGGCCGCGCACTTCACCGGCACGCCGCCGGCGAGCTACGAGGCCGCCCAGCAGCACGTGGACAGCCTGGCGCCGACGAGCAGCTTCGTGCGCAACCACAACCTGCTCGATCTTTACCGCCGCCTGAAGGACGTCCCGGGCGCGCGCATGGGCTACGCGACGGGCGCGGCCGCCCGCGGCGGCAAGGGCTCGGACCTGTGGCTCGAGATCCGCAAGGAGGAGCCCAAGGCTCCCGAGACGCTGAGCCCGAAGTTCGCCGCCGCGGCCGCGCCCGACGCGCCGCCGACGCCGCACCAGAGCCGCGAGATGGCCAAGGTGCGCGACCTGATGATGCGCTTCATCGACCAGTCGCGCATGTCCTCGAGCGACCAGGACGGCACGGCCATCAAGGTCGCGGCCGCCGAGGGGTTCGCCCGGCTCGCGACTCCCGCCGACGCCGGCGCGGCGCGACAGTGGATCGCCGACAACAAGTGGGCAACGGAAGGCGCCGGCCAGATCACGATCACGTCCAAGAACGCGCTGGCGATGACGGCCGCGCTCGTGCTCAAGCGCTTCGGCGGCCGCGAGGACATCGCGCTGCTCGAGGCGATGACCAACAAGCTCGACGACTACTCCCACTATCAGGTCCCGCTGCACAACGCGCTCGTCGACGCGCTGGGCGCGCTGTACGCGCAGGCCGGCCTGACCGAGGTCCGCGCCGCCGCGATCCGCGCCGCCAATCTCAAGGGCGCGGACGACAACGCCCGCGACATGAAGGAAGCCGTCGGCCGGGCGCTGGGCCGCCTCGGCTATCCCGCCGACATGGACGAGGTCAAGGGCGACGCCCAGGGCATCGCCGAGCTGTACCGGCGCATGGGCAAGGCCGACGAGCTGCGCGCCGACTTCTACGACACGGACAAGTGGAACAAGCTCGACTCGCACAAGAAGATCGCGACGTTCGCGCTCCTCGCCGAGGCCAAGCCGACGGAGCAGACGTACGAGCTGATCGCCGAGTCGATGCGCGGCAAGCGGTCCTCCGACCGCGTGGCGCGCTACTACGCGGCGCAGGCGTGGGCGAAGCTCGTCTCGAGCGAGCGCCGCACGAAGGGCCTCGCCGACGCGATGGCCGGCTATTTCAAGCTGCACGGCATCGGCTCCTACGAGGACCAGTGGGGCATCCTGTACGGCTACGTGCTCGCCGCGGAGCTGTCCGGCGGCCCCGAGCTGCTCAAGCCGCTCGAGGACATCATGTCCGTCGATCCGGGCTCGATCTCGAGCAACCACGAGCAGATGTACTTCTCCACGCCCGAGGCGTGGGCGAAGACGCTGATCCGCAGCGGCAAGTTCGCGGAGTACTCCGCGCGCACGCTCGGCGCCGACGGCGCCCCCCAGCCGTCGAAGCTCGAGAAGATGCTCATCGACAAGGCCCACCCGATGATGGCCGCCGCCGCCCTGCGCGCGATCTCGCTGGCGCGCGACCCGGGCTTCAAGCCGAAGGAAGCGAACGTCTCCGAGCAGGACGTGCCGAAGATCGACGCCGGCACGAAGTCGGGCGGGGCGCACTACGGCGGCTACTTCGGCCAGCGCCACGACTACCTGCTGCGGCGCTTCGAGGGCCGAGGCCACGGCCTGCCGCCTTACTGATCGCTAATCTTTGCCGGCGGCGATTTTGCCGCTGAGTTCGCGGAGGGCCGTCACGTAGCGGTAGGTTCGGACCTCGGGCGACTTGGCGGGGACGATCTCGGCGAGCGCCTCGTCGACGGTCTTTGCCGCGTCCTCGCGGCGGCCCAATCCCAATTCGAGCGCGCCCTTGAGACGCACGGCGCGCAGCCAGTTGTCGCCGTAGGCGTGCTCCGCGGCCTTGACCGCGTAGGGATAGGCGCCCGCGTAGTCCCCGAGCCCGTAGAGCTCCGAAGCGTACTCGTAATTGAAAGTGAACTCCTCGGGATAGGCCTTCACGAGCCGCTCGTACAACGCCTTGGCCTCGGCCTTGCGCCCGGCCTTGAGCAGGGCGTCCCCGCGGTTCAGGTTCGCGGCGCGCGGAAGGGCGAGGGGGGACTTCTTGGCCTCCTCGGCGTACAGGTCGGCGGCCTTGGAGTAGAAGCCCTTGGCTTCCTCGGTGGAGCCGACGGCGGCGGCGATGTCGCCCTGTGAATAGGCGAGGTCCCCCGGCGAGTAATCGGAGGCGCCGAGCGCGGGATTGTCCGACCAGCGCGCGACGGACTGGGCGACGGCGTCGCGCAGCGGCGCGGCGGCGGCCGGCTCGGCCTCCGCGAGGCCCGAGACCCAATCCGCGTAGGCCGCGTCGTTGGGGAAGCTCTTGATCAGCTCCTTCGTGGCCGCGAGGCGCGCGGGGGCGTCCTCCTGCAGGCGCGCGCGCTCGCGGCGCGCGAGCAGGAGCTCGCGCCGCGCGGCGGGGGCGTCGATTCCCTTGAGCAGGGCCTCGACCTCGTCGAACTCGCCGCGCTCGACGTGCCAGTGGGCGACGCGCAGGCGGCGCAGGTCGGTCGCCTCGGGGCCGCCCTTGGCGACGAGCGCGGCGGCCTTCTCGACGGGCTCGTCCTTGTAGGCCTTCACGTCGTCGAGGAACTTGGCCAGCGCGGGCCCCGAGCGCGAGCCCACCACGCTGCCGAGCTCGTCGAGGTTCGCGTCGGCGACGATCAAGGTCGGATAGCCGCCCACCTTGAAGTGGGCCTTCCAGTCGAAGGAGACGTCGGCGTCGGCGTCGAGCCCGACCTTCACGAAGTCGGCGGAGGCCGCCTGGAAGGCGGGGTCGGGATAGGCCTCCTCCTCCAGCTGGTTGCACGGCGGGCACCAGATGCCGTAGAAGTCGATGAACAGCAGGCGGCCCTCGCGGCGGGCGAGCGCGCGGGCGCGCGCGGGCTCGTTGTCGATGAAGCCGGTGGGCGCGCCCTTGCCGCCCTTCGGCGCGGCCTTGGACGGAGACGACTTGCGCTTGGCCTTGGGCATGCCCGTGACCTTCACGTCGAAGCTCTCCTGCCGGCAGTAGGTGAGCTTGTCGTCGCAGACGCTGACCAGGACCGTCGCGACGCCGGGCTTCTTCACTTGGCAGCGCAGGCGGCGCGGCAGGACCTCCATGGCTTTCTCGCCGCCGCATTTCTGCGGCGCCCCTTCGGTATTGAAGTGGTTGCCCGGGATGGGCTTGAGCTCGATCACCTCGTCGACGGCCGCCGTCGAGGGGCGCGAGACGAGCAAAGACGAGTCCGCGGCGGCGGGCAGGGCCAAGGCGGCCAAGAGGAGGAGGATCATGGCCCCAGTCTAGCGCATCGCCCGCCGAGCGTCAACGCGGGACCCATGCGCCGCGTAGGCCCTTTTCGGCGCGGCGGCGGGACTTTCGCTCCGGGTCAAGAACGGCGGAACCCCGTAAACTGTTGGCATGAACGAACGCCCGCGCTCCCTTTATACCCGGATCATCGCCGCGCTCCTCACGCCCGCCATCCTCCTCGGCTCCGTCCTCCCGGCGTTCGCTCAAGTCGAGGTCGCCGCCCCCCGGGCGATAGCCCCCGGCGCCGGCATGGCCGTCCGCCCGGTCCCGACGACCCTCGGCGGCTTGTCCGCCGCTCCCGCGCTCTCGGCGCCTTCCGCGCTGACCGCCGCGCCGGCCATCGGCGCCGCTCCCGCGCTCTCCGCCGCCGCCGCCGCGGCTCTTCCGGCGCTCGCACCCGCCGCCGCCGCCCCGGCCGCGTCGGTTCCGGCCGATAACGGCGCCCCCATCTCGGGCGCCGCCCCGGCCGCCGCGCCCAAGACCATCCTGCCGGCGTCGCCGTCCCAGGTCGCCCAGGCGTTCGGCGCGTTCCTGCGCGGCTTCTCCGAGGTCCACTCGCCGATCGCGGCGGCGCTCGGAGCCAAGCTCTTCGACGGCTCCGCGAGCCGCGTCCCTCAGGCCGCGATCGACTCCCTCGCTTCCGAGGCCCGCCTCGACGTCCTCCCGCGCCGGACGGGCCTCCCGCAGGGTGGGATCGGCCTGCGCAAGGCCGCGCGCCCCGCGCCCAAGAGGCCGTCGGCGGGCGAGGACCGCGTCCAGGGCATCCCGCTCGACGCCGATCCGGCGAGCCCCGCGTCGGTCGAGAAGGCGCTGCGCGCGCTGGTCGACTCCGCGCCCGACCAGTTCGGCGCCCCGAGCTCCCAGCTCGCGAAAGTCTCGGTCAACATCCTGCCGGCGATCCAGCCGGGCCAGGGGACCTCGATCATCGCGACGTTCAAGCAGGCGATCACGGGCAAGGACGACGACGGCTCGCCGTATCAGCTGGCGGTCGCCGGCAAGAGCCTGACCTTCCATATCAAGGTGTTCGCGGACGGCAAGCCCGCGATCATGAGCATGTCGGGCGGCTTGGCCTCGGGCGTGTCGGCCGACGTGATGACGGTCGGCTTCAGCGACGACCAGCTCGCCGCCATCGCGGCCAAGCGCGCGACGCAGCCGGCCGACAACGCCAAGGCCCGCGTGAAGGGCGGCAAGACGGCTCCCGAGCGGGCCGGGCCGTGGCGCCTCGCCGCGGCGAGCAAGAAGGCCTCTCCGAAGTCGAAGACGGGCAAGAAGGGCAAGACCGCGCCGAAGTCCAAGAGCCAGCCGCGCTCGGGCAAGTCCAAGCCCCGCAACGGCGGCGATCAGGCCGCGGCGGCCTCCTCCGACGAAGAGCCCGCCCCGGACGCGCCCAAGTTCCTGACGCGCCAGCTCACCGACGAGCTCGACGGCAAGTGGCGCGCGATCAACCTCTACCAGGCGAAGGACCCGCAGGGCGAGCCCGTCATCGTGATCGTCGACGTGAAGACCGGCGAGGCGTTCGCGCTCAGCGCCAAGGACCTCCACACCGGCGACGAGGCGGCCTCCAACAAGATGAACCTGATCTCCGGCACCGTCAGCGGGCGCGCGACGCTCCCGACCGCCGACGGCGGCGACCACGGCGAGATCGGCCCGATCGCCCTGCCGCTCACGAATATCTACGACGAGTCCGGCAAGGTCGCGGCCGTGACCGACGAGAAGGGGAACTTCACCATCCCCGACGACGGCTCCGGCAAGCCGATGAAGCTCACGGTGCGCCTGGCGGGTCCGCTCGTGCCCTTCGTGAAGGACGAGAATATCAAGAAAAACGGCCCGGTCGAGGTCACCGTGACCGCCAATCCCGGCGAGAAGCTCACCATCATGCTCGACCCGGTCAGCGCCGACCCCGAGGTGTCCGCGAACATCGTCGGGTACGTGGGCTACCTGAACCACCTTATCTGGCTCAAGGGCCTTCCCGGCATGGACTCGCGCATGGACGTC
>DATNGC010000127.1:0-27937 GCA_035606075.1 Elusimicrobiota bacterium
AACCGCGCCATCATCGAGGAGAGCCTGGGCGGCGCGCCGCTGAAGGTCGCGTTCTCGGTCGACGTGGGCGGCCTCAACCGCCGCGCGGCCAAGCAGGGCGTGAAGGTCTGGAAGGACGTCCGCCAAAAGGAGCTCATGGAGCACCTCCAGCAGGTCGCGCCCGCGCTCAGCAAGGAGTACGGCTTCCCGGTGTCCTTCATCTTCGTCAACAGCCATCCGGGCGAAGACCCGGATCTTTTCAATAAGCCCGAGATGTCCGAGCAGGACTGGAACGCGTCCCAGGGCCGCGGCGGCAACGGCCGCAAGCACGGCCGCGGCCGCGGGCGCTAGCCGCTCATTTCCGGCGCCGGTCCCAAAGGAACATCGCCACGGAGATGAGCGCGCCGACGACGATCAGCGCGACGTAATGATCGACGGCGTAGGCGGAGGACTTCACGCGTCATGCGCGGGAAAGGCTCTCAGGCGGGCGCGGTCGCGGCGGCGCGTCGAATGAGAGTGCTCGTCGCGCAGCTTTTCCGGCAAAGGCTTCAACACCAGCGACTCGAGGGCTTCCCGCAGTATGGCCGCCGGGCCGTGCCGCGGGTCGCGGGCGCCGGACAGCAAGGTCACGGGGCGGGTCTTGGAGACCTCGGCCAAGGTGCTCAGCGTCTTCAGCGCGGCGGGGGAGGCCTTGAGCTCCTGGCGGAAGCGCGCGCGGAACGGAAGCCAGCGCTTGGGGTCGCCCTGGAGGAACTCCAGCAAAGCCTCGCTGGGGGCCAGCTCCTTCGCCCAGTAATCGAGCGCGGCGCTCTCCTTTCGGATCCCCGTGGGCCACCGCCGGTCCACGAGGACTCGGTAGCCGTCGTCTTCGGCGCGCTTGTCGAAGACGCGCTTGAGCCGGATCATGGGGAAAGCCTACCAAACCGGGTTGCGCGGAGGGCGCGGCCGCGTTATACTGCGCGGATGAAGACCTTGCTGATCGTCGCCGCGCTGGGCGCGGGCCTGTGGTGGTTCATGACCCGCGTGAAGGAGAACGCGGCGGTGAAGGCCGTCGCCGAGAGCCCCCTGCAGTACACGAAGTCCCTGCAGAACGACACCGTCCGCGCGAAGGCGGCCGTCGACGCGGCCAACACGGCCATCGTCCAAGAGAACCAGGAAGCGGGGAAGATCGAGGACGCGGCGAAGTAGGCCCGTCCCCGGAGGACGCCTCTAGAAAATCCCTTCGATCAGCTCGCGCACGACCGCGGCGTTGTTGCGCTCGAGCTCCCGCGAGCCGTGCAGCAGGGTCACGGTCTCGTTCTTGGCGGCGAGCGCCAGCCGGCGCAGGGTCTTCTGGGCGGGCTCGACGGCGAGCTCGTCGCGCAGGCGCAGGCGGAACTCCGGCCACTTCTTGGGGTCCTTCCGGTAGAAGTCCCGCAGGCCGGAGCTCGGGGCGAGCTCCTGGGCCCACTCGTCGAACGCGCCCGGCCCCTGCGGGATGCCGCGCGGCCAGTCCCGGTCCACGAGGACCCGCCAGCCGTCCTCCGCCGCCTTCTTCTCGAACGCCCGCTTGATCCTGAGCATGCCCGTCAAGCTTGCCAAATTGAAAGCGATTTGACTCGACATCGCCCCTCCGGGAGCTACACTGGGGGTATGAGGCACGCGAAGCCGGTCATCGCCATGGTCGACGACGAGGTCGACTACATGACCCTTATCCGCAATTGGCTGGAGGACGACTACGTCTTCTACGCCTTCAAGAGCGGCGAGGAGTTCTTGACCGCCCTGCCCGCGCTGTCGCCCGACCTCGTCATCCTCGACCTCTATCTGCGCGGGGTCGACGGCATCGAGCTGTGCCGGCGCATGCGCGAGCTCAAGAAGTTCAGCGGGGTGCCGGTGCTGTTCCTCACGGGCTCGGAGCGCATCGACGACTACCGGCGCAGCCTGTGCGTGGGGGGCACGACCTATCTCACCAAGCCGGTGGGGCGGACCCGCCTGCTCTCCGCCCTCACGGACCTCCTGCCCCAGCCGGCGCTGCGCGACGAGGGCGGCGGGGACTAGCCGCCGCGGGCGCGCCCGCGGATCAAGACCAGCGAGGCGATGAGCAGCAGGATCGCCAAGGCGGGGATGAACAGGAGCTTGGTCAGGACGTTGGCGTCCTTCTGGCCCGCCGCGGTCGACTTGTATCTCTTGACCTCGTGCTTGGTCTCCGACTCCTGCTGCTCCATGATGCCGCGGAACTTCTCGCCGTACTTCTTGGGGTCGCGGCGGGCCGCCTCGGCATAATCGACGATGTACTCCTGGAAGGGCCTTCCGAGGGAGCGCTTGGCGTCGGCGCGCGCGGCATAAGCGTCGGCGCCGCCGCCGCGGGCGATCGCCTCCTCGGCGGCTTGGAGGTCCTTGGCGGGATCGCGGAGCTCGAGGGGCTTGGTCCCGACGGCGGCCTGCTGGGCGGAGGCGCGCGGCGGCGCGCCCGCCAGCGCGAGCAGCGCCGCGAGGCCCAGCGCCTTTACCACTCGCCGCTCAAGAGGGCGATCGACGCGGCGAAGATCAGCCCGCCGATCACGACGGCTTCCATGATGAGTATGAGGTCGTTCATGGGCCGATCATAGTCGGATTCCCCGCGCGGGACCACTGCGGGGCTGTTCCAGTGTTGCGTCGGAAATCTCGCCGGACTTTTTTAGGCGCTCGCCGGGGCTTGCATTATGTAACTATTACAGTTGCATTACGCTGAGCAGGAGGATTTTATGCGCGCCGAATCGAAGAAGGTCGTGCTGTGCGCGGGTGTGCGCACGCCGGTGGGCCACGTCTCTCGCTCGCTGTCCGCCCTGCGGGCCGAGGACATGCTGCAGCTCGTCGTCGAGTCTCTGATCGCCCGGACGAAGCTGCCCAAGGACGCGGTCGACGGGCTGATGATCGGCTGGGCCGGGATGGGCTTCTCGGCGCCCAACATCGCGCGGGTGACCTTGGTGCGCTGCGGGCTTCCGAAGGAGTCGACGGGGGTGAGCTTCCAGAACAACTGCATCTCCTCCATCGAGGCGATCTCGGCGGCGGCGCGGCTCATCCTCACGGGCGAGGGGGAGCTGTACATCGCGGGCGGCACCGAGAGCATGTCCCAGCTCCCGTACGTGATCGACGGCTCCCGCTCGGAGAAGGCGCTGCGCAGCCTGGACACGCTCAAGGCGAAGTGGGGCGAGCTCTGGGACACGCCGGGGATCCGGGTGGTGGACTCGGTCGAGCAGGGCCTCGAGGACCCGGTCGAACGCATCAACATGGCGGGCACGGCCGAGGTCTGCGCGCAGATGTTCGGCATCTCGCGCGAGGCGCAGGACGCGCACGCGGTGGAGAGCTTCACGCGCACGCTCGCGGCGTGGAACCGGGGCTTCTATGATTCCCATGTCGTGCCGGCCGTTTGGAACGGCAAGACTTTGCTCGAGCGCGACGAGTACGCGTTCCTGCGCGAGGACGTCGTCGCCAAGCCGCGGATGTTCGCGAAGGTGCCTCTGATCTTCGAGAACTCGAAGTACGGGATCAAGGACTTCTACCGCGACCACGGACGCTTCATCGAGGGCAAGACTTACCAGGAAGGCGTCACGAAGGCGACGGTGACCCTCTACAACTCCTGCCCGCCCTCCGACGGAGCGGCGGCGCTGATCGTGGCGAGCGAACAGCGGGCGAAAGAGCTGGGCCTCGAGATACTCGGCGGGCTCAAGGGCTGGGGCTACTATGGAGATTCACCGGCCCACATGGACATCGCGCCGGCGCTGGCGGCGCCGGTCGCGCTCGACATGGCGGGGGCGAAATTCGCGGACCTCGACCACATCGAACTGCACGAGCCGTTCGCGGCCTCGGCGCTGGCGGTGTTCCAGCTGGGCAAGAAGCGGTTCGGGCACGACTGGCAGGGCAAGCTCGAGGCCGGGGCGCTGAACCCGAACGGCAGCTCGCTGGCGATCGGGCATCCTCTGGGCGCGACGGGGGCGCGGGTGATGCTCAACCTGCTTTACGGGATGAAGGAAGACCCGAAGGCTCGCTTGGGGCTCATGGGAGCCTGCGCCGAGGGCGGCATGGGCGGGGCGATGGTGGTCGAGCGGTACACGGCCTAGAAAAGGATTTGATCCTCCGGACCCACACTATATCGACGGAGGATTTATGGAGACGAAAGAGATCCGGACGATGCGGGTGCGGCGGTACAGCCTGATCTCCGCGCGCCCATTCGATCAAGTGGTGACGATGTTCGAGCGGGGGCTGAGCAGGCCGGACCTCGGGGCGTTCACGAGGTCGATGGAGTCGGCGCGCACGGCGGGCGATCTCCTCAAGGTGGTGCAGAACACGCTCGGCAGCTCCTCGTTCATCGAGTTCGTGCGCTTCGACATGGGGGCGGTGCTCAGCAAGGAGGGGCGCACGGTGAAGAGCCTGCGCTTCCTGATCGGCGACCCGCTGATCATGCGGGAGATGGCGAGCCACGTGCCGGACGCGGCCTCCTACGCTCCGGTGACGGTGCTCATCGAGGAGCGCGAGGACGGCACGCACCTCTCCTACGACCTGATGGCCGACTACCTTCTGCCGTACGAGAACGCGGCGGCGTCGAGGGTCGCGCGGGAGCTCGACGAGAAAGTCGAGCGCTTGATGGACAACGCGGCCTAGTCCCTGGGCCCGCGGATGGGCTCGAAGGACACGTCGACGACGGGCCGGGCGCCCTTGGCGTCCGGACCGGTCATGGCGCCGTGGGCGAGGGCGGCGAAGATGGCCACGGCCATGAACTGGCTTTGGACGCCGGCGCCGCTCTTGCGCAGCCAGACGAAAGCGCCGGCCTGGACGATCAGCGCGGCGATCACGGGCCAGCTCAGATCGTCGTGCTCCGCCTTTTCCGGCAGCCAGCCGGTCCACGTCTCGGAATTGACCAGCAGGACGAGACCGACGGCCATCTGGGCGAACAGGAACGTCTGGGCGCCGGTCACGAGGACCTCGACGGGGCCGAGGGTGTGCGCCAATTCCTCGACGCGGTAATCGCCCAAGACGCTGCCGACGCCGGCGGGTATGGCGTCCCAGGCGACGAGGGCCGCGGCCGCGAGCGACCAGATCTGGAGGACGGCGCGAAACGTCAGGAAGCCGCGTCCGCCGCCGGCGATGAAGACGAGCGCGGCGGCGCTCATGGGGACCGCGGCCCAGAGCCAGCGGCTCGGCACGCCGCCGGTCCAATACACAGCCCAGAACGAGATGGTCAGCGAGAGCAGCGTGGCGGGGTTGAGGCGCATGGGGGCGAAGGCGGAGACGTAGATGGCGCTGCCGGCGAGGGCCATGCCGAAGCCGACCACGAAACCGTTCGCGGCGGGGCCGACGCCCGGGCCGACGGGGCCGAAGGCGTTGGAGCAGAGATAGAGGAACCCGAACCAGCCGAGGGAGCCGCCGAGCAGGCCGAGCAAGGGCAGGATCCAGTCCCGGGGGTAGAAGTTGCGGGCGCGCAGGACGAGGGCGAGCTGGACGACGGCGCCGAGGAGGAGCCAGGCGTCGACGAGCACGAGGTCGGGCATCGCAGTCCAGTGTAGCGGGCGAGCGGGCTTACGGCAAGGGCGGGTAGCCCGCGGCCTCGAGGGCGCGGTTCACGGCCGCGAGCGCTTTCGGGCTGTCCGAGTGCGGCGCGGGGGGGACGTCGGGGGCGGCCTTGAGGGCCTCGAGGACTTTGGGGACCTCGTCTCCGAGGACTTGCTCGCACTGGGCGTAGATCCCGCCGTCGTCCTCCTCGAGTTTGTTGTGGACCTTCAGGATGGCGCGCATGGCGGCGCGGATGGCGGGCGTGGGGGTGGGGGTCAGGAGAGCGGTGATGGCGCTGTGGCCGAGGCGGACCTGCTTGGCGAGGGCGAGGGGCGTGCCGCGCAGGCGCTTCACCGCTGGAAGCAGGATGGTCTCCTCCATGGCGATGTGCTTGAGAAGGCCGCGGCGAAAGGCGGCGTAGGCCTTGGGGTCCGAGGCGGAGCGGGACTTGAGGGCGCCGAGCCGGTCGTGATCGGCGCTGAGGAAGGAGGCGATGCCGTTCATTCTCGCAATTGTAACCTTCTCTTATTTATACGATCAAACCCGGAAATTGTTCGCGCTTGAAGTACAATTGTTCCATGGTCCTCTTGCTCGCCGCCCTGCTGGGGGCCGCTCCGGTCCGCGCCCAGGCGCCGGCTTCGCCTCTTTTCGAGATCGTCTCGCGCAAGGTCATCTATCCGGCCTCGTTCGTGCCGGTGACGCCGGCGGCGAAGCTGGTCGCGCCGCTGGCGCTCGTGGTGGAGTCAGGCTCGGGCTGGGAAGCGCCCGGCGTCCTCGAGAAAGAGCTGGGCAAGGCCTCGGCGATCTTCGCGCGGTGCGGGGTGACGCTGGGCGAGACGGAAGTGGTCTCGGCGCGGTGGTCTCAGGAGGGGCTGCGGCTGCTCAACGTCGCCGATCCGTACAAGGCGCCGGCGGAGGCCTCGGTGATGGGCGAGCCGCTGATCCCGTCGCGGCGTCCGGTGGGGTTCTTCTTCGCCAAGGGGTCGATTCCTTCGACGGCCAAGGCGTACAACGCGACCTCGGTGAACGTCTTCAAGCAGCGCTTCCCGGAGGCGGCGGGGATCCTGGACACGTTCTGGATCACGTACGACGAGGGCCACCGGCCGCCCAAGCCGGACACGGCGGAAAGCTACAGCATGATCGCGCACGAGCTGGCGCACATCCTCGGCGACATCGGGCACACGCGCGCGCATCCCAACCTCATGACGGACGACGAGAGCGCGGGGGCGAAGTCGGGGGATCTCGACGACGGGCAGTGCGCGGCGATCCGGAATCTGCGCTGATCGCCGTTACGCCGCGGCGAGCGGCCTGCCTTTCACAGGCTTGAACTCCAGCTCGACCACGCAGCCGAGCGCGCCGGCGAGACGCTGCACCGTTCTCAGGGTCAGGCTGTTCTCCCCCTTCTCGATCCGCGAGACGGCGTTCTGTGCCATTCCCGCCTTGTCCGCGAGCTGCTTTTGCGTGAGATGGCGCTTCTCGCGCAGAGCCTGGAGCTTCTCGGCGATCACAGCGTCGAGATAAAGCTCCTCGAAGGCCTTCGCGAACTCGGGATCCTTGAGGTCGCGCTTCAGCCGCGCGTTGAAGGATTCGGAACCCTTTTTCCCGCTCATACCGTCCTCCATTATTTCTTAGAAGAGAAATGCCTGATGTAGGCCTGCTCGGCCTTTGCGATCTCGCGTTCCGGGATGGCGTCGTCCTTCTTGAGAAAGCCGTGGCTGAGGATTATTTCCTTGCCGTCGAAAAAATAGAGAAAACGGTGTTCGAACGTCGCTATGCCGCAGCGTAATTCACGAATCTTGCCGCGCACGTGATCGGCATGAGGTCTATGAAGATCGGGCCCGACGACGGCCAGGCGGGCGATGATCGCCATGGCTTTGCGGTAGTGATTCTTCGGCATCCAGTCCAGATATTCCGATGCATCGGGAGACAGCGTGACTTGGTACATTCCGGCACCTCTCGACTCCGGCGCTCCGCGCCTCCTTCGCGAATCACATCTTTAGTATATCACAAATAAGTGATTCGTCAAGGGGGCGGATGCTGTTTGGGGCTTATTGTTCGGCGGACAACCCTCGCAATACATACGATTTGCCCCTCGATTTTGTTCCCGGCCGCCTTGACGGTTGCGGGCTCTCGTACTATAATCGAACCGGCGTTCGATAGCGGCTCGCAGCTCCTCCTCCTAGAAAAAATCGGGCGCCTCCGAAGGAGGAGCGCATGAGCACTCGAAAGACCGGGCCCGGCGGGCCTGACGAGCCGCACAACATCCCCGTCCGCTTCTACGCGGTTACGCTGCCGGGGACTCCTGCGAGCGATCGCGCGAAGATCGAGCGGTTGATGAAAGAGCTGCGGGATGCTATCCGGGAAGCTCTGCGGGCTGAGCGCATCCTTCGTCGCGTGAGGGCGGGCCGCCGAAAGTCGCGCCGGCGCCTACGTTAGATCAAGAGCTCCATAGCCCGCCGCCTCGAGCGCGCGCTTCACGGACGCGAGGGCCCGCGGGCTGTCCACGTGCGCGGCCGGGGGAATGTCCGGGGCGTTCTTGAGGGCCTCGAGGACTTTGGGGGCCTCGGCGCCGAGGGCTTGCTCGCATTGCTCGTAGAGGCCGCCGGGCTGCTCCTCGAGGCGGTTGTGCTCCTCGAGGATGGCGCGCACGGCGGCGAGGACGGCGGGCGTGGGCGAGGGGATCATGAGGGCGGTGAGCGCGCCGTGGTCGAGGCGGATCTTCGCGGCGAGCGCGAGGGGGGCGCCGGTCAGGCGCTTCACGGCGGGGAGGAGGATCATTTCTTCCATGCCGACGTGCTTGAGGAGGCCGCGGCGGAAGGACTCGTAGGCTTGGGGGTGCGAGGCGGATTGGGAGAGGAGGGTGTCGAGGCGGTCGTGGTCGGTGGAGAGGAAGGACGCGAGCATGAGGTTAGATCACTCGGAACCCGACTTCCTTAAGGAATGAGAACGTCGGATCGTAGAACTCAGGCAATCTCGTCGGATCATCCGATACACCTTCCGGAATCACAATCACCATTCCTTGGCGCGCTCTCGTTAGGAGAACCCGATAGGCGTTTTTCAGATAAGTCTGTCGATCGACATTCAGAATTTTGTTCCACTTGCTCCCAACAAAGGACTTGTGCTCCCAGCCCCTTTGAGTAAATCTAAAATCCGCATCCCACGTGACACAGGCCCAGTCGAGCTCCAAGCCTTGAACATCGAATTCAGTGGCGACGTCCTCTAGATAATAGGATGACCGGGTATCCTCCTTCCCATCGAGAAACCAATGAATGGGATCCGAAGTCGCTCGGACGTCAATCGCGTGAGGTTTGAGCCGATATGCTTGGGATGAGGCGAGAATCCCATAGCGCTCTGACCCGCGCGCTCGTTCTCTCAGCCACCGCTTTGCCTTGAAGAGATCTCGCGTGATCGCAATTGGATACTTGGAACTGACCTGGGCTAATGTTTGACGCGCCTCGTCAACCTCAAGGTCGAGTACTTGCTTAACCAACTTCGAGACATTTTCAGCCCTGAAAGAGCGCATCGAAACCGCGAGGTGAAGCTCGTCTTTGTAGGCAACATTCTTCCGAGCCTTTAATGACTCGAGAGCTTTGCCGGCGCTGTATTCGCTATCAAAAAGATGAGAGGAGATATGGATGTCCCAATCTTTGTACGAGCGGTTCAGAGATTCGATCCATTCGGTTATTCCGGATTCACCCACATTAATTTCTTGGCCTCCGCCAACAAGGCACACGATGACAGCCCAATCTGTATGCCGATCAAGACAGGAGATAAGAAATTCCGGCTCGGATTGATTGAAATTCGCCTTTCCTTTTTTCCGACGCATGAAATTGGACGTTTGCTGCAAATCCCAAGCGCGTTGAGCCTCATCGAACAGGGCGACGTGTTCCACGGGCGGGCGCGAACCATCGGCAAGGCAGTCATCCCTGAAATTGTGGACATTTTGGATGAAAGTCTTAACTGCACTCATGGCTACGCCCTTCGTGATCTTCTTGCCCCGGGCTCTTTCATTTCTAACCCTATCTCGGGTTAGGGCCTCACGCAATATTGCTACGAGCGGGCCATTTCCGGAAAGAAAGACGCTGTAGAGGTCATTCTTCTTGTCGAAATGCTTGGTTGCGATGTTAAGACCGACGAGAGTTTTCCCTGCGCCCGGAACACCAGTCAAGAAGCAGATGGATTTCCGGGAACGCTTCTTTGAATCGGAAATGATTCTTGAGATGGCGTCAGACGTCTGAGTGAGATTGATTGCCCCCGCGTCACTGCGCGAAATATCAGTCACCGAGTGGCCCGCATAAAGCGCCATAGCAGCCTCGATAATCGTCGGCGTAGGACAATATCGGCCCATATCCCATTGGCTGCGATCAATATGGGCGCCGTCGGCGAATGTTAGGACATCATTGATAACGGTGCTCAGGGACTCGACATTCGTCCTAATGGGGAGCAGCAGCTTGTCATTCTGCGGGGTGGCGACAATGGTTTGATGGTGCGGCGGAGCCTTTGTCGAAATGAGGATTGGAGCGATGAATTGATTATGGCTTGCATCGTGGAAGTTCTTTAGATCGAGGGCATAATCCCAAACCTGATCGATGGCATATGCCGGATACTCATCTTCACCAACCTTGAATTCGAGAATAAAGATGACCGGACCGATTAAAAGAAGGACATCGATTCGACGACCCATGCGCGGGATCGAATACTCGAAATAGATCGAGCCTTGGTGTGGGGCGAGAATCCGCTTGAGGATTCGAATCTGCTCAAGCCAAGCGTCCTTCTGGGTCGGCTCATCTGCAGAGCCGCTACTCAGTGCCAATCGTCCGATTATTTCATTCTCACCGGTCCTGACAAACGAGTCGATGGGGTCTGAGTAATATTCGCGACGCATTGCATCACTTTACAATAAGCTCTTCGCGATTAGGATAAATCAAAGGCCCCGGCGGGTACGCTGCCGGGGCCTTCTGTTTCCGTCCGTCTCAGTCTTAGTAGCGGTAATTCTCCGGCTTAAACGGCCCCTCCGTCGAGATCCCCAAGTACTGAGCCTGCTTCGCCGTGAGCTTCGTCAGCTTCGCCCCGAGCTTCCCCAGGTGCAGCGCCGCGACCTTCTCATCGAGGTGCTTCGGCAGGATATAAACCTTCTTCTCGTACTTGCCCTTCCCGCGGTTCTGCCAGAGCTCCAACTGCGCCATCGTCTGGTTCGTGAACGAGCACGACATGACGAAGGACGGATGCCCCGTCGCGCAGCCCAGGTTCACCAGCCGCCCCTCGGCCAAAACCGTGATCACCTTGCCGTTCGGCCAGACGAACTGGTCCACCTGCGGCTTGATCTCCGTCTTCTTGAGCTTCTTGTCGGAGGTGAGGGAAGCGATGTCGATCTCCAGGTCGAAGTGCCCGATGTTGCAGACGATCGCCTGAGACTTCATCGCGTCCAAGTGCTTGCGGAGAATGACGTCGCTGCAGCCCGTGGCCGTGACGAAGATGTCGCCGATCGAGGCCGCCTCGTCCATCGTGACCACCTGATAGCCTTCCATGCACGCCTGGAGAGCGTTGATCGGGTCGATCTCCGTGATGAGGACGCGAGCGCCCTGCCCGCGCAGCGACTGCGCGCAACCCTTGCCCACGTCGCCGTAGCCCGCCACCACCGCGATCTTGCCCGCGACCATCACGTCGGTGGCCCGCTTGATCCCGTCCAGCAGCGACTCGCGGCAGCCGTAGAGGTTGTCGAACTTGGACTTCGTGCAGGAGTCGTTGATGTTGATCGCCGGCGTCAGCAGCGTCCCGTTCTTCACCCGCTCATAGAGCCGGTGAACCCCCGTCGTCGTCTCTTCGGAAAGGCCCACGATGTCCTTGGCGAGCTGCGGGTACTTGTCGAAGACCATGTTGGTGAGGTCCCCGCCGTCGTCCAGGATCATGTTGAGGTACTTGCCGTCCGGGAACTTGAGCGTCTGCTCGATGCACCAGTCGAACTCCTGCGCGTTCATCCCCTTCCAGGCGAACACCGCCGCCTTGCCCGCCTTCGCGATCGCGGCCGCCGCGTGGTCCTGCGTCGAGAAGATGTTGCACGAGGACCAGCGCACCTCGGCGCCCAGCTCCAGCAGCGTCTCGATCAAGACCGCGGTCTGAATGGTCATGTGCAGGCAGCCCGCGATGCGCGCGCCCTTGAGAGGAAGCTTGCCCTTGTATTCCGCGCGCAGAGCCATCAAGCCGGGCATCTCGCTCTCGGCGATGGTGATCTCCTTGCGGCCCCAGTCGGCGAGGCTGATGTCCTTGACCTTATAATCGGTTTTCATGGCGGTGGCGGTGGGCATTGGTTCTCCAGCCCGAGGGCCTTCGCGGCCCCAGGGGAATGACGAACATTATACAAAATCGGCCGGGGCGGCCCGACGAGCGCTCGGGAACAAAATCGGGGGTCAAATCGTATGAATGTTGGGCCCTTCGGCCCTGGCGCAGAGAAGTTTTGGGGGAGTACAATGTCCGACGAGATGAAGCGGGAAATCGATAAGTTGAAAAGGGACGTGGGCGCCGTGCGTAAGTCAACGCGTAACATCGCCGTCAATGTTTCGCGGCTCGTCGGTGAAATGCACGATCTGAATGTGAGCCTGCGGCAAGATATGTCGAAAGGTTTCGAAAGGGTGTTGGGCCGAATCGACAGTTTTGCCGGTGAAGTGGATAGCTCGCGCCGGCAACGTTCTCTGCAGGACAAGGATATCAGCTCCATCCATGCGCAGCTTGTCGATCACGAGGTCCGCTTGGCTCGAATCGAGCGTCCGGAGAGGAAATCATGACTCGCGCTGAATTGAGAGAGCGGATCGATTCCCTAAAGCCGAGCCGGATCGCGGCCGATTTGTATGCGGACCCCTTGATGCGAAGCATGGCAAGGGTTCGTGAGCGCGCCGCGGCCGGCTATAAGAAGGCTTTGCTCGCGCTTTATGCCGATCGTGGTTTGACGGATGTGCAGAGAACCAAAGGATATTGCAAGGCCTTGGAAATCGAGGCGAAAATGCTGAAAAAGCTTGAGCCTCTCGAGAAGCGCTTCCAGGAAGAAGTTTACATCCCTCTGATGGTGGAGACGGGCGTCTTGAAGGGCGCTGCGGCCAAGAGTTCGAAGCGCCGCTCGAAATAGGCATAATCTTCGCGATGCACGCCTTCCTCCACGACGAGTACTACGGCAACCCCATGTCCGCCTACCTGCTGGCGGGCGCCACGTTCGCCGCCATCGTCTGGGTGTTCCTGATCCTGCGCCGCCTGGCCAACCGCGTCCGCCCCACCCTCGCCTCGGACCTCATCGACCAGGTCCGCGCCCACGAGCTCGTCATCGTCGCCCTGGACTTCGCCGTGCGCTCGCTGGACCTGCCGACCCGCTTCGAGCACGCCCTTCACGTCGTCACCTTGCTCGTCATCGCCTGGCGTCTCGTCGGCCTGCTGACGACCATCGCCAAGTACTCGATCGAGAAGACCATCCTGTCGGATCCCGCGGACCGCGCCAACTACGCCACCGCCCAGACCGCCACGCTCGCGGTGAAGGGCCTGATCTGGGTCGCGACCATTCTCTTCGTCCTGAGCAACCTCGGCTTCAACGTGTCGTCGGTGCTCACCGGCCTCGGCATCGGCGGCGTGGCCGTCGCCCTGGCCGCCCAGGCCGTGCTCGGCGACCTGTTCGCCGCCGTCGCGATCTACGTGGACAAGCCCTTCATCGTCGGCGACCAGATCCAGGTCGGCGATTTCATGGGCACCGTCGAGCACATCGGCATGAAGACCACCCGCGTGCGCAACCTCGGCGGCGAGCTGCTGGTCTATCCCAACTCCCAGCTCACAACCCAGCGCATCCAGAACTTCCAGAGGATGTCGGAGCGCCGCGTCGTGATCAGCTTCTCGGTGCCCATCGCCACCCCGCCTGAGACCCTGCGCAAAATCCCCAGCCAGGTCGCCGCCATCGTCAACAAGACCCCGGACCTCCGCTTCGGGCGCGCCCATCTCGCGGCGTACGAGGACACCGGACACCTCCAGTTCGAGGTCGTGTTCTTCGTCCTGACCTCGGACTACCTGGTGTACATGGACGCCAAGCAGGCCATCCTCGTGGGCCTCATCGAGACCTTGGCCGCCGACGGCATCATCCTCGCCCAGCCCACGACCGTCATGATCCAGAAGCCGGCGACGACGTGAGCCAGCCGAAGTTCTACGACGATCCCGAGCTGTACGACCTGATCCACGCCGACGGGACCGGCGACGAGGTCTGGCTCTTGGACAAGATCGCGGCCGAGCACGGCAACGGCGGGAAAAAGGCCCTCGAGCCCGCGTGCGGGACGGGGCGATACCTTCCCGGGCTGCTGCGCCGCGGGTGGACGGTGACGGGCTACGACATCTCGCCGAAGATGGTGAGCTTCGCGAGGAAGCGCCTGGCGCGATGGGGAAAGAAGGCGGCCATCGTGAAGGGCGACATGGTGAGCTTCAAGACGAAAGAGAAGTTCGATTTCGCCTTCAACCTGCTCTCGACTTTCCGGCATCTCATGACGGAGAGAGAGGCTCTCGCGCACCTGCGGAACACTTACGAGGCGCTCAGCCCCGGCGGCGTTTTCGTATTAGGACTCGATCTCGCCGCCTATGGCGAGGATTTGCCGGACGAAGAAGTGTGGACGGCTCGGCGAAAGGGTGAGACTTTCAAGCACGTCATGATGACATTACCGCCCGAATCCAAGAAACGGCGGGAGAGGATCGTCAACTTCGTGACGTATCCGACGGCCAAGGGCGAGAAGGTGCTCGAGTCCGCGTATGACTTGAGGAGCTACGATTCCGAGGAGCTCGCGAGCCTCATCCTCAAGACGAAGTTCTCGCTTCCCACCTGCTACACCTACGGCGGTCAGCCCGCGTCCTTGTGCGGGACCGAGCGGGCGCTCTGGCTCGTGCTCAAGAGAAAATAGACGTCGACTTTTGCGCGAATCGGCTGATTATTCCGGAGGATTTTCCGGCGCAAGTCGACGCTTAGCGGTCAGCGGCGGCGGAACGGCGGGCCAACTCGGCGAGCACACGCCGGGAGAACTCCTTGTAGGCCGCGCGGCCCTTCTTCGAGCGTAAAGTCTTGAGGTCCTGAGCCACGACTCCCGCGAGCTTGACCGCGCGGGCGTTCTTCTTGCGGCTGAGGCTTTCGTACTCCTCTTCCAGCTGATCGACGATGTCCGCGAAGCTGGACTCCCCGAGGAACGGCGAGCCGGGCACCGCCATCTGCAGCAGCTCGATGAAGGCCGCCGGGCTTTTCGCGAGCGCCTCTTCCGCCTGGCGCGCGAAGGTGTTCGGCGGCGTCTTGAGGCCGAGCTCGTTCATCAGCGCGAGGTCGAGCAGGTGCGCCTCGAGCTCCAGCTCGAGCGCGTTGGAGGGCAGGCCCTGCGCGTGCTGGGCGACATGCATGAGCTCGTGCGCGATCACGCCCGTCAGATCGGCCTCGCGGCCGGGCGAGAACAGCTTGCGGTCCAGGCGCAGGCGGCCTTCGAGGTAGTCGTACTCGCCCCAGTTGCGGCCAAGGTCGAGCACGTCGACCGGCAGCGAGGCGCCGTCGAGAGCCTGCTCGGCCGCGGCGAAGGCCTTGCGGCCGGAGCGCGTGCTCCGCGCCAGGCGCACCGCGGCCTCGAGCGCGACGGCGTGCTTTTGGTCGGAGAGGGCGAGCCACGGGGCGGCCGGCGCGGCCTTTCCGGAGGAGAGTCCCGCTGATTCGGGCGCGAGGCCGGACGTCGGCGGCCCGAACACCGTGTCGTACGAAGAGACCGTCCCGAAGCCGTCCCAGAAGATGTCGAGCGAGCGCGCCGGGAAATCGTCGTTGGCGGACGGAACGGCGGCTTTGCCCGCGGAGGAAAGCGCCTCGCGCGCCGGGATCGAAGGGCCCTCGGCCGGAGCGGCGGCGACGACGGGCGCGGCGGCGAAAGACAGGGCGGGCGCGAGAGGAGAAGCGATCAGCGCGGGAGCCGCGGCCACGGACAGGCTGGGCGCGAGAGAGGCGGCGGACAGGGAAGGGGCGGCGAGGGCGACCGCGGGCGCGGCCGAAAGCCGCGGGACGAACGGTTCGACCCGCAGCTGGCCGAATGCCGACCCGCCGAGCAGCAGGATCGGGGTCAGGCCTTTAGTTATTTTAGTTATTCGCCCCACGAGACGAGTCTATCAAGGCCGACGCGGCTCGATATGGGACCTTGGGGACGCGAAACGAGAGTCAAAAGGCCCGACGTAACTCGCTCCGGAGCGAGTTAAGGAATGAGAACGAACGAGTCGGCCATGACCAGCTCGCCGCCGGCCGGGTCGCGCAGGCGCTTGAGCTGGTCGGGTATGGGCACGACTTCGCCGTCCAGAGGATAAGGCAGGACGACCGTCGCGGGGCCCGCGCCGCGGCGGGCGGCGCTCTCCGGGATGCCGGCGCGCCACAGCATGTGGCCTTGTCCGGCGATCACGATCACGCGCGACGACGCCGCGAGCTCGGCGACCTTGGCGCCCATGGCCTCGTTCCAGACGGCCTGCGCCTGGATCATGCGCGCCATGGCCTCGGGCGGCAGTCCGTGGCCCGACAGGGAGTCTTTCACGAAGTCGCGGTACCGGACGTCGGCGCTTTCCTCGATGGACGACGGCAAGGTCGCGCGCTGCTGCGGCGTGAGTCCCGCGAGACCCTGCTTGGCGACGATCTTGACCAGACCGATGGGGGCGTTGAGGCCGACGATGCGGAGGTTCTTGGCGCGGGCGGCGTCGAATATCGGTTTATAGATGGAGTAGTCAAAGCCCCAGGTCTTCTTCCACCAATCCGAGAACTCGGCCTCCGATAACTGTCCGGCACGGAAATCGTCGAGGAAACTCTGTTGATCTTGAGAAACCATCTCCAGGCCAACGACGACGGAGGAATCATGTTCGGCGACGGCGGCGAGGACCTTGGCCTGGACGGCGTGATGGGACGGCTCGTCATGCTTCTCTCCGACCGCGATCACGCGCGAGGCCATGAGACCGCCCGCGAACTTGTCCCAATCCACCGTCGCGCCCGACGGCGACGCCACGACCACCACGGCCGCGGGAGTCGCGCTCGGAGCGGGCGCGGCCTTGGGCGCCCGCACGGGGGCGGGCATCCAGCCGGCGATGCCGGCGGCGACGGCGAGGGCCTGGAGGTCCATGGCCGGATGATAACTAAATTAACTAAAGGCCTGACCCCAGAACGGCTAAAAGCGTTTAAAGTCGACGACGAACATGGTCTCGTTGAGGACGAGGTTCATCATGTTGCCGGAGACCTCGCCGAAGGCCTCGGTGCGGTCCTTCACGGCGGCGAGCCATTGCTTGTACGTCTTGTCGGGCCAGGCCAGGATCTCGACCTTCTCGGGGCGGTCGAACTGCGAGTCGAGCGTGCGGCGCAGGAGCTCGGCCTCGCGCTCGGTCTCCTTGAGGACGACCAGGCGCGCGCGCGGCATGCGGCGGGTGACCTTGGTGAACTTGTTCATCGTCACCGAGCCCACCTCGACCCACAGCGTCGCCTCGCCGCCGGGACCGACCGCGATCAGGTCCGGCAGGAACTCGAAGTTGTTGAGGGCCGGGGTCTTCGTGCTCGCGTCGAGGATGGGTTCATAATTCCAGAAGAGAATGTAGGCCGCGAGGCGATGCGCGACGTGATCGTCGGCTTCGTTGGGGCCCATCGAGAGAAATATCTTTCGCTCGCCGGAGTTGATGTTGAGATCCGCGCGTATGTTCATGGATGCCGATGGCGAATCGAACAGCCCGGGAGCCAGCGTCCTTCTCCCTTCAAATACTTCTCCTTCTTCCACACAGGAAGTCGTGTTTTGATCTCATCGATCACCCAGCGGCAGGCGGCGAACGCCTCGGCGCGGTGCATGGAGCCCGCGGCCACGGCGACGCTCGCCTCGCCGGCTTTCAGGGAGCCGACGCGGTGAACGGCTTCGACCCGCGCGGGCCACTTTTTCTCGGCTTGGGCGAGAATGCGCGCCAACTCACGCTCGGCCAGGGGGATGAAGCAATCGTACTCGATGCCTTTGACCCGCCTTCCCGCATGCACCGAGCGCACGACTCCCACGAAAGTGGAGAGCCCGCCGTGCTTGGGCGAGGAGACGGCCGCGGCCAAGGCCGCGACATCGAGCCGCGAGCGCGTCACCCGCCGCATACGGGAGGGAGCGCGGCCAAGCGGCCGCCGTCGGGGACGAGGTCGGCGGCGGCGAGCACGTCGTCGCCGGTCGCCAGGACGCAGCCGTCGAGAAGATTCCCGCGGCGGCCCAGCGCCGTCTTGAGGGCGGCGAGCGCCTGGCGCGCCGTCGCTCGCGGGGGGAGCTCGACTTTCACGCGATCGCCGAGGCCCGAGCCGCGCAGGCGGCCGTACAGCTCGATCGTGCGCGTCACGCCAGATTCTCCGCCAAAGGATAGGTCTCGATCTCGCTGCCTATAAACATCTTTGTGCCCGTCTCCGGCAGCACGGCCCAACAATCGGCTCCCAAAAGGGAATGGATTTGGAACGAGGATTGTCCGGGGAGGATCTCGATCTTCCCATCGGGAGTATGCCGCGCTTTGAAAAAACACCGGAGTCCTTCGGGCTTGTCCACGTCGGCCGACAAGGTCGAACGGAACGGCTTCTCGTGCGGCCGGCCGAGGAGCTCGCGGAGGCAAGGCTCCACGAAGAAGCGCAGGCCGACGACGGTGGAGACGGGGTTTCCCGGAAGACCGAAGAAGAGAGGGCCGTCGTCGAAACGCGCGAAGAGGCCCGGCTTCCCGGGGCGGATGGCGGTCTTGTGGAAGAGGATCTCGGCGTTCATCGCCTTTAATGTCTCCGGGATGAAGTCAGCCGTCCCCATCGAGACGGCGCCGGTCGTGAGCACGACGTCGTAGTGTTTCGAGGAAAGAATCCTCTCGAGGCGAGCGCGGAACTCGGACGGATCGTCGGCGACCACGCCGAACGAGTCGAACTCGGCGCCGAGCAGAGGGATGGCGGACGATAGATATGTGGTGCTCGCATCCCGTATCTGCCCGGGCTTGAGCTGCTGGTCCGGGGAGACCAGCTCCTTGCCCGTCGCGATCAGCGCCATGCGAGGCTTGCGGCGGACGGGGACGGCCGCCGCTCCGACGGCGGCGAGCGCCAGCAGGTGCCGCGCGCCCAGGCGCGTGCCCGCGGGACAGACCTCCGCGCCGGCGGGGAAATCCTTTCCCGCGCCGCGGACGTAGTCGCCGGACTCGGCGGCTTCCAGGATCTCGACGGAGCCGTCGCGCTCGCGCGTCTTCTCGACCGGGACCACCGCGTCGCAGCCGGCGGGCATCGGCGCGCCGGTCATGATGCGCCAGGCGCCCCCGGTCTCCACCGCGCAGCGCGGCGCGTCGCCCGCCATGATGGCGCCGAGCACCGGCAGGCGCGCGGGGACGGCGGCGGCTTTCTCCGCGGCCAGCGCGAAGCCGTCCATGGCCGAGTTGTCGAAAGGCGGGATCGGCTCGCGGCCGTTGAGCGCGGCGGCAGTGACGCGGCCGAGGGCCGCGGAGAGGGGGACGTCCTCCGTCTCCAGGGAGCGCGCGCGGGCGGCGCCGCGAATCAGCGCGAGCGCGTCGGCGTGGAGGAGCATCTCAATGGTCGCCGCCGCGGGCGATGTGGACCGCGTGGGGCAGGAGGTCGCGGAGCACGGCCAGCCCGTCGCGGACGCCGCCGGGGCTGCCCGGGAGGGCGACGACGACGCACTCGCCGAGCTGTCCGGCGAGCGAGCGGGAGAGAGGCGCGGTGACGGGGCCGCTCGAGCGAAGCGTCTCGCCGAAGCCCGGGATCAGCCGCGAGCAAACCGACGACACGGCCTCCGGCGTCACGTCGCGCGGGGAAAGACCGGTGCCTCCGGTCAGGACGACGACTCGGGACTTCGCCGCCGCCCGGCGGATCGCCGAGGCGATGCGGAACGTTTCGTCGGGTACGACCAAGGGCTTCGCGACTTGGAATCCCATTTCCCGAAGTCCGTCCGCCAAGAGAGGACCGGATTTGTCGACGGCGATGTTTTTGCTCACGCGGTCGCTCACCGTAATAACACTCCCTACTCCCAGTCGTTCTCCCTTTGCAAGCTTTAAGCTCTTTCCCAAGCGCGCCGTCTTGGCCTTCGGGTGAATCCAATAGCCCTTCTTCCCGCCGCTCTTGAACTCCAAGCGCACGCCCGAGATCTCCAAGACGGGATCGACCGGCTTCACCAAGTCGTAGACGCACAGAAGAGCGACCGAGGCCCCGGTCAGCGCCTCCATCTCGACCCCTGTTTTGGCGGTGGTATGAGCCTCGCAGCGAACGTGGACTCCGGGAAGAGCGGAATCGAGCGTGAACTCGACCGTGACCACGTCGAGAGGAAGCGGATGGCAAAGAGGAAGCAATTGAGGGGTGATTTTAGCGGCCATCACCCCCGCGAGCTCCGCCGCGGCGAGCGCGTCGCCCTTGGGGAGCTCGCCGGCCTTGAGCAGGGCGAAGGCGCGGCGGCTCATCGACAGGGAGCCGATCGCCGCGGCCTTGCGCGCGGTCTCGCGCTTCGCTCCGACGTCGGCCATGCGCGCGCGAGGCATCAGCCGCCGATCGCGGCGAAGTGCCGCGTGTCCCCGATCTTCCCGTCGGGCAGATAGTGCGAGACGTCCTTGCGCCCGAGAAGAGTCTTCACGAGCTCCTGCAGCTCGAGCTTCTGCTCGTCGCGCTGCAGCAGCGGCCTCAGCGACTGCTCGCCCTCGGCGAAGAGGCACATCCGCAGGCGTCCCCGGCTCGTCACGCGCAATCGATTGCACGTCGCGCAAAAATCCTTCGCGTACGGCGCGATGACGCCGACCGAGCCCGAATGACCTTCTTTCTGGAATCGCCGCGCCGGCCCGTCGGCCTCCGCGCGCGGCGCCTCCGTCCAGCCGTTCTCGTTGAGCCACGCGACGAGCGACTCGGCCTTCAGATGCCGTTCCGTGAAGAAGTCCATGTTGTCGGCCGTGGGCATGAGCTCGATGAACCGCACGCCGATGGGCTTCTCGCGCGCGAGCTCGACGAACTGGGCGAACTCCTGATCGTTCAGCCCTTTCATGAGGACCGCGTTGATCTTCACGTCCATGCCCAACTCGTGCGACCGCGCGATCCCGGCGAGGATCTGGGGGAGATGATCGTGGCCCGTGATCTCGCGAAAGCGCTGCGTTTGGAGACTATCGACGCTGACGTTCACGGCTGCGACGCCGGCCTTCGCGAGGCCGTCGGCCAGGTCGAGCAGGCGCGCGCCGTTCGTGGACAGGGCGATGCGCCGCACGCCGGCGGCGGCCTTGACCGCGGCGACGATGTCGATCAAGTCGCGGCGCAGGGTGGGCTCGCCTCCGGTCAGGCGGACCTTCCAGAAGCCCATGTCCGCGAAGGCGGCCGTCAGGCGGCGGATCTCGTCGACCGAGAGCGGCGGCTCGGGCTCTTCTTTTTTATAGCCGCCGGGCAGGCAGTAGCGGCAGCGGTAATCGCAGGCGTCCTCGACGGAGAGCCGGAGGTAATGGAATTGACGGCCGAAGGAGTCGGCGAGGGTCACGGCTCCATTCTACCAGGTTTATTGGAAGAGCTTCTTGCCGAGAAGGTGGCCGCCCGCGGCCCCCGCTCCGATGCCGATCACGCCGCCGGCCACCGCGCCCAGCGGGCCGGCGACGAGGAAGCCGATGACCGCCCCGAGGAGGCCGCCCAGCAGGCCGCCGAGGATCGTCGGCGCGTGCTGGACCCAGGACGTCGGGGCGGGCTTGCTGCTGCGCAGCTTCATGAGGTCGTCCATGTCGCTGCCGGTCTTGGCGGGAGACGGGACCTCGGGGATCGAGCCGACGAGGCCGGCTTCGCCGCCGGGAGCGGCGGGAGAGAGCGTGGGGCGCGCGGTGCCCGACGCGGGGGGCACGACGACGGCGTCGCCGCTGGCCGGAGCCTTGGCGGGCGAGCCGCCGTCGAACACCGGGGCGCCGTGGTTCGCGGCGTCGCGGGCCTGGTCGAGCGCGCCGCCCGAGGGCTTGGTCGTCGCGACGGAGCCGTCGGTCCCCGTCGCGGGCGTGACGGCCGGCTGGGTCGCGGGGGAGGGTTTGGGCGCGGGCTTGGAAGCGGGCTTGACCGCGGGCTTCTTGGCCGCCGGTGCGTCGGCGACCTCGGCGGGCGCGGGGGCTGGAGCGGGCGCCGGCCGCGCGGCGGCCGCGCGAGCGTCCTGGTCCGCCTTGATGATCGCGGCGAACTGGGCGGCCGAGGCCGGCATGTCGCGTTTGGCCGTCTGCGCCATCGGCGTCTGGAGATAGGTCGTCAGGTCGGTCTTGTAGTGATCCATGATGCCCTGCACGACCTTCTTGGTGTACCAGGTCAGCTCGCCGTACTTCGCCAGGGCGTCGTTGACCTTTTTCAGGTAGTCGATGAGGGAGTTGCGGTCGTCCTCCTTCATGGTCGGGATGCGGCGCATCATGTACGCCCTCTGCTGGGGCGTCATCAGCTGGGTGAAGGAGGAGTACTTGCCGTCGAGGTTGGGATAGCCCAGCTTGCTGTCGACCTCGGCGTACTGCACGATCTTGCCGCGCCAGAGGCCGAGGAAAGGGGTCAGGTTCTTGGGGTCTTTGAGCGCCAGCGGCGCCTCGGCGTCGAACTCGGCGGAGAGCTCCGGGCGGGTGAGGACGGCGGAGAGGAAGGCCTTCTCGTCGTCGCGCAGATACGGCTCGATCTTGGCGACCAGGGCCGGGTCGGCGGCGCGCGCGGGCGCCGCGGCCGCCAGCACCGCGGGAACGAGGAGCGCCGCCGCCAAGGTCAGCTTCCGCATCTGCGAGAGTATAGCCGGGGACCCCGCCGCCCTAAAGGGACAGAGGGCCTAGAAGGGGTCGGCCAATCGGCCCCTCCGTGCCGGACTTTAAAGGTTCACGCGGCCGCGCTTGGCCGCGAGGGAGGATTTGTTATGATCGCGCCGATGAGGGCGCGATTCGCGACGGTTCCGGCGGCGATCTTGGCCTTGGCGCTGGCGGCCGGCTGCGGCACGGCGCCGGCGCGCCGGGCCCCGCCCCCGCCGCCGTCGCCGCTGGCCAAGGCGCTGATCCGCACGGCGCGGGGCTGGCTGCCCGAGGAGGACCCCAAGCGCGTCCCGCCGCTGGACTGCTCGGACTTCGTCGGGAGGGTGTTCCGCGCGCACGGCGTCACTTTGCCGCGCACCTCCTACGAGATGTCGCGGCGCGGGACCCTCGTGCCCTCGTCGCGGGACCTGCGCATGGGGGACCTGCTGTTCTTCTCCGGCTCCAAGGGCGGCAAGCGCGTGGGGCACGTCGCGATCTACGACAACAACGGCATCTTCATCCACCAGGCGAACCCCGGAGAGGGCGTCCGCCTCGAGAGCCTTTACAGCGACTATTGGCGCGCGCACTACCTGAAGGCGCGGCGCGTCATCGACTAAGGAGAGTTTTCATGGCGAGAACGGCGGAAGGGTACAAGAAGACGACGCGCATCGTGCACGGAGCGGCCCGCACCGGCCGCTGGGACTACTCGCACCACGTGGTGCCGCCGCTGACGGCGTCCACGACGTTCCGGCTGGAGTCGGTCAAGCGCGGCGCGCGCGGCTTCATGGAGTTCGGCGGCTACGCGCCGGAGGCCGCGGCGGAGCCGGTCTACATCTACGACCGCTTGGACGAGCCGACGCGCGGCCTGCTGGAAAGCCAGCTCGCGCAGATGGAGGGCGCGGACTTCGCCCTGGCCTTCGCCTCGGGCATGGCGGCGGTGTCGGCGGCGATGGGGGCGGTGCTTGAGAGCGGGGACGAGGTGGCGGCGCATACCCTTTTATACGGATGCACTCATTCTCTCCTGACCAATTGGTACCCCAAGCTGGGGATCAAAGTTCGACGCGTGGACTTCACGGATCCGGACGCGGTGGCCAGAGCGATCACGAAGAAGACGCGCGTTCTGTACTTCGAATCGCCCGTCAATCCCACGCTCGACTTGGTCGACTTGAGGAGCATCTCCGAGATAGCCAGGAATGCGTCGAAGGGACGGAAACGAAATGTTATTACGGTGATCGACAACACGTTCTGCACGCCTTTCGCCCAGCGTCCGATGGAGCACGGAATCGACCTCGTCGTGCATTCATTGACCAAAAATATAGGCGGCTTCGGCACGGAGATCGGAGGAGCGGTGTGCGGCGCGAAGGACCTGTATCCGGCGGTGATGGGCTACCGCAAGGACTTCGGCGGCGTGCTCTCCCCGAAGGCGGCGTGGAACATCCTGGTTTACGGCGTGCCGACGATCCCTCTGCGCATCAAGCGCCAGCAGTACACGGCCCTGCAGGTCGCGCAGTTCCTGTCCCAGCATCCGCTGGTCGAGGAGGTGCGCTACCCGGGCCTCGACTCCTTCCCGCAGCGCGCGCTCGCCTTGCGGCAGATGCGCGACTTCGACGGCGGGTTCGCGCCGGGCAACATGATCTTCTTCAAGCTCCGCGAGAGCAAGGTCTCGGGGGCGAAGTTCGTGGATCACCTCGCCAAGCACGCCTACTGCGTGACGCTCGCCGTGAGCCTGGGCCACACCAAGACCTTGATCGAGATGCCGTCGGCGATGACGCACTCGGCCTACGCGGGGGCGGGCCCCATGAAGGAGCACGGCGGCATCCGGCTGTCGATCGGGCTCGAGAGCCCGGTGGACATCGTGAGGGATCTCGAGGCCTCGCTCAAGGCCGTGGCGAAGGGAGGCAAGCGATGAGCCTCCGGAAACCGGTCTATTACGGCGGGTATCTCGAGCTGGACAAGCTGCTCGACGCGCAACGGCCGTTGTCCGGGAACGGAAAGCGGGCGGCTCACGACGAGATGTTATTTATCATCACGCATCAAGCCTACGAGCTGTGGTTCAAGCAGATCCTCCATGAATTGGACTCGGTGCTGGAGGACTTCTCCGGCAAGACCGTGCCGGAAAGCGCGGTGGGGCGCGCGGTGGCGCGGCTGTCGCGCGTGGTCGAGATCCAGAAGCTGCTCGTGGACCAACTGCGGGTGCTCGAGACCATGACGCCGCTCGACTTCCTCGACTTTCGGGACGCGCTGACGCCGGCCTCCGGCTTTCAAAGCTTCCAGTTCCGTTTGATCGAGCGGAAGCTGGGCTTGATCGACGCGCGCCGCGCGCCGTTCGAGAAGTCGCCGTACTTCGCGCGCCTGGCGCCGGCGCACCGGCGGCTGGTGCTGGCGGCGGGCAAGGCCGACTCGCTGTTCGCGCTGGTGGAGCGCTGGCTCGAGCGCACGCCGTTCACGCGCCTGGGAGGCTTCGACTTCTGGCGCGAGTACCGCAAGGCCGTGGGGGCGATGCTCGACCGCGACGAGCGGACGATCCGCTCCAACCCGGCGCTGGCGCCGGCGGACCGGGAGCGCGAGCTCAAGGCGCTGCAGGACACGCGCGCGAGCTTCGACTCCCTGCTCGACCCGGTCCGGCACGCCCAGCTCGTAAGCGAGGGCGCCTGGCGGCTCTCCTACAAGGCGACGTTGTCCGCCTTGCTCATCGAGCTGTACCGCGACCGGCCGATACTTCACGAGCCCTTCCGTTTCTTGGAAAAGCTCGTCGAGGTCGACGAGCAGTTCGCGCTGTGGCGCACGCGGCACGCGCTGATGGTGCACCGGATGATCGGGACGAAGATCGGCACCGGCGGCTCGTCGGGGCACCAGTATCTGATGAAGGCGGCGGCCTCGCACCGGGTGTTCGGGGACTTGTTCAACCTCTCGACGTTCCTGATCCCGCGCTCCTCGCTCCCGAAGCTGCCCAAGGCGGTGGCCGCGGAGCTGGGCTTCGCGCGCGAGGCCGCTTGAGCTGCAAGTCTCATTACTCCCGATTCCTGAAGGGGCTGGGCGAACGGCTGCACTTCTGCGCTCATAGCCATCATCCGTGGCCGGACTGCACGCGGGAAGCTCAGATCAAGGCGTGGGACGACGCCGCCGAGCGGGCCGACGAGAAGTGGGAGATCGTGATCGGGGAGCAGGTGCCTCACGCCCAGAAAGCGATCGCGGCGGTCCTGCGCCTGCCCGACGAGAAGAACATCGCGTTCGCGCCGAATACTCATGAATTCGCGTGCCGGATTCTCTCCTGCCTCCCGGAAAAGCCCAAGGTTCTAACCACGGACTCGGAGTTCCATTCGTTTTCGCGCCAGATGGCGCGTTTGCAGGAAGAAGGAGCGGAGATCGAACGGATTGCAGTTGAACCGTTTGAGACTTTCCCGCGGCGGTTCGCCGAACGAGCGGAAAAGAACGGTTGGGATCTCGTCTTTTTGAGCCACACATTCTTTAATTCGGGCTTTCGACTCTCCGAAGGCGAGCTGATGCGCGTCGCTGCGGGATTGAGCGACCGAACTTTATTCGTGATCGACGGTTATCACACTTTCATGGCCGCCCCCATCGATCTATCGCAGCTCGGCAAGCGCGCGTTCTATTTGGCCGGCGGCTACAAGTACGCTCAAGCCGGGGAAGGCGTCTGCTTCATGGCCGTGCCGCCCGGCTGCGCCCTGCGCCCGAAGAACACCGGCTGGTTCGCGGACTTCGCCGGTCTCGAGCGCGCGATCGAGCCGCCGGTGAACTACGGCGACGGAGGGTGGCGGTTCTGGGGCTCGACTTTCGATCCCGCGGGCCTGTACCGCTGGAACGCGGTCTCGGCGTGGCGCAAGTCGCTGAACCTGACCGTCGAGGTGTCGGACGCGCACGTGCGCGCGCTCCAGCGCAAGTTCCTCGAGCGTCTCGTCGAGAAGCCGCGCGGCCCGTTCGCGATCCCGGCGCTCGTTTCCGAGGACCTCACGCGTCTCGGGCACTTCCTGACCTTCCGCCTGCCGCACGCGCCGGCGGTGTCCAAGCGGCTGGCGGCCGAGCTCGGCGTGCTGACCGACGCGCGGCAGGACCGCCTGCGCTTCGGCTTCGGGCTGTATCACGACGAGGCCGACATCGACGAGCTGTTCCGGCGTCTGGACCGCTTCGCCTGATCAACTTGCTCCGGAGTTGGCTGACCAAGGAAAAAGGGCCCGCCTGACGGCGAGCCCTTCTTTCTAAGGACGGAACGAATCTACTTGCGGTCCGTCTTCAGGCCCTTGGGACCCGTGTAGAGAGACTGCGGGCGAATGAGCCGATCCTGCGCGTGCTGCTCCATGACGTGGCCGCACCAGCCGGCGACGCGGCCGCAGGCGAACATGGAGACGAACTGGTCGGGCTGGAGGCCGATGGACTGGAGCACGAGCGCGGTGTAGAACTCGACGTTCGTCTTCAGGTTGCGGCCGGGCTTGAGCTCCTCGAGGACCTTGATGGCGGTCTTCTCGACGGCGCGGGCCAGGTCGTAGAGCTTGGCGTTCTGCAGGTGGGCGCCCGCCATCTCCTGCGCGGTCTTGGCCAGCACCTCGGCGCGCGGGTCGCGGACCTTGTAGACGCGGTGGCCGAAGCCCATGATGCGGCGGCCTTCCTTGAGCTCCTTGCGCAGCCATGCCTCGGCCTTGCCCGCGGTCTTGATGTCGACGAGCATGTCGAGCACGGGGCCCGGCGCGCCGCCGTGCAGCGGGCCCTTGAGCGCGCCGACCGCGCCGGTGACCGCGCTGACCATGTCGGAGCGGGTCGAGGCGATGACGCGGGCCGTGAAGGTGGAGGCGTTCATGCCGTGGTCGGAGACGGTCACCCAATACGTCTCGAGAGCCTTGGCGGCCATGGGGTCGGGCTCCACTCCGAACGTCATGTACAGGAAGTTGGCGGCCAGGCTCAGATCCTGGCGCGGCGCGATGGGCTCCAAGCCCTGCCGCAGGCGCGAGTGCGCGGCGATCACCGTCGGGAAGCGGGACAGCAGGCGCTTGGCGAGCGCGAGGTCGCCGGCCGGCGAGATGTCGTTGGGGTTGGACACGTCGAGCGAGAGCGTCGCGCAGGCCATGCGCAGGGCGTCGATCGGCGGGGCGTTGCGCGCGGTCTTGATGATCTCGAGCGTCTCGGGGCGCAGAGCGCGGTAGCCGGCGAGTTCCTTCTGGATGCCCGGGGCCTCCTCGGCGGAGGGCAGGTGGCCCGTCCACAACAGCATCGCGGCCTCCTCGATGGAGACCTTGCCCGCGAACTCCTCGATCGGGTAGCCCGCGATGATCAGGACGCCGTTCTGCCCGTCGACCATGCTGAGCTTGGTCTCCGTGGCGACGACGCCTTCGAGACCGGCCTTGACCTGCGAGGCGGCGGGAGCGGCGGGAGTGGGAGCGGCCATGTTCAATCCTCCGAGAATCTTCGACGACAACCCGAGAATATCAAACGGGGTCAGGCTTTGACAATTGACTTATTTTGGGGTCAGGCCTTTAGTTATTTTAGTTATGCGCTTCGCAAAGTTCCGGCCGCGAGAAATAACTTAAATAACTAAAGGCCTGACCCCAACTTTAGGCGCCTTCGGGCCAGGCGCGCTCGAGGTCGGCATCGTCGAAGCCGAAATGGTGGGCGAGCTCGTGGCGCAGGGTCAGGCGCAGCTCCTTCTTGAGCTCGGCGAGGTCCTCGCTCGTGTCCTCCCGGTTGC
>DATNGC010000128.1:0-4153 GCA_035606075.1 Elusimicrobiota bacterium
GACGGTCCAGGCCGCGGCCGGCCGCGAGAGGAGATCGACGAAGGCCCCGAGCGCGGCGCCCTCGGCGAGCGAGACTCGGCGGTCGGCGGCCAGTCCCTTCAGGATGTCGCCCATGTCCGCGACGGCCACCGCGGCGAGGACGGCCCGCCGCCAGGCCCAGCGGCCCCGCGCCCCGGCGCCTATGGCGACACCTTGCACCGCGAGAGGACGCATTCGGACTCCTGGACGGGAGCTTCGCCGGGCTTGAGCGCGAACGTCCGGACCAGAAGCTCGGCGTCGAGCGCGCCGGGGCCCTTGTGCTTGCGGACGTAGCGGAGCAGCGCGTCCGAGTTGAAGCGGTAGAGCGGCGCGCCGGCGCAGCGGGCCTCGGGCCCGGACAGAGGATCCTCGCATTCGTAGGAGCGCATGTCCTTGATGCGGCGGATGCCGCCGTTCGCGTCCCGCAGGACGAGGCTGGCGACCTCCGGGGCGGGAATCTGGGCGTACATCGAGAACGTGTCGAGCGGATAGACCAGGGACGCGCATTGCGGGCCGCGCCGCATGTCGAAGAGCATCGCCCACGACAGCGCCACGTAGCCGAGGACGCAGAGGACGCCGAACCTCCGCCTGCCCCCCCGCGCGTCGATTCCCGGTTCGCTCATCGCAGTTCCCGCTCGAGGGCTCGATGTTACTATTTTCTTCCTTGGACGGGCCGCTCCCCGCACAAAAGACTTGCGCGCGCGCCGGGCAGGGGCTAAGCTGTTCCCAGCGCCCAGGAGAGGGATGACCGAGAGCGAGATCCGGGAATACATCGCGAGCCACCGGGAGAGGCAGCCGGGCATCAAGATCCTCTGGGGGCATCCTTCTCCGAGATTCTGGACGCCGCGCTCCCTCTCGCTGCGGGAGATCGCGGCCCTTCGCCGGCCGGAACGGAAGCTCGTCGTCTACCTTCATATCCCCTTCTGTCCCAAGACCGATCCGCCGGCCTGCGGCTTCTGCCTGTTCGCGCGGGAGGACTACAGCGGGAACACGGCCGTCGAGAAGTACCTCGACTTCCTGCGCCGCGAGATCGAGATGTACGCGGACGTCTTCCGCGACGATCCCGTCGACTGCGTCTATTTCGGCGGCGGCACGCCGAACGTCCTGCGGCCCGCCGACTACGCGCGGGTCATGGGCTGGGTGCGCGGCGCGTTCCGCCTGACGCGCGAGGCGGAGGTCACGCTCGAGGGCGTCCCGCAGCTCTTCGACCGCGAGCGCCTCGAGGCCATGGCGAAAGCCGGCGTCACCCGGATCAGCATCGGCGCGCAGGTGCTCGACCCGAGGCTGCTGCGCTTCAGCGGGCGCCAGCACACCGCCGAGCACGTGTTCGACGCGGTGGACGGCGCCCACCGCCTGGGCATGTCGGCCAACGTCGACCTGATCTGCGGCTGGTTCGAGCAGACGCCCCAGGACGTCGAGAGCGACGTGCGGGCCCTGCTGCCGCACGCGCCGGAGAGCGTCATCGTGCACCTGCTGACCCTGACCGGGCCCTCCCCCTTCGCGCAGGAGAGCTCCGCTTTGCCTTCCGTCCCCGTCGTCAGAGAGGGGTTCGAGAGGGCCCGCCGGGCGCTCGTCTCGAACGGCTACTGGAACAGCAGCTACATCGACTTCATGCTCAAGGACCCGCCCCGCGGGCCCGCCGAGGTCAAGTATCTCCGGGCCTACCGGGAGAGCCTCGCCTACGACCGCATCGGCCTGGGCTGCGCCGCCAGCTCGCTCTTCGCCGGGACGCCTGACCGGCCCGGCATGACGTGGAGGAACGTCACGTCCACCTCCGGCTACTACGCGGGGATGGACGGGCGGCGCCCTCCGGTCGCGGAGGCCTTCGCGTTCAACGCCCTGGACTTGCGCCTCCTGTACGTGCTCAAGGGCCTGGAAGGGACGCCGTCCCTCGACGCCTTCGATTATCGCCGCTTGTTCTCGCGCGACCTCGCCGAAGACTTCGCGGGCTATTGGTCGGTCCTTCAAGAGCTCCGCTGGCTGACGGTGGAGGACCGGCGGCACTACCGCCTGCAGGGAGAGGGGATCTTCCACACGGCGCTGATCCAGCGATGCCTCTCCAACGACCGCAACGACGAGCTCCGCGGCGCGTCGCGAGCGTGACGACGCCTCCGTCGCGGCGCCGCCGTCTGGGGGCGGGCGCGGCCGCGGCGCTGTTTCTCCTCCTCGCGCCGCGCGCGCCCCGAGCGGCGCGCGAGGAGTCGTTCCGGCAGTACGACGAGGTCGCCGCGAAATCCCGGGCGGCGCTCGCCGTCGCCGCGGCGCTCGAGGCCCCCAGCCCCGAGACGCTGAAGGCGGCGCGCGAGAAGGCCTTCGCGGTGCGCGAGAAGCTCCCGAGCGACGCCTTCGCCGGCTTCCTGGCCGCCTTCGCGGCGGGCGAGACGGGAGACGCGGCGGCCGAGGAGCGCGCGCTGTCGCCATATCCGCCGGCGCAGCGCGCCCTGTACAAGTTCGTCTTCGAGGAGCACCGCGCCGGGCTCGCCGGGTCGCTGCGGCTGCTGCCGTCGCTCATGTGCCGGCGCCTGCGCGAGTCGCCCGGCCGGGGCGTCTTCAAGCTCCGCCCGGTCTGTCCGGTCTACGGCGGGCCGATCCGGCGCGAGCTCTATCGCCGCGGCGGCCTCGAGATCGAGCGGCTGACGTGCCCGAAGTGCGACGGCCTGATCCATCAGAGCGAGAACCGTTACCTGGGCAACGCCGTCCTGCGCGCCGCCAAGGACGACGCCTTGATGCCGGTCCTGCTCCAGCTCGCCTACGGGATGCTCGACACGCGCCGCCGCTTCCAGACCGCCTCGGCCGACGGGGTCCTCGAGAGGTTCCTCTCGGACCTGGGCGTCAAGGACGGTCAGTCGATCGCCGACATCGGCTGCGGCATCGGCTTCCTCACGTTTCCGCTCGCCGCGCGGGTGGGCCCAAAGGGCAAGGTCTACGCCGAGGACATCGACGACGGTTCCTTGGCCGCGATCCGCTATGCGGCCGCGGCGGCCGAGTTCTCGAACGTCACGGCCGCGCGCGGCGCGCCGGACGACGTCTCCCTGCCGCGCGGCGCGCTCGACACGGCGATCTTGTTCCACACGTACCGCGACATCTGGGTGGAGCTCGACGACGGCGGCGCGGCGCGGCGCGAGGCGTTCCTGGACCGCTTCTTCAAGGGCATCCGTCTCGCCTTGAAGGACGGCGGGCTCTTCGTCCTGGCCGACAGTCCCGACCCCGCGTTCGGCCTCACCGCCGGCTCGATCGCGCGCGATCTGGAAAAGAGGGGCTTCCGCCTGCTGGCCGACCGGAGCGCGCCCGACGGCGGCCGCCTCCTCCTGCTCTTCACGAAGACGCCCGAGCCGCGCGGCCCCTAGACCGGCGACAGCGACGAGAGCGAGCCCGCGCGCGCGGAGGCCGTCTCCTGTCCGTCGCGCCAGCCCCGGTAGACCGGCATCATGCACGACGTCAGGAACAAGGAGTAGAAGATCCCGAACGGCACGGTCGCCATCCGGAAGAAAGCGTCGAGAAGGGCGACCACGAAGGCGAAGACGAGATCGCCCTTGACCGACTTCGGGGTGGTGGCGGGATCGCTGAGCATGTGGAACGTGAAGATGAGGAACGAGGGAGAGAGCGCCGGTCCCATCGCCATGACGTAGTGGACCCCGCCCAGCTTCGTGCGGACCCAGGCACACAAGAGGAAGCTCGCGAGGAACGACAGACAGAGCGTGGCCTTGCGGGCGTAGATCACGTTGGCCAGGCCCATGACGAAGACGACGACCGTGGGCCACACGTAGCCGGAATAGATCCGCTGCGTGCTGAGGGCGTAGCCGACGGCGAACTGGAAGATGACGACCGCCCCGAAGTTGCCCGGGTTCAGGTAGTGCTTGCCCCGGCAGGTGAACAAGGTCTTGGACAGGATCGCCGCGGTCACCGCGACGAAGTAGACGAGCGGATAGCGCGAGTCGATCATGACCGTGGCCGTCAGGCCGATCACCCAGGCGCTGAGGGGAAAACGGACGCTCCCGTAGCGGAACCGGCCGATCGCGGCGTCGAGCAGCATCCCCCAGGCGACGTCGAAGGCGATGACCCAATTCGACCGCTCGATGTGGAAGATCGACCGGGTGGCGACCGAGTAGCAGATCAGGCAGGCGATCTGCAGCCA
>DATNGC010000129.1:0-4033 GCA_035606075.1 Elusimicrobiota bacterium
CGATGACCGCCTCGGCCGTATGAGGCGCGTTCTTGAGCGGGTTGTCGTTCTTGGGCCACTCGCCCTTCTCGACCTTGCGGGCCTCCTCGCGGATGGCGAGCATGGCGTCGCAGAAGCGGTCGAGCTCGGCCTTCGACTCGGACTCGGTCGGCTCGATCATCAGCGTGCCGACGACCGGGAACGAGACGGTCGGCGCGTGGAAGCCGTAGTCCATGAGGCGCTTGGCGATGTCGTCGACGGTCACGTCGGCGGACGACTTCAGCGAGTGCGGGTCCACGATGCACTCGTGCGCGACGAGCCCGGCGCGGCCCTTGAAGAGGACCGGGAACTGGGCGTTGAGGCGCTTGGCGATGTAGTTCGCGTTGAGGATCGCGTTCTTGGTCGCCTCCATGAGGCCGTCGGGCCCCATCATGCGGATGTACATCCAGGAGATCGGCAGGATCGAGGCCGAGCCCCACGGCGCCGACGAGATCGCGCCGACCGCCGGCTGTTTATTGGAAATGCCTGTCGGGGTCGCGGGATGACTGGGCAAGAACGGCACCAACTCCGCCACGACCCCGATAGGCCCCATGCCGGGACCGCCGCCGCCGTGCGGGATGCAGAAGGTCTTGTGCAGGTTCAGGTGGCAGACGTCCGCGCCGATGTCGCCGGGGCGGCACAGGCCCACCTGCGCGTTCATGTTGGCGCCGTCCATGTAGACGAGCCCGCCGTGCTTGTGGATCTCGGCGCAGATCTCCTTGATGCCTTCCTCGAAGACGCCGTGCGTCGAGGGATAGGTGACCATCAGGGCCGCGAGGTCGTCCTTGTGCTCCTCGGCCTTCTTCTCGAGGTCCGCCAGGTCGATGTCGCCGTCGGACAGGCAGGCGACGGTCACGATGTTCATGCCCGCCATCGCGGCGGACGCGGGGTTCGTGCCGTGCGCGGAGACCGGGATCAGGCACGTCTTGCGGTGAGCGTGGCCGCGCGCGTCGAGCGCGGCGCGAATGGCCAAGAGACCCGCGTACTCGCCCTGCGAGCCCGCGTTGGGCTGGAGGCTCACCGCGGCGAAGCCGGTGATCTCGGCGAGCCAGGCTTCCAACTGACGAGTCATCTCCCGATAGCCCTCGGTCTGCTCGGACGGGGCGAACGGATGCAATTTGCCGAACTCGGGCCACGTGACGGGGAGCATTTCCGCGGCCGCGTTGAGCTTCATCGTGCAGGAGCCGAGCGGGATCATGGAGTGCACCAGGGACAGGTCCTTGCTCTCGAGCTTGCGGAGGTAGCGGAGCATCTCGGTCTCGGAGCGGTGCTCGTTGAAGACGTGGTGGGTTAAGAACTTGGTCGTTCTCCTGACAACAGGAGAGATCTCGGCCGTGGCCGCTTCAGGAACAGCGCCGAAGACAGCCAACAAATCAGCCAGATCGGCTTCGCCGACCGTTTCGTCCAGAGAAACGGAAACGGTGGTCGCGTCGAACGAGCGCAGGTTGATTCTCTTGTTCTTGGCGGCGGCGATCACCGCCGAGATTTTCGCCTCGGACGATTGGACCATCACGGTGTCGAAGATCTCTTCCGCGCCGACGACGTATCCCGCCTTTTTCAATGCGGCGCGGAGCGCTAAAGCGAAACCGCGGACGCGGGAGGCGATCCGGACCAAGCCCTCCGGCCCATGATAGACCGAGTACATCCCCGCGATGACCGCGAGCAGAACCTGAGCGGTACAAACGTTGCTCGTGGCCTTTTCGCGGCGGATGTGCTGCTCGCGAGTCTGCAGCGCGAGGCGCAGGGCGTGCTTGCCCCGGCTGTCCTTCGAAACGCCGACGATGCGGCCGGGGATGCGGCGCTGGTGCGCTTCCTTCACCGCGAGATACGCGGCGTGCGGCCCGCCGAAGCCGAGCGGAACACCGAAGCGCTGGGTCGAGCCGACGGCCACGTCGGCGCCGAACTCGCCGGGGGCCTTGAACAACGTCAGAGCGAGCGGGTCGGCGGCGACGACGAGCAAACCGCCGGCGGCGTGGACGGTCTCGGCGAACCGGGACCAGTCCTTCACCGCGCCGCGCGTGTCGGGATACTGCACGAGGGCGCCGAGCAGTTTTTTCCCGGTAATAGCCGACGGCTCGCCCACCAAGATCTCCACGCCGAGCGGCTTGGCCCGCGTGCGCACCACCTCGATGGTCTGCGGATGGCAGTCCTTCGACACGAAAAATACTCTTCCGGAGGGGTCGTCGCTGGCGTGAAGACAGACCGCCATCGCCTCGGCCGCCGCGGTTCCCTCGTCGAGCAGAGACGCGTTGGCGACCGGCAGTCCCGTCAGATCGATGATCATCGTCTGGAAGTTGAGCAGGGCTTCCAGGCGGCCTTGGGCGATCTCGGGCTGATACGGCGTGTAAGCCGTGTACCAGCCGGCGTTCTCCAGGATCTCGCGCAGGATGACGGGAGGGGTGACCGTGTCGCTGTAGCCCTGGCCGAGGTAGGAGCGCCAGACGGCGTTCTTCGACGCGACCTTCTTGAGCTCGGAGAGCGCCTCGGCCTCCGAGGCGGCGGCCGGCAGGTTCAGCGGCTTCTTGAGGCGGATGGCCGACGGGACGACGGCGTCGATGAGGGCGTCGAGGCTCGGCTGGCCCAGCAGGGCGAGCATCGCGGCCTGATCGGCCTGGCCGGAGCCGATATGGCGGCGGGAGAAATCGTCGGCGGGAGGAAGGGCGGTCGTGACGCGCTCCTCAGTGGCTTCCATGCGCGGCCTCGGAGGCGATGAACTTCTCGTAGTCGCCGGAGCTCATCAAAACGTCGGCTTCGCGCGGGGACGAGGGCTTGAGCTTGAACAGCCAGCCCTTGCCGTACGGCTCGCTGTTGACGACGGCGGGGTTCTTGGACGTCTCGGCGTTGACGGCGACGATCTCGCCGGAGACGGGCGCGTAGATGTCGAAGGCGGCCTTGACCGACTCGACGACGCAGCAGGCCTCGCCCTGCTTGACCACGCGCCCGACTTTGGGCGGCTCGACGAAGACCACGTCGGTGATCTCCTTCTGGGCGTGGTCGGAGATGCCGACGGTGCCGTCGGGGCTGAACCACTCGTGGGACTTCTGATAGCGCAGGGTCTTCGGGTCGAGCATGGCGTTAGGCTCCCTTTTTGAGATTCGGAGATCGATAGAACGGGACCTTGACGATCTCGGCGGGCGCCTCGCGGCCGTGCAGCGAAACGGCGCACTTGGTCCCGGCCGGAAGGTCGGGAAGGTCCAAATATCCGACGCCGATGCCGGCCTGCAGCGACGGCGAGAACGTGGCGGAGCGGAGCTTGCCGGCCTCGCGGCCGTCGACGAGGACCGGCGCGCCGGCGCGCGGCACGCCGCGCTCCAGCAGCTTCACTCCGGTGAGCTTGCGCTTGAGGCCTTCCTGCTTCTGCTTGAGCAGGGCGGCCTTGCCGATGAAGTCGCCCTTGTCGAGCTTCACGACCCAGCCGTAGTTCGCCTCGTACGTGGTGAAATCGTCGTCGAGGTCCTGTCCGTAGAGAAGGTAGCCGGCCTCGAGGCGCAGGACGTCGCGCGCGCCGAGCCCGCACGGCGCCACGCCGTAGGACTGGCCCTGCGCGAGGAGGTCCTCCCACAGGCGCACGACGATCTCGTTGGGGACGATGAATTCGGCCCCGTCCTCGCCCGTGTACCCGGTGCGCGTGATGAAGCAGCGCTGGCCGTACAGCTCGAGCTCGAGCGCGCCGAAGCGCGGCAGGGCCGCCGCGGCCGGAGCGATGATGGCGATCAGGGCGGCCGCCTTGGGCCCCTGGACGGCGATCATGCCGTAGTGGTCGCTCTTGTTCTCCAAGGAGACGTCCAGACCCTTCGCCTGCTTCTGGAACCAGGCGAAGTCCTTGTCGGCGGTGGCCGCGTTGACGACGACGAGGTAGCGGTCCTTGGCCAGGCAGGAGACGATGACGTCGTCGACGACTCCCCCCTTCTCGTTGGGCAGGTGCGAGTAGATGGCCTTGCCCGGGCCGATCTTGGAGATGTCGTTGGCGTTGACCTTCTGCAGGAAGGCCAGCGCCTGCGGCCCGGTCGCGAAG
>DATNGC010000130.1:0-4948 GCA_035606075.1 Elusimicrobiota bacterium
TCGGACTTCCACTGCTCCATCAGCCGCTCGCGCTCGGCCCGCTCCTTGGCCCAGCCCTCCGCCTGCGCCTGCCAGTCCGCGATCCTCTGGTCGAGCTGGCCCAGCCGGGCCTCGAGGTGCTTGCGCTTGGCGGCCTCGTCCTGGGCCTGCCCCTTCAGCGCGGAATTGGCGTCCTGGAGGTCGCGGATCGTGGCCAGCGCGCCCCGGATGGCCAGGCGCGCGGCGTCGAGATTGTTGATCTCGCGGAGGGCTTGCTCGTCCCATTGCTCCATGTCGCCCGGTAATATAAGGGAGCGACGTTACGGAAATATGGCCTTCCCGACATCGTCGGCCGCTGGACGGCGCCGAGAGAATGAGCTACACTCCTATCGACGTGAACGACTCAGAACCAGCAGGGAGGATGCCCTTGAAATCCGAGACCCAGCCGACGAAGCTCGAAGTGACGGCGGTGGCCGACGGCGTCGTCCGCGTCAAGGTCCCCAACGGCAAAGGCTTCTTCAAGGTCGCCGTGGAGAAGCGCCACGGCGAGGCCAACTCCCTGTTCCTCGAGATCAACGGCGCGCGCAAGTTCGAGGTCGGCAACGACTGCGACACCTGCCACTTCTGGTTCAAGATGCTGCAGGAGCCGCGCCTGCCCACCTCGCGCAAGATCGCCAACCTGCCCAAGACCATCCAGCTGCCGCGCCCCGTGGACGAGGCCCTGGTCCAGGAGCTCGCGCCCATGCTCGAGCTCATGGAGAAGGGCGAATACCTCGTGTTCGAGACCTCGGTCAACCTCTCCGGCCCGTACGACTCCGACGACGAGGCCTCCTATTTCTTCCAGAGCGAGTTCATGGAGCTCTGGGACATCGAGGACCCCAAGGAAGAGGGCCTGCTGTCCGGCTGGGAGCACTACGAGTCCCAGCGCCCCAAGATCTACCGCCACGGCGAGAGCAACGTCATCGAGAAGCAGTTCGACTTCGTCGTGCCGCTCGTGCCTCGCGCCGCGCTGAAGGAAGAGTACGTGAAGCTGTACCAGCAGATGATCCAGAACGGCGACCGCCCGCGCGTGCTCATGCTCGGCATGTACCAGCGCGGCATCCCCGAGTCCGTCAAGAAGGGCACCGTGAAGACGCTGCACTCCTTCATGGCCGGCTTCCTGCTCGACGGCCACCACAAGGTCGCCGCCTACCGCCGCGCCGGCGTGCCCGCGAAGTTCCTCGTCATCCTCTCGCCGAAGGCCAGCAAGTACCACCTCCTGAAAGAGGAAGGGACCAAGGTCCAGGCGCGCTTCGAGGAGCGCCTGTCGTCGCTGAAGCCGTCATAAAAAAGGCTTGAATCCGCGGCGTTCCGGGGGTATGCTTCGACGAACCCCTCGGCTGAGCCTAGGTCTAAGGACCTAGGGGCGGATGGGTCCGGGGCCCCTGATCGGCTGGGCCCAAAAGGAATACCCTGCGGTGATGAGGACCCGACGCGCGGCATCGTTCGTCCTGGCCGCGGCTGCTCCAGCCGCCCTGTCTCTCGCCGTTCTCTGCGCGGCCGTTCCCTCGTCGGCGAACGTCCCCCCGGCGGTTCTCGCCGGCTCCGCGACGGTCTATAAGACGCCGGCCGCGGTCAAGCTCCATGAGCAGCTCGACGCGCACGAGAAGAACGTCCTCCTCCATCTGACCGGGCGCAAGACCCTGTCGTTCGCCGAGTTGAACGCTCGGCAGAGAGAGCTCGCCCTCGCGCTCGAGCAGGCGACGGGCCTTGCCGCGGAAGAGCGCGACGGCCTGACGGCGGACCTGCGGAAGATCGGCCGCCTGCTGTCCATGACCGAGCCTTTGGCCCGCGGCGCGTCCCGCCTGGACCCCCGGCTCGAGCAGGTCATGCGCGAGGCGTCCGACCGGGCGACCGGGGATCCGGCCGACGCGCTGACGCAGATTTCCAGCCAGCTGCTCCGCGCCGCCGCGAGCCCGGCCGACGCCGCGACTGTCTTCGACAACCTGTCGCGCCATCTCGGCGGCCAGCCCGCGTCGAAGACGAATCTCGACGCGGTCCGCGCCGATTTCGGCGCGAAGCCCCCTCTGGTGTTCACGCCGGCCGACGACCCCCGGACCCTGGCCGGCATCATGACGATCAAGAGCGTGCCGCCTTCCCCCGCCGCCGCGAGCGGCGACGCCGCCGCGGAGAAGAAGTTCGCCGACGACCGCCAGCGGCAGCTCGCGGGCATCCGGACGCTGGCCGAAGCGGCCGAGCGAAGCTTCGGCGGCGATCCGTCCGCGATGGGCTTCGACGCGTTGATCGACAACCTGATCCAGCGCGAGGAGCGCGTCGCGCGCAACGTCGGGGCCGGCGGCCCGCTCGCGGACTACACGGCGATCCCCGCCCGGCTCGCCGCCGTCCGCAAGGTCAATCCTCAGCTCGCGTCCTTCATGGCCTCGGTGTGGCTCTACCGCCATTTCCTGCACCGCGAGATGACGGATAACCGCGTCCCCGCCGGCACGACCTTCAAGGCGTGGGAGGTCTTCCCGGACGCCCAGGGCGCGGCCAAAGCGACGTTCGAGAGGTATCAGCGCGACGGCGCGCGCTTCGCCGGCCTGGTCTACCGCTCGCCGGACGGCGCGACGCGCTATCAGGGCGACATCAAGGAGATCCCCTCCGGCGAGCGCGCCTCCTTGGCGGCGCTCGCGCGCAACCCGGCGGACGCCGACCGGATCTTCGACTATCTGCGCGCGAGCGGGCGCCCCGATCCCGCGGCCGTGTTCTACCAGCTCGCGAGCGCCGCCCCGCGCGAGGCGGCAAGGCCCCAGGCGCCGGCGGCGGCGGCGGCCCCGGCCGCGCCGGCCGCCGCGGACGAGCCGTCCCTCAACAAGGAGGAGGCCGTCGCCGCGCAGAACTGCGCCGAGGCCCTCAACGGCGCGGTGTTCTCGGTCGGGCGCCTGTGCAAGTACAGCCCCGTCGGAGCCTCGCTGCTGGCGGGCCTTCTCGACGCCGTCCGCCAGCAGTTCGGGACGGTGGAAGGGATCCTGATGAACGTCGGCTTCATGCTGCTCGGGCTCCTTTTCGCCGCGATGACCGGCGGAGTCGGCCTGATCATCAAGATCCTCTTCGCGGTCGGCATGGGGGCTTGGGCGGTCTACAAGCTCGTGCCGGCGTTCTACGCCGCCATCAAGGCCCTGTGGAACTCGAAGGAAGGCTCGGTCGAGCGCTACGCCGCCGTCCGTCAGCTGGCGGGCCTCGTCGGGGGCCTGATCATCATGGGGCTGCTGGCCGTGCTCGGCGGGAAGATCGGGAAAGCCTACGGGCCGGGCTTGGAAGCCAAGATCTCGGGCGTCACGAGCAAGTTCTCCGCGAAGACGCCGGCCTGGGTCGCCAAGATGGCCGCCGGTCTGACGGCTCCCGCCAAGGCGAAGCTCGCCGCCGCCGAGCCGGAGCTGGCCCCGAAGATGGGAGGCGAGTCCCACGCACCCGAGGTTCCCGGCAAGAGCCCTCCGCGCGCGTTCAACAACGTCAAGAAAGGCATCATCGCCGTCGCCGAGGAGCGGGCCGGGAAGAGCGGGACGGCGAGCAAGGCCGCCCTCGACGCGGTCACCAAGCAGCTCGAGCAGATGATCGCCGACGGCAAGACCCCCACCCCCCCGGAGGCGAAGGCGATCCTGGCGACCGCGCTCGAAAAGGCGGACTTGGCGGTCCGCGATCATGCGGCGCAGGTCCCGGCCGAGCGGGCGAACGTGGACCTGGCGGTCGCGATCGTGGCCAAGGACGCCGAGGGCGGGTCCGTCCTCGTCTCGGCCAACGCGGGCGACGCGGGCGTCTTCGTGCGGCGCGGCGGAGAGCTGATCCGCCAGCGCCCGCCGCCGCCCCTGCTCGAGCGCGTCGCGGCGGTGAAGGAGGCGCTCGCGGCCGACGGGCTTGCCGCGGGAGAGAAGATCGGCTCCGCCGAGCTCAGCGGCGCCAAGAATCTGGCGAAGCTCGCCGAAACCGATCCGGTGCTGGAGAAGATGCTGGGCGAAGCCGAGGTCCGCGCCCGGCGAATGGCGCTCCGGGCGAAGGCCGATCCGGCCCTGGCCGAGAGGGCCGAGGCCCCCGGTTCGGGCTTCGATCTGCTGGAGTACAAGGCGCGCGTCGCGGCCGAGCCGGCGCCCGGAGAGGCGCTGGGCTCCGCGCGCTACAAGGCTCCCCGGATCCAGGAGCTCGCGCTGAAGCCCAAGGACGGCGTCTTCGCGGCGAGCCGGAACGCGGCGAATGCCGCCGCGGAAGCGCACGAACTCGTCCCGGAGGGCACGCCGACGGGAAAATACGTCCGCGCCCTTCTGGACACGGATCGCATGCGCGCCATCGAGAACGCGCGGGCGGTCGCGGAGCTGTCGATCCCCGAGAAGCCCGGCTTCTTCGCGAGGCTGGCCTCCCGCCTCGCTTCCCGGGAGGCCGCCTACGGCGCCAGCGTCTTCAATTCCCTCTCCGCCGGCATCACTCCGCCTCCCGCTCCGAAGCGGATCAACGTCGATCCTCCTCCGTTCGTGCCGGTCAAGACCGCCGCCGAGCCTGGCGGCAGCGGCGGCGTCGATCCGAATCCTAATGGGAACGCGCCGCAGGTTCCCGATGATGCGTCGAGCAACGCGACGAACCCTCCAGAAAAGCCCGCGAAGACGACGGCGACGGTCGTTCCTCCCGACAATCACGCGAACACCCCGGACGGCGGCCGGAACGGCGGCGGCGGCAGCGGCGCTGGCGGCGCCGGGGGCTCCGGCGGCTCCGCCGCCGGCGGCGGCCCCAGCGATCAGCATCCGAAGGCCCCCACGCCCGGAGGATTCGGCGATAAGGGCGGCGCGGGCGGCGGCGGAGGAGGCGGCGGCGGATCCGGCGCGGGCGGCAACGGCGGCGGCGCGGCCGCGGACGCCCTTTCCCCCAAGAGCGGCGGAACGTCGCCCGCGGCCGCGGACATCGCCGCGGCCGCGCCGGCCGGCGCGCGCCCCGCGGCGTTCGC
>DATNGC010000131.1:0-5360 GCA_035606075.1 Elusimicrobiota bacterium
CGGCTTCCAACCGCTCATCCACCGTAAACGTCCGTCTTTTCTGCCTCATCTTACCCTCCGGTAGTCTAACGCCAATTCCGGTGGGAAAGTGTCAACAGATCAGCACGTCAACAAACGTCGCACCTCAGGTGGACAGGATACTGATCCCGGGGTGACGTGAAGGATCGACTTGGCGTATCCTCCCCCGCCGCCGCCGACGGAATTACTTGTTGCGCTAGCTATGCTCCCCGCTCCTCCGCCCCCCCAAGCCTCGACAACGATCACGCTTGCGGGAGCCACGAACGAGAACGAGCCGGAGGAGTCGAAGACCTGGAGGTTCGTCATGGCGCCCCCTCCCGCGGGGCCCCAGCTCGCCACGCCGTTAGCGTCGGAGGTCAAGACGGCGCCCGCCGCCTGGTTTCCGTCTTGGATCGTGATGGCGCCGGGCGAGTGGACGAACAACGAAGTAGCCGTCGAGGCGACGAGGGCGAACGCCGTGCTCGACAACTGCTCGCGCGGAGACAGCGGGGTGTTGTTGACCAGCACCTGGATGAAGACTTGGTCCGCTTTGGTCAAGGACACGGGCGCGGTGAACGTGGTTCGGAACAAGCCGCCGGCAACGGGAACGTTTTGAACTCCGGTGGTAAAGCACTTGCCTTGCGTCGGATCGCTGTTGGAGCAGAGTTGAATTTCCACGGGGCGTATGCCCGTCACCGGAGCCCCACCCTCCTTCAAGGTTCCTTGGTACGTCAGCAGATTCGGCGGATCGGCCCATGCCTGCGACGCTGAGAGAAAAGCGGCCGCCGCGAGCAGGATAGTCTTATGGGAAAGCTTCATCACGGTCTCCTTGCGCATGACAGCGCATATCCGGCGACAAGTAAGGAATTCTTATAGAGGTTGGAGAGCCCGGCCGCTAGAAGGAGACGCGGGGCCGCAGGACAAAGGCGCGCGCCAAGAAGCCACGACGGCTTCCACGGCGTTCGTCCCCCCTCGGCGAAGGGTGCGGCAAAAGAGGTGCTCGGCGTAGCTCTTCCAGATGCGACCCCATAGACTAACAGGCGAACCTAACGGGAATCTAACGAAGAATCGGAATGTTGCCGTTTTACGACGGAGATGTGAAGGTCCTAGACGGCGGCATGGGTCTTGACAGGGGATGCATCCGCTGAGCCGCGCATAGTAGTTCGGCGGTCGTTTTGCTAGCTTTGTAGGGAACGATGCTCACCTCTGACCGGAGAGACGGCTGATGGGCACCGGCCGCGACCTCGTCGGGCGCGGGCTGGCCGGCGGCTTTCTTGTCGGGATCGGGCTGATCTGCGCGCTTCTCTGGCCGCGGCCGGCCGCTCCGGGACTGGAACGCTTCTCCAGCTCGCACTATGCCGAGATCGGCGAATCTCTCATTCATGGCCTGCGCGAGCCGGATATCGACGTGTCGCACCGCCTGCCGCTGTCGACGATGTCGGCGGCGGCGCTCGTGGGACACGCCGGGCTTTCATCGCAATCCCTGAAGGCGCGGCTCGGTGTGTTGCTGGCCGTCGCCGCGTTCGCGGCGGGCGCGGTGCTTCAGCCGTGGGCCGGCGTCGTGCCCCTCGCGGCGGCGGCCGGCGCCTGGAGTCTTCGGCACGGGGGGCTTTTCGAGACGCTGCCGGAACTGCTCTTCTCGATCCTCCTGCTGCTCGTCGCGGGCCTGCTGTCCTGGCGCGCGCGAGCGCCGTCCCCCAAGAGGAGTCTTCTGCTCGCGTGCGCTCTCGGCACGACCTTGCTCTTTCGCTCAGTGTTGATCTTCTTTCCCCCTCTGCTGGCCGCGTTCGAGGCCCTGGGCCGGCGCGGGCGGACGACGCGGAAGGACCTCAGCCAGGCCGCGGTCCTCTGCGTCGTTCCGTACTTGTTCCTGCTGCCTTGGATCGCGATGAACTATTCCCTGCGCAACGGCTTCGTGCCGGTCGAGCGCGGCGCGGCCAACATCAACATCGCGACCGCCGTCTACGGGCTGACACAGGCGTCGTCGGGAAGCCCGCACGCCTTGATCGACACGCCCCGCGACGTCGACAAGGGCGGCGGCATCCTGCGCTGGGCCGCGGGCGAGATCGCGAGACACCCCGTTCGTTATTTCGCGGGATACCTTCGCCGCCTTCGGTTCGTCTTTGACATGCAGCCCCTGCTGTATCTGCTCGCGGCCGCCTCGCTGATTTTCCGGCGCCGCCCGGAACACCGGCAGACCGCGTTCCTGGCCGCATATGTCGTCCTGATCTACTGCACCATGTCCGTCGTCGACCGCTATATGCAGCCGCTCTGTCCGCTTCTCATTCTCCTCGCCTTTTCATCTCTGGGCCCGAGGCTGGAGGAGGAGATGCCGGCCGAGAGGTCTACCCGCGCGCTCGGCGAACTGCTGTTGGGCGCCGGCCTGGGCGTCGTTCTCGCCGCCTCCCTCGGCGCGGTCTGGTCCCTCGCCGCGTACGCCTCCGCGGCCGATCCCGCCGGCGCGGCCGAATTCTCGAAGGCAATCGGCCGCTATCCCGGCGACCCCTGGCTCCGGCTGCGCGACGGCGAGCGTCTTCTGGGCGAAGGACGGTTCAACGAGGCCTCGGCGGAGTTCGCTCGCGCCGCGGAGCTCCGTCCGGGGGACCCAGAGCCGATCCTTCGCGAAGCTTGGGCCCAGGCCTTGGATGGCCGTCCGGCCGCTTTGCTCGCGTGGAAGCCGCTCGACGACTCGCGCGACGCCTCCAACCTTTATTTGAACATCGACGCCCGGGTCTACGCGGCCAGCGCCCTGCTTGAATCCGGGCGGAAAGCCGAAGCCCGCGAGCAGCTCGAGCTCGCCTGGGCCGAGGTCCGGGATATCCCCGTCCGGGGCTCGCGAGACCAGCTCGCGAACGGAGAAGAAGAGCGCGACGTCCTCACCCGCCTCGAGGGGCGCGAAGAGCACTTCACCGACATCGCCTTCGAGCTCCTCCGCGATCAGCCGGCGAGGACGCGTCTGAGGCTGGCCGAAGGGCTGGCCGAGGTCTTCCCCCGTTCGAGCGCGGTCCTTATCGAGGAGGCGAGACTGAATCTCAAAGCGGGCGAGACGGAGGCCGCGCGGGCGTTGGTTCCTCGCGTCGAGGCGCTGCGCCCGGGCGACCACGATCTCTTCGCGCTCGCCTCGATCGACCGGGAGCTCGACGAGCCGGCGAAGGCGGCGAAGATACTGGAGCCGCTGGCGATCCGCTTTCCCGAGCTGGCGGCGGAGCTTGCCGCCGTGCGGGCCGAGGCCGCGGACTACGCGACGATCGCAGAGGGGCGCGTGCGTGCCAAGGATTACCACGCCGCGATCGCGATCCTGGAGAGCCGCGTGCCGAGCATGAAGAGCGTCCACGAACTCCGCCGCGCCGCGAAGATCTTCGGCGACATGAACCGGCACGCGCGCGAGACCGAGCTTCTGCGCGAGGCGGCGCAGATGAATCCGCGATCCCCCGATTCCTGGATCGACCTCGCGGCCGCCGCGGACAAGGCCGGTAACGGAGCGCTCGCGAAGAGCTCGCTGGAGCGGGCCAGCGGGCTTCCGTTGGAGCCCGAGGAGCAGGACCGCCTCGCCATCGCCTACCAATCGCGCAAAGCTTTCGCGCGCGCGCTTGCAATTTTCGATTCGCTCGTGCGCCGGTCGCCCGGATCAGCGAAGTATCTCAACGATCGGGGCGTCTGCCGCTACCTCGGCGGCGATGCGGCGGGAGCCGTCGAGGACCTCAAAGCCGCCCTCCGTTTTGATCCGCGGCTGGAGGACGCGAAGTCCTCGCTCGCCGCCATCGCTCATTGATGCGGAATCGGCCCGGGATGAAATCTTGCGCGGCGGCGCTCGCCTGCGCATTTGTCGTCTTCGGTGCGTGCCTCCGGTTTCGGGACGCGGGCCAGCTCGTCACGCGCGCCGATTTCAACGAGCACAGCCGCCAGGACTACTACGAGTACGGCCGCTCCCTGCAGGAGTTCGGCGTCCTCGGCTGGGACGGCGCGCCCGACGCCTTCCGCGGCGTCGCCTACCCCGCGTTCCTGTCCTGGATGGAGACCTACGACCCGGCGGTACGGTCGCGGGTGCCGGCGGCTCACGCCCTGCTCTCGTCGGCCGTCGTTCCCGTCGCCGCGGCAGCCGCCTTCGGGATTGGAGGCTTGCCCGCGGGCGCGGCGGCCGCCGCCTTGGCCGCCTTCGATCCGGAGCTGCGGACCTCCATCGGCGGCTGCCAGGTTGAGATCGTTTTCAGTCTCCTGATCGCGCTCGTCGCCCTCGCCCTCGTCGTCTGGAGCGCCGGTCCGACCATCGCCAATACGCTCACGCTCGGCCTCGCGATCGGGACGAGCCTGCTGTGCCGCTCGGTGCTGTGCCTCTTCCCGCTCGTCCTGGTCGCGGCGTATTGGCGGAAGGCGGAGTTCGTCCCCACGCGACGGCGCTGGGCCTGGATCCTGTTGGCGAGCTCCTACGGGCTTCTCTCGCCTTGGATCGTCCGCAACTTCGTCCAATTCAAGCGAGTGATCCCGTTCGAGGACCAGGCGGCGACCAGGAATCTTCTGGCGGGCGCCCTCGGGATCGTCGACAATAACGATGCCGGGAACACCCAGGACTATCAGGACCGGCTCGCCGCGAGGATCGATCCGCGGGGAGCCGCCGGACCGGATCGCCTCGCGTGGCTGCGGCGCCTTGCCGTCGAGCGCATCCTGTCCCGGCCAGGAGAGTATCTACGATCCTGCGCCAAGAGACTATTTTATGTCCTCTGGAATCACGCCGTCGTTTTCATCGTGTCTTTGGCCGTCGTCTTCTGGCGCCGGCGAGAGCGCGGCGTCCAAGCGCTGGCCTTGTTGTGCGGCTACTTCGTCCTGGTCCACGTGCCGATGTCCGTGGAATTGAGATACTTCCAGCCGATCGTCCCATGCCTGCTCGTTCTCGCCGCGGCCGCCGTCCCCGCGAGCGCGGCGGAAATCCCGGAACGTCCCGCCGTCGCGGCGGTCCTGGCGCTGACGATCCCGCTTTGTCTCTTGAGCTTCTCTCGCCTCGCGGAGGAAGTCGCGCTTTCGAAGATGCCGTGCGCCTTGCCTGCGAGCGGGATCGCGCTGTACCGCTGCGGTCAGCGTCAGGATGCGGCGGGACATTCCGCCGCGGCGCAGGCATCCTGGGACCATGCTCTCGCGCGGTTGGACCGCGACCGTTCCTATCGACCGAGGCTGCGGGCGCGGATCATCGCCGAATCCGAGGCGACGCGGGGCGTCGACCGCCCCGAGAGGCCCGCTCTCCTCGCCCAAGCCGCGGCCGAAGCGCCGGAGGAGCTCCGTCAAGAGGCGCTCCGGCTGCAGGACTCCCATCCGGCGGGCGCGCTGCGGCTTTTCGACGCGCTGGCGCGCGCGTATCCGGCCAGCGCCGT
>DATNGC010000132.1:0-10194 GCA_035606075.1 Elusimicrobiota bacterium
TGGGCGGCCGCCTCCCGACGCGCCCGCCGCTCGCGGGCGAGTTCTACACGACCGCGGTGGCCAAGCGCACGGAGGAGATCGGGACGAAGATGGAGGCTTTGGACTTTCACGGAGCCCTCGACGTGATCTGGGAGGTCATCCGCGCGCTCAACTCCCGCGTCAACGAGAAGGCGCCCTGGAAGCTCGCCAAGACCGACATGAAGGAGTGCGAGCTCGTCCTGTTCGACCTGGTCTGGTCCCTGCGCCTCGTCGCCGGCTGGCTCGAGCCCTTCATGCCGCGCAAGGCGGCCGAGATGCAGATGCAGCTCGGCGTGCGGGCCTTCTCCGACGCGCTGACGGCCGACGACGTCCTCGCCGGCGTCAATCAGCGTCCGGGGACCATCCAGAAGGGCCCGATCCTCTTCCCCCGCAAAGTCTGCTAGCGCCGGCGCAGGCGGTGCAGGTAGTAGATCGCGAGGCCGAGCATCCACCAGACGACGATCACCGCCGCGGCGATGCGCCCGATCCAAGGATTGACCGGCGGCTTGGGCGCCGGCGGCGCGTCGAGAGACTTGAGCGCCTCGGCGGCCTCCCGCTTCTCCCTCTCCTGACGCTCCCGCCACTTGGCGAACACGAGCCCGCACTGGGGACACTCGGCGGCGCCGTCGGCGGACGGCGCGCCGCAGCTCGGGCACTTCATCTCAGCGTCCGGTGCTCCCGAAGCCGCCCGCGCCGCGCGCCGTCTCGCCGAGGTCCGCGCTGTCGACGGGCGCGGGCGTCGCGATGGGGATCACGAGCATCTGCGCGCAGCGCTCGCCCTTCTTCACGTGCTGGCGCTCGCGCGACAGGTTCCAGACCAGGACGCCGAGCTCGCCGCGATAGCCCGCGTCGATGACGCCGCCCGCGGTCTTGAGGCCGCGCTTGGCCAGCGAGGAGCGGTCGCAGACCAGGCCCACGTGCCCGACGGGCACCGCGACCGCGACGCCGGTGCGCAGCAGCAGGCCCGCGCCGGGCTCGACGACGGCGTCCTCGAGCGCGTACAGGTCCAGGCCGGCGTCGTCGGCGTGGGCGCGCGTGGGCAGGACCGCGCCGGGCTCGAGGCGCCGCACGGGCAGCAGGTTGCTCACAGGTGCTCCCCGTGGTCTTCTTCCTCGATCGCGGCCGGGCGCCAGAACCCGAACAGGCGCCCGGACGTCCGCAGCGCCCAAGACACGGGGCCGAGCAGGACGTAGACGGAGAACACGACGAAAAGCACCATCAGCGGGTAATAGAACAGCAGGAACCCGATGCCGAGCAGCAGCAGGATGGCCGGGATCGACTTGGGCCGGATGATGCCGGGCTGCTTGAAGGCGGGGTAAGGGATCGTCGAGACCATGAGCAGGGCGATGATCACGACCATGGCCGGCGCCAAGCCGTACAGCGAGGGGATCTGGTCCATCAAGAGCTTCCACGTGCCCGCGGGCCGGCCCTCCTCGATGATCTGGTAGAGGAGCACGAAGCTCGCCAGGAAGCCCGCGCCGCCGGGGATGGGCAGGCCGGTGAAATGGGTCTTGGAGCCGTGGCCGGCGTGCGCGGTCGCGTTGAAGCGCGCCAGGCGCAGGCCGCCGCACAGGGCGTACATGAACGCCATCGGGTAGCCCCACGCGCCGTAGTCCTTGAGGATGAACGCGTACATCATGTGCGCCGGAGCGACGCCGAAGCTCAGGAAGTCCGCCATCGAGTCGAACTCGACGCCGAAGGACGACTCGCCGTGCACGAGGCGCGCGACGCGCCCGTCGAGGGCGTCGAAGACCATGCCCGCGATGATCGCGTAGGCCGAGGACATGAACTCGCCGCGCACCGACGACAGCAGGGCGTAGAAGCCGCACGCCATGTTGCCGAGCGTGAACAGCGACGGGGCGAGCAGCTGCCCGCCGCGCTTGATTACGTGTTTGTCCAAGCTCCGATCTCCGTGAGGGCGCCGGCGACGCGGTCGCCCGGCTTGACGGTGCATTTGGAGCCCGCCGGGAAGTGCACGGCGGCCTGCGAGCCGAAATAGATGATGCCGTAGCGCTCGCCGGAGCCCACGCTCTCGCCGACCTTGGGCCAGCACTCGATGCGCCGGGCGATCAGCCCAGCGATCTGCTCCACGACGAGCGGCGGACGTCCCGCCCCGGGATCCAGCGTCATGACGACCCGGGCGTTGTAGCGCGCGGCGTCCTTCATCGCGGCCGCGAAGGAGCCCTCCACGACCTGGACCTTCGTCACCTTGCCCGCGCACGGGGCGCGCTGGACGTGCACGTCGAAGACCGACAGGAAGATGCGCAGGGTCACGGTGTCGCCGGGGCCCTCGCGCGCGACCGACATGACGACGCCGTCGCCGGGCGAGTAGAGCTTGTTCGGATCGATGGGCAGGGTCCGCTCGGGATCGCGAAAGAAGTAGGTCGTGAAGACGGCGAAGCCGAAACCGAGGAAAGCGAGCAGGGCGCCGAGGAGGTTCGTGCTCGGGCGGCCCATGAGCCATAAGCCGAGCGCTCCGACGGCGACCGCGGGGACGACGAACCGCCAAGCCTGGGAAGCGATTTTCATGTTCTGTTGCCGTTGATCCGTGGGCAGGGCGGGACTCGAACCCGCATGACCTTTCGGCCGGGAGATTTTAAGTCTCCAGTGTCTGCCAGTTTCACCACCTGCCCTGATTTCGATGATAGCAATTCGCCGCGCGCGCGAGGGCGCCGGGGGAATAAGGACCCTTTTTGGCCTGATGCGTTACAGCCATATTCCCGCCGCGAGATTGAATATAAGCCGGATTACGCCGTCGGATATGGTCAAAACGCATCAGGCCAAAGAGTCACCACCTCCGCCCCCGCCCTTGTCCCCATCCCGCTTCGATACGCTCCTGGCGCTCCCGACTTTGACTCAGCAAAAGGTCCTCGGTGTCCTCGCATTGCGAAAGAGGAAGGAGAATCACTTCGCAGTCCAAAGCCGAAAAGAGCTTCCTCCACGTTTCCAGCCGGGCGTCCGCCCCCCGCTCCATGCGGCTGATGTTCGACTGGTCCACGCCGGAGACTTCGGCCAGGTGCCGTCCGGAGACGCCGAGATGACGGCGCAGCGCGGCCAGCTGCGCGCCGGGCGACGCTTCGCGCCAAATCGGCGGGACTGAAAAGTTCCCGCGCTAGAGTCCGATGTCCTCGTTCCAGAGGTCGGGCTTCTCGCGCACGAAGCGCGCCATGAGCGCGATGCAGTCGGGGTCCTGCAGCACGGAGAGCTTCACGCCGCGCGCGGCGAACAGGTCCTCGGCGCCCAGGAAGTTCCGGTTCTCGCCGACGACGACGCGCGGGATGCGGTACAGCAAAGTCGTGCCTGTGCACATGACGCAGGGGCTCAGCGAGCTCACGAGCGTCAGCTCCGGCCAGTCGCGGCGCCGGCCGGCGGCGCGCAGGCAGGCGACCTCGGCGTGGGCGGTCGGGTCTCCGGTCTGCACGCGCAGGTTGCGCCCGCGCGCCACGATCCGCCCGGCGGCGTCGGCCAGCACGGAGCCGATGGGCAGCCCGCCCTCGGCGTAGCCCTTCTGGGCCTCCAGGTAAGCCTCGCGCACGAGCTCGCGTTCGTTCATAGGCGGAATTCTCCCAAAATAAAGGGGCCCCCGGCGTCCCGGGGGCCCCAGTTGCTCCTTTTTTTCTCGCGGCGCCGTCCCGTTAGGACTGGCGCAGTTTCTTGATCTGGCCGCGCTTGGACGTCATGTCCTCGCTCAGGTTCTTTCTCTGATACCCGGCCTTGGCGCGGGCGTCCTTGAGCAGCTGAGCGTACTTGGACCGCACGGCCTGCCGCGCGGCCTTCTTCTGGGCGCGAGTGCCCGTGGTGCCCGCGATCTTCACGAGCTCGGCCTTCTCCTGGACCAGCAGCTCCTTGCGCTCCGCGCGGAAAGCCTTGGTCTTGCCCGTCATGTCGCCCTTGTCGCGCTTGATCTCCGAGCGCAAGGTGCGCGCCGCGACCGCCGCCGAGGGATTGACCGCCGCCGTCTGTCCGAAAGCCGCCGGGGCCAGAAGCCCGAGAGCCAGAACCGCCATCGCCTTCATCGTCATCTCCATCCTCCTGCCCCGATCGGGGCATGAGGTATACGGAGCGACCCCGGAAAAAGTTCCCGGTTTTTTTAAAGACGACGCTTGGCCATCAGCGCCTTGAGCGCCTCGGCCATGGCTCCGGCGGGAGGCGGCTCGACGGGCTTGGCCTGCGGGCGCGCGGAGCCGCCGGAGCGGACGCGGTCCTCGCGCTTGCCGATCACGGGCTTGCTCTTGAGCGAGAGCGCGATGCGCCGCCGCTGGAGGTCGACCTCGAGCACGGTCACGTGCACGCGCTGCTGGACCTTCAGGACGTCCGCCGGGTTCTGGACGTAGGCGTCGGAGCACTCGCTGACGTGCACGAGTCCGTCCTGATGGACGCCGATGTCGACGAAGGCGCCGAAGGCGGCGACGTTGGTCACGATGCCGGGCAGCTTCATGCCGGGCTGGACGTCCTCGAGCTTCGAGACGTCGCCGAAGGCGAAGGCCTCGAAGCGCTCGCGCGGGTCGCGGCCGGGCTTGGCGAGCTCGCTCAGGATGTCGCGAAGCGTCGGCTCGCCGACTCCGTCCGCGGCGTATTTCTTGATATCGATCTTGGAGCGAAGGCTTCCGTCGGCCATGAGGTCCTTCACCGCGCAGCCGAGGTCCTCGGCCATCTTCTCGACGAGGGCGTACCTCTCGGGATGCACGGCGCTGGCGTCGAGCGGGTTCTTGGCGCCGCGGATTCGAAGGAAGCCGGCCGCCTGCTCGTAGGCCTTGGGTCCGAGCCTCGGCACCTTCTTCAAGGCGGAACGCGAAGGGAAGGCGCCGTTTTCGTTTCGATAATCGACGATATTCTTCGCCAACGCGGAACCAAGGCCCGAAACATAGGAGAGAAGCTCCTTGCTCGCGCTGTTCAGCTCCACGCCGACGTTGTTCACGCAGCTGACGACGACGTCATCGAGCCCCTTCTTGAGCTCCAGCTGATCGACGTCGTGCTGATACTGACCGACGCCGATCGACTTCGCGTCGATTTTTACGAGCTCCGCCAGCGGATCCATGAGGCGCCGCCCGATGGAGACCGCTCCGCGCACGGTGATGTCCTCGTTCGGAAATTCTTCTCTCGCCGCTTCCGACGCGGAATAGACGGACGCTCCGCTCTCGTTGACCATCACGACCGTCACGCCCTTGAGGCCGAGCCCGCGGACGAACTCCTCGGTCTCGCGGCCCGCGGTGCCGTTGCCGATGGCGATGACCTCGGTCTTCTGCGCGGCGACGAGGCGCTTCACCTTCATGCCGGCCTCGACGCGGGCGCTCTCGCCGGTCGTCGGGAATATCACGTCGTGGTGCAGGAGCTTGCCCTGCTTGTCCAGGCACACGAGCTTGCAGCCGGTGCGGAAGCCGGGGTCGAGCGCGATCATGTTCTTGCTGCCCAGCGGCGAGGACATCAGGATCTCGCGCAGGTTGCGGGCGAACACGGTGATGGCCTCGCGGTCGGCGCGCTTCTTCGTCTCCAGGCGCGTTTCGGACTCGAGGGAAAAGGACATCAATCGTCGATACGCGTCCTGAACCGCGAGGCGAACTTGGGCCGCGCAGGGGCCGGTCCCCTTCGCGAACGAGGCCTCGAGCGAGGGCAAGACCTCCTCCTCGGGCACCTCGACGCGCATATAGAGAAAGCCCTCCTTCTCGCCGCGGCGCATGGCCAGCACGCGGTGGGACGGGGCCTTGAGCGCGGGCTCCCTCCAGTCGAAGTAGTCCTTGTACTTGGCGCCCTCCACTTCCTTGCCGCTCATGACCTTGGAGTGGAACGCGCCCTTGGCGAAGAAGACCTCGCGGACCTTGGCGCGCGCGGCGGCATCCTCGGCGACGCGCTCGGCGATGATGTCGCGCGCGCCGGCGAGGGCTTCCTGGACGTCCATTTTGTATTCGGCGGCCAGCTTGAGAGGATCGTCATTGCCTTGGGCGAAGATGCATCGGCCAACGGCTCCAAGCCCTTCTCCTTGGCGATCATGGCCCGCGTGCGCTTCTTCGGGCGATAGGGCAGATAGATGTCTTCGAGCTTGGCGAGCGTCTGCGCGCCCATGACCGCCGCGGTGAGCGCGGGGGTGAGCAGCTTGCGCTCGTCGAGAGATTTCAAGATCGCGGCTCGCCGCGAGTCGAGCTCCTTGAGCTGGGCCAGGCGGTCGCGGATGGACATCAGCGCGACTTCGTCCAGGTTCCCGGTCGCCTCCTTGCGGTAGCGGGCGATGAACGGGATGGTGGCCTCCTCCTCGAGCAGTCCGACGGCGGCGTTCACGCTGGGGATCGGCAGCGACAGCTCGGCGGCGATGAAGGAGGAATAGCGATCGTTCATGGCCAATATTCTACCAGACATTGTCTGAGTCTTTAATAAGCGGATTGACTATTAAAGGTTTGCGTGTTATCGTTTAATAACTATGGCGGCGACTAAACCCGAGAATAATGCCCGCGCCGGGCAGTGGCTGAAACAATCCGGGCCGGAGCCTTTCTACTGTTTCAATCCGGCCCCGCTGCCGCCCAATCCCGCGGTCGACCATACCATGCTTCACAATCTCAGCGAAAAGGCCAATCGCGCGTTAGGCCGCCTCGATGGGGTGGTCACGCATCTTCCGAACACCAAGCATTTGCTCTACACCTACGTTCGAAAAGAGGCTGTTCTTTCATCGCAAATCGAGGGAACCCAATCCTCTCTCTCCGATCTTCTTCTCTTCGAAAACGCCGAAGCGCCCGGCGTCCCCGTGAGCGACGTCCAGGAAGTCTCGAACTACGCTGCGGCGATGGAGCACGGCATCAAACGACTCAAGGAGCTGCCCATCAGTCTCCGGCTGATCAAAGAAATCCACGGGGTCCTCATGAAACACACCCGCGGTTCGGACAAAGAGCCCGGCGAATTCAGGACTTCCCAAAATTGGATCGGCGGCTCGCGTCCCGGCAACGCCCACTATGTTCCACCGCCGCCTCATGAGATTCTGACGAACTTGGGCGCGTTGGAAAAGTTCATCCACAATGACCCAGTCGAGACGCCGACTCTGATCAAGGCCGGGCTCGTCCACGCTCAATTTGAAAGCATCCACCCCTTCTTGGATGGCAACGGGCGTGTCGGCAGGCTCCTGATACCTTTCATCCTGATCGCGGAAGGCGCCCTGGCAAACCCCCTCCTCTACCTCAGCCTCCACTTCAAAAAGAACCGGACCGAATACTATGCGGCCCTTCAGCGCGTCCGCACGCATGGGGATTGGGAGAATTGGCTGACCTTCTACCTAGAGGGGGTCGAACAGGTCGCCACCGAGGCGACCGGGACGGCGAACAAGCTCCTCGTCATGTTCGAGAAGCACCGCGGCCAGATCAAAGGCATCGGCCGCGCCTCCGCGACGGCCTTGCACCTTCACGATCTCTTCAAGAAGCGCTGCTTCCTATCCGTCACAGAGGCGCAGCGGGAGCTCGATACGACCTTTCCCGCCGTAGGCGCGGCGATGACCAATCTGATCAAACTCGGCTTCGTCAAAGAGATCACCGGAAAGCAGCGGAACCGGATCTTCTCGTATGAGCCCTACCTGAAGACCCTTCTAGAGGGCACTTAGCCGGAACCGGCGGGATCGGTTGGCATAGTGCTCCTGACCGCTATTTGTATTCCTTCAGCTCGTAGACTTTCGCGATCTCCACGCCGTTCCAGTCAAAAGCCAAGAGGCCGGCCAAATGGCAGCGGCTCAGAACCGGCGGCCGGAAGATCGCCGCGCACTCGCCGCCTTTGTGCCGAACGCTGTCGTATGTGATTCCGCAAGAACGCGCGGCAACCAATTGACGGCCAAGAGCCTGCGACGCCGAATAATCGGTCTTGTGATAGATCGCCGCGTGCTTCCTCTGCAGCGCGCGGACGTCGTGCAGGTCGCCGTCCAAGTCGGCCTGCAAGACGCGCATCTCAAGGCGCATGGGGCCTTCCTTCGTGCGGTTCATGAAGACGGTTCGATGGTGCTTCGTCTCCTCCACGGCCGTGGTCTGGGCGCGCGCCGCGTAATAGACGCCGTGGGAACCATCACTGAAACGACTGCCGTCGGGATTGCGATAGGCGAACGGAGCCATGATGTAGTCGCTGCCCGGACCCGTGACCCGGTCTTCCAGCGGTACGAGCGCAATCTCGTCATCGACCTGCCGGCGCCGATCGCTGGTCATTTGCTCCACGCTGGCCGTGATCTCGAGATCCTTGTCCTCCGCCACCTTGCGCAGGATACGGTCCTCCGTGTAGCGAGTCGGAATGACCCGCCAAGAAGGCTCCCATTTCACCGCGCGAACCGTCGTGATCATGCCCAGCCGCCTCGCTGCGCGTCCAAGTACCGCCGCACCTCATAGAGATCGCTGACATGGCCCGACAGCATCCGATCCAACGCAGACTTCCCCGCGAAGAGCGGTGCGGTGTTCGGCTTGTTGATCCAGGCGTCCGCGGCATCCTCGTCCGGCAGGAGTATATGCAGCGCTTTGAAGATTCCCAGCATGTACGAGATTCTCTCCAGGGTGTCCATCGACAGATTCACGTCTTGTCCCTTCTTCCACCTAAAAAACGTCGATCGGGCGGGTGCGCCCAGCAGCGTCAACTGTTTATCCACATCCAGTTTCCACCGATCGGCAATACGCAGGAAAGCCTTCATTGCCGGCCCTGAAGCCGTCTTGGGGTCCACCTTGCGAATCAACGTCTGCGCAGAGCTCATGGGGTCTCCTCCAACGACTTCATTATAAGTCTCATTTTGGACTTTGTCAAGCATTTTAGACTTATCGAGAAATCGCCGGAAACCTTACCTGTTATACGGTTTGGCCGCTCAGGTTGGTTCCCGATCGCTAGGATTTGGTCCTCCGCTTCCGGCTCCGCGCGAAGAGCCCCATCATTTTGTTCCCGCGTCTAAGGTGCCAATTTGGCACCTTAGAAACTTCTCGACGTTGGATCCATAAGATTCTAAGGTCGAAAATCTCGACCTTAGAGGCTCTTCTTGACGGCCAGCAGCTGGTTCAAGTGAATGCCGCTATGGCCGGCCAGGAGCCAGCACCACTGCAGGGCGTTGAGCTCCCCCAGCCAGGGATGCCGGTGGGCGGGGCCCGAGTCCTCGATCTTCAGGGGCTCGAGCAGGGCGAGGGTCTCGGCGATGAACTTCTCCAGGGCGGGGCGGGCGTCGGCTACGGGACGAGGACGCGCTGGTCGAGCTTGCCGGCGGGGACGGAGGAGGCTTCCTTCAGCAGGCGGGCGCCGGTCAGGGAGATCCGATGCCCATCTCGAAGCACGACTTGTCGTTATTCGAATGATTGATCGAAAGACCTCTTTATTCCGGCAGAGACTCCTGCAGCCATTTTCTGAACTGATCCACATCGCCGGGCCGGAGGGTCACCAGTTCAAGACCCAAGGCTTGGGCAACGGATTCTGCATGCCGTATTTCGTCCTCTTGCATCCGCTTAAGTGCGACGAGATCATGCCCAACCTTATCCCGTGTCTGTAATCGTGCGATGATCGCTTCTGGCGCATCGACGACCACGCCAAGCCCCAGCGGCTGAATCGCCTGGAATGTCGCCAGCGGGATTTTTTCGATTTCCCCCACGGAGTTAAAGAGCGTGAAGTGCCCATCCAGCAGGAACTTGCCGCCGCCGGCAATTCTGGCGTTCAACGAGCGCACCAAGATTCCCTGGTTGCCATCCACGTCCTTCACGCGCTTTCGCTCGTCAAATCGAGCCTCCGAGGAGGCCTGCTTGATTAGATCGCTTGCACGGAGATGTTCTACCTCCGATTCTTTGCAAAGGGCCGCCAAAGTGCTTTTTCCTACCCCGTGAACTCCGCCGAGAAAAAAGATCTGGCCGTTGCTCACCGCGCGCCTCCCTTTTTGAGCACGCGCCTCAAGAACGGCTGATTCACATAGGAGAATGACTGCGGAATACGGAAGCCGACTTGGACATCATGCGGACTGACCCAATTTTCCAAGGCACACACGCTCTCAATGGCTATCGCATACGCGCGCTTTCTGCCGGAAAAATATTCTCGGAAGGCTTGCCGAGATATTCCAGCCGCGTGTTTCGTGCTCTCCCAAGTCGCGGTAGGACTCGCGACTCCGACAGACGAAACCTCGGCCACGCCGATGATCTTCATAACCGGCGTACTGGCATAGATCACGATATGGCTCACGTCGGATGCGAAGTTAGCCTTACG
>DATNGC010000133.1:0-20996 GCA_035606075.1 Elusimicrobiota bacterium
CGGCTTCCAACCGCTCATCCACCGTAAACGTCCGTCTTTTCTGCCTCATCTTACCCTCCGGTAGTCTAACGCCAATTCCGGTGGGAAAGTGTCAACAGATCAGCACGTCAACAAACGTCGCACCTCAGGTGGACAGGATACCAGTTGGGCGCGTTCCGCCACCGCGCCCATGAGGACAAAAAACCGCCCTTCGGGCGGTGTCTCGTGAAACGGCAGCGAAAGGCGCACACCAACCCCAACCGCGGCGGTCGCCGCGGACGACCCAGTACTGAATCCTCGCTCCGCTGCGGTTATAAGCGGCACCGCCCCACTGCCCGCCCCACCGCAGGTTTTTTTCAAGTTGCACCTCAGCTCGTAGTCCCAGGAGAGCGCGGCCCGGCTCTGCGGCTTAAACGGCCCTCCCTCTCGGTAAAAAACAATTCGCTCCGGGGCCTTGCCCGCTCCGCTGAACAGATTTTTTACCGGGGGACCCGCCATTTAAATCCTCGATCCAAGCCGCACCTCGGGACTCCTCGGCCCTCCGGGCGTTCGGAGGTGCACCATGAAAACAACCTACGTGAACGTCGGGGCGGGCAGCGGGGCGGTTACGGCGAGCTTGGAGGCGAACGAGTCTCTGCCGACCGAATGCGTCGGGGCGCAGACCGGAGGCTTGCTCAAGCTGGGCGAGAAGCGGTTCATGAACGTCGAGGAGTTGTCGGCGTATCTGGGGATTTCGAAGTGGCTCGTCTACAAGTTCGTGAAGGACCGGGATATCCCATTCATCCCGTTCGGACGACTGGTCCGGTTCGACCGGCTCGCCGTCGAGAAGTGGGCGGAGAAGCGCATGGTCCGCGGCTTCAATACGCGCGCGGCCTGACCGGCTTCTTGGACGCGTTCAGATCAAACTAATAGGAGGTTCACATGGGTATTTTCAGGCGTGGAGATTCGCCGTTCTGGTGGTATCGAGTTCAGCTCGACGGCCGCGTGGCCACGGGCAGCACGAACACCGACGACAAGAAGCTGGCCCATCGCATCTACATGGAGAAGCACCACCAGTTCACCGCGGAGCACCACTTGCCCAACCAGCGAGGCAAGAGCACGTCTTTCTTCTGGATGTGCGAGCAGTACCTGGAGAAGCATGCCAAGGTCAACAAGAAGTCCTGGAAGCAGGACTTCATCATCATCAAGAAGCTCAAGGCCTATTTCGGCGACGTGGCGCTCATGAACATCCAGCCGGAGACTCTTGAGGGCTTCAAGGCTCACCGCAAGAGCTTCGTCAAAGATGCCACGATCAACCGCGAGCTGGCCGTCTTGAAGACCATCTTCACCAAGGCGATCATGTGGGGCTACGCCTCCCGGAACCCGGTCAAGGAAGTCAGCCTCTTCAAGGAGGAGGTCACGCCGATTCGGATACTGACTATCGAGGAGCGCACCAAGCTGCTGAGCGCGAGCCACGAGCTGTTGAGGCCGATCCTGCTCATGGCCTTGAAGACCGGCATGCGCCAAGGCGAGATCCTCAACCTCCAGTGGAAGAACGTAGACCTGGAGAGCGAGACGATCAGCATCACGCAGACTAAGGCCAAGAAGCTCCGCCAGATTCCGATTCACCCCGAGTTGAAGGAGTTCCTGGCCAAGTTGCCGCGGCCGACGCCCTACCTCTTCGCCAACAAGTACGGCACGAAATACCATCCGTACGGGATGATCCGGGAGTGGTTCGTGAAGCTCCGGGTCAAGCTCGGCATGCCCGACCTGACCTTCCACATGCTCCGGCATAATTTCGCCTCGGAACTGATCGCCAAGGGCGCCGATGTGCGCACGGTCCAGGAGTACATGGGCCATAGCTCCCTGCGGATGCTCCAGCGCTACGCCCACGTCAACAAGGGAATCTGGCGCTCGACGATCCAGCTCCTGGGCCGCGATGCTTCGGACGCTTCCGGAGTTCTCAGTTCATAACGAATTAGCTAAGATAGTCATGGCCGGCGTAAAAGACCGCGCGTTTGATCGAGCGGTTCGCCGGCGCATGGAACTGAGTTGGCGGGCACAACCGATGGCCGGTGAGCGCCGCCGAAATGCAGGACGATGACCACTACGTAAGCACTACGCTCGAATTTTGAGCCGATTTCGAAGCACGTCGGAGAACGATAATTCGATAGACTTTTTAAAGATTTTTCAATTTACGGAAGGGTGACCGAGCGGTTGAAGGTAGCAGTCTCGAAAACTGCCAGAGGTGCAAGCCTCTCGAGGGTTCGAATCCCTCCCCTTCCGCCATTTTCCGAACAAGTTGAATAAGTGAAGGCCTGACCCCATGTCCTGGATCAAGAAGCTCAATCCGTTCGCGAAGGAAGAGAAGACCGCCGAAGGCGGCGCGTCGATCCCGGGGATGCCCAACATCCCCGGCATGCCGTCCCTGCCGCCGGAGCTGGCCAACGACCCGAAGGCCAAGGGGATGATGGCGGCGTTCTTCCGCAAGTGGAAGGACCCGGCGTTCCTCAAGCAGCTGCGCACGCTCGCGACGCACATGCAGCGCGACGGCGTCGACATCAAGGATATGAAAGCCGTCCAGGCTTGGATCGAAAAGAACAAGGACCGCCTGGAAAAAGGCGAGTTCAACGAGGACGCCGCCGCCAAGCCGGGCGAGACCTACGTTAAGACCGAGCCCGAGGTCGGCCGCAACGAGCCGTGCCACTGCGGCTCCGGCAAGAAGTTCAAGAAGTGCCACGGCAAGTAGCCGGGCGATGATCCTCCTCCACCTGGAGCGCGCGGTCCTGCTGGGCTGCGTGGGCGTGGCCGCGGAAGTCGTCTTCACCGCGTTCATGGAGCCGCAGGGCGGCAAGCGCCTGATCGGCTACTCCTACGTCTGGATGTTCCCCATCTACGCGCTGCTCTACCCGGGGATGGAACTGCTCAAGCCGTACGTCGGGAGCTGGGCCTGGCCGGCGCGCGCGTCTTTCTACGCCGCGGCCATCATGATTTTCGAGCTCCTCACCGGCCTGATCCTGCGCGCGGCCGTCGGCGAAGCGCCGTGGGAGACGAACTATCGCGGGAAGCGCTGGGCGGTCTTCAGCCTCGTGCGCCTGGACTACTTCCCCGCTTGGGCGGCCGGCGCGCTGATCTTCGAGCGCGCGTTCCGGCTGGTCGGCGGCTAGGCGTCGAGGCGCTGGAGCTGGAGGCGCCGGTTGAGGCCTTCGGCGCCCTCCTTGACGGAGTCGAGCTCGCTCTCGAGCGTCTTGTCCAGCCAGCGGCGGATCAAGGCCGAGAGAGGGCGCAGGTACAGCGGGAGCTCGTAGGTCTCCTGGTGCTCGAGCGAGGTGCCGCCGATGACGGGGCGCAAGGCCATGCGGATCTCCGCGCGGCGCAGAGGCCCCGAGACCATCGAGCCGCGGTAGCCGCCGTCGGAGGTGCGCTCGAAGCGGAACACGCCGTGCCACGGCAGGCCGAAGAAGCGGCCGGCGAGCGCGGCGTCCTGCGCGGCCTGGCCCTCGACGGCCGGGGAGACCTCGATCGAGTGGACCTTCGGCTCGTACTTCGCGATCTCGCTCAGGTCGCTGAGATACTTCTGGACGGAGTCGCGAGGCGCGCTGACGAGGATCCGGCGGGAGACGTTGAGCATTGGGATGGGAGAAGGAGTGGACTCTTGAGGACCAACTCCATCATACCATTTTCGTTGCGCCCGGCCTCGGCCCGTACGACGGACGCCGCCGGGCTGCGGGCGCGATGTCCCGCCCAGGCCCAGAGCATCGCCTTGAGCGTGTCATCCGACGCGCGCGAGTTGGGCCCCAGCGCCCAGAGAGTGCCCTGCCTCTGGACGCGATGCCGGGCGCGGGCGAGCGACTCGCGCACGCGCCGGACGCCGCGGGGCTTGAAGGCATCCTGGCACAGCTGCCCCGCCCGGCCGATCAGGTTGAACAGGTGGAGCCGCTCGACCGTGTCCAAACCGCGAGGGAGCTCCGCGGCGCGGCGGGCCGCGCGCCAGAGCCGCGCCGAGAGCCGGGGGTCGGCGACGAGCAGGAGCGCGGACGTCTCCTCGCCCCGGCCCGCGAGAAGGCAGGCCATCTCGCGGACGAGCGCGGCGCCCGCGGAAAAGCTCCCGAGGACGTATGGGCCGCGCGGCCGGGCGGCTCGGATCGTCTCCACGTGGCGGAGGGCGAGCTCCTCGAACGACGGAAGCGGTTCCCGGACGTCGATCTCCTGCCGCGGCAGCAGGAAGAGCGGCCGGTCCGGCAGCGCCGCGGACAGCTCGTGGCAGAACGGCGCGTCGAGCCCCGGGTAGACGAAAAAGACGGGCTCGGCTCCTTCCTCCGGGCCGAGACGGATCGCGCTTTCCACGCGCGCATCATAACGGTTCGCGCGCGCGCGAGCCTATCGAGGCGCCGTCACGACGCGGTGAAAGCGCCGTGAACGCCCGGGAACAAAAAACGAAGACGACGGCCGGGCGGCGGCCGTCGTCTTCGCGCGAACGACTTCGAGATCTGGAGCGGGCGAGCGGAATCGAACCGCCGTCTGATCCTTGGCAAGGACCCGTTCTACCATTGAACCACGCCCGCGGTTCGAGACGATATTAGCAAAATCCGGGCGGGCTTGGGAAGCGGGGCCCGGGCGGCGATCAGGCCGGCTTGGGGAGGTGGTCGGCGTCCTTCGGGCGCAGCGGGAAGTGCTGCTGGAGGTCGGCGGCCTCGTCGTCGACGAGGCGGCGGTTCTCCTCGTCGCGCGCCTGCAGGATGTCGGCGAACTTCTCGCGCAGGGCGGCGACGACCTTTGGGTCGAACTGCTTGCCCGCGCGCTCCTCGATGTAGGTCAGCGCGTCCTCGACGGTCCACTCGCCCTTGTAAACGCGCTTGGAGGACAGCGCGTCGAACACGTCGGCGACGGTGACGACGCGCGCCTCGACGGAGATCTGCTCGCCCTTGAGGCCGTACGGGTAGCCGCTGCCGTCGTACCACTCGTGGTGGCCGACGGCGACCTTGGCGGCCAGGCGCAGGAGGCGGCTCTCGGCGTTGGCCAGCATCTTGGCGCCGTAGACCGTGTGCTTCTTCATCTCCTCGAACTCCTCGGTCGTGAGCTTGGCCGGCTTGCGCAGGATCGAGTCCGGGATCGCGACCTTGCCGATGTCGTGCAGCGGCGCCGCGTAGCGGATGTCCTCGGCCTCTTGGAAGGAAAGCCCGATGCCCTGCGCGAGGATGCCCGAGAAGCGGCTCATGCGCCGCAGGTGGCGGCCCGTGTCCTCCTGGTCGCGGTACTCGGCGACCAAGGCCATGCGGTAGATGGTCTCCAAGTGAGAGCGTCGAAGGTCTTCATAGAGCGTCGCGTTCTCGATGAAGGTGCCGGCCATGGTGGCCAGGATGCGCAGCAGGCCCTCGTCCTCCTCGTTGAAGGAGCCCTTGCTCTTGTTGAGGACCTCGAAGACGCCGAGCGACTTGCCGTCGCGGCCGCGCAGGGGCACGGCGAGGACCGAGCGCGTCTGGTAGCCGGTGATGCGGTCGAGGTCCTGCGCGAAGCGCGTGTCCTTGTACGCGTCGCGGATGTTGACCGCGGAGCCGGTCTTGGCGACGAAGCCCGCGATCCCCTGGCCGAGCGGGATGCGCAGGATCTTCTCCTCCATCCCGAGCGCGATCTTGGTCCACAGCTCGCCCTTGTACGGATCGACGAGGAAGACGGAGCAGCGGTCGGCGCCGAGGATGTTGCGGACCTCCTCGGCGATGATCGTCAGCAGGCTGTCGAGGTGCGTCTCGGCCGCGACCATGCGGCCGAATCGGGCGAGGAGGGACTGGCGCTTTTCGAGCTCTTGTCTACGTCCCATTTCGGTTCTCGAGCGCCCCGAGGACGTATTCGGACAGATGGAGCACGCGAGCGTCAGGATAGTATTTCCTCAATCCGCGGGCAAGCTGGATCAGGCAGGACGTGGAGCTCGTCACGACGACGCGCGCGTGCGAGGCGGCGGCGCTGCCGACCTTGCGGCGCAAGACTTCGTCGGACAGCTCCTCGTTGACGAACGCGAACGCGCCCGCGCCGCCGCAGCAGACGTCGGCGCCCGCCATCTCGCAGAAGCTCTCCCCCGCCGCGGCCTTGAGGGCGCGGCGCGGCTCGCCGCGCAGTCCCTGGCCGTTCACCGCGCGGCACGAGTCGTGATAAGTGACGGGCCCGTCCTCCGGCGAGCGCGGCAGGCCCGGCGCGGCCTCGCCGAGGACCTCGACGGCGTCGCGCACTCGCGCGGAGAAGCGCTCCGCCCGCGCGCGCCAATCGGCGTCGGAAGGCATCAGGAACAGCTGCGGATACGCTTTCAGATGAGCGACGCACGACGAGCAGTCGCCGACGACGGGGCCGTCGCCCTTGGCCTCGGCGTTCTCGATGTTCTTGCGCGCGAGCGTCCGCGCGTCCTCGACGTCGCCGTAGTTGTTCGCCAGCAGTCCGCAGCACGGGTTCTCCAGGAACCTCCCGGGACCTCTCAGCTTCGTCAGCGCCTTCCAGGTCGCGATCCCGACGCGCGGATAAAGATAGCGAGGGCCGCAGGGCGCGAAGTAATTCCACGCGTCCCCCTCGCCGGACGCGCGCAGCGGCGCGAGCTCCTCGTCGAGATGGCGCAGCGGGACCTCCTCGACGTGCTCGTCCATCGCGGCCAGCGCCCGATAGCCGGCCAGGCGCAGGAAAGGCCGGGCCAGCCTCGAAAGGCCGAGCCGTTTGGCGAGGGCGCCCAGCTTGAGCAGCGCCGCGAGCGTCCCGGGGCTCTCGATCAACAAGCGGTTCGCGAAGCGGACCGGCCAGGGCGTGCGGCCCCGCAGCGCGCGCCGGCCTTCGAGCACGATGTCGGGCACCGCCACCTTCGCGTAGCACGCCGTCGTGCACGCGCCGCACAGCAGGCAGGTGTCGAGGGCCTCCCGCGCGGCCTCGGGGTCGTCGAGCTTGCCCTCGAGCATCATCCGCACGAGCTGATTGCGCCCGCGCGGGGACTTCGCCTCGCGGCCCGTCGCGACGTAGGTGGGGCAGGCCTGCTCGCAGTAGCCGCACCGCGAGCACTGGGCCGCAGCGTCCTCGGTGGAGCGCTCCCCGAGATCGGTCAGCAGTCGTCCCAGGGGCTCGGCCATGCTTCCATTATATACGACTAGCGCGAGCCGGAGAGTTGCGGCGGCGGGGTGCCGTCGTAGGCGCAGCGCAGGACCTCGGCGCCGAAGGTCCTCAGCTCCGCGTTCTGCCGGCGGTACGAGGCCGCGGCCGACCCGAGGATCCACGCCTGCGCGCCGAGCAGGAGCGCGAGCGAGACGCGCGCGGCGTGCCGCGTGTAGGGATCGCGGAAGCGGCGGCGGACCGCGAAGGCGGCCGCGAGCGTCAGCAGCGGCACGCCGGCGATCTCGTACAGCGCGAGGATCGTGACGCGGGCGAGCTGGGCGACCTGCGGGTCGCAGGCCGAAGAGACGGGGACCTGACGGAGCAGGACGCCGCCGAGAACCGCGAAAGCGACGGCGTGAACCGGAGCGAACAGGTGTAGCTGTCTCGCGATCCGGACGACGATCCCCTCGGCATGGGCGCCGTCGGGCAGATCCAGCGACGGCCCCAGGATCGCGCGCGCCGCGCGCCGCGGAAGAGACGGAAGCCGGTCGATCCGGGCGCGAAAGACCGAGTTCGGAGTCACCCCCGCAGGATAGCGGAGGAGCGCCGATCCGGCAAGCCCGCCGACTGTTGTAAAATCCCGCGGACGTCCGTCTCAACGGGGGAGCACATGCGACGTAGGATCGCCTTCCGGGCGCTGGCGGCCGCCGCGGCGGTCTCGGCCACCGCCCTGGCCGCGGAAGGAGCGTGCCGCGCGTACCACCGCCTGCGCTGTCAGGCGCACGGCCCGGACGGCCGTTTCGAGCTCTACTCCGTGGGCGAATCGACCGCCCTCGGCGAGCCGTACTGGCCGGCCGTCACGGTGGGCGCTCTCGTCGAGCGCGCGCTCGGCGGCGCGGTGCGCGGGAAGCCGATCGTCACGATCGACTTGGCGCGGCAGGGCGAGTCCATCTATCCGCAGGCCGAAGCCGCGGAACTCGCCCTGTGCTGCCGGAACCCGGGCGTTCCCGGGGCCCTCTTCGTCTACGCCGGGCACAACGATGCATTTTTCAGCGATTCCTTCGATGAGGAGCGGGCCGAGCTCTTCGAACAGTTCAAGGAAGACGTGCTGTTCCGATCGCGGCTGATCAAGGACGCTTTCGTGATCGCCGAAAGGAACGACTGGATCCCCCGGGTCCGGAGCATCCAGACGTTCGAGTTCAACCTGCGCCGCGTCATCGAGGCGAGCCGGCGCGCGGGTCTGGTCCCGATCCTGTCGACGACGGCCTCCAACGTGGCCGACATGGATCCCGGCCTGCTCCCGGATTTGGCCGGGCCGCGCGCGGCCTCGATCGTCTCGAAGGGGGCGGCTCTCGAGTCGCGCGGACGCTGGGAGGAGGCTCTCGCGTACGACCGCAAGGCCTCGGACGCGCACCCGGAGCTCGACGGATATCTCCGCTACCGCCGGGGCCGCATCGAGCTCCGGCTCGGGCGCGAACGGGCCGCGGCGGCTCTGCTGCGCGCCTGCATCGAGGCGCGGGCGCAGGATAATTTCGGCCGGGCGCGGACCGAGCAGAACGAGCTCGTCCGGCGGCTCGCGCGGGAGTACGCGATCCCTCTCGTCGACTTCGAGCGGATCGCGGAGCGCGCCTCGCCGCACGGACTGCCGGGGGACGGGTTGTTCAGCGACGGCCACCATCCGAACCTCAAGGGCTACGCGCTCTTGTCGAACGCGCTGGCGGAGGCCGTCGCCGGCGCCTTCGGCGAGCGCGTCCGCGCCCCGCTCAAGATCTCGGACCGTCTGCCCGACGAGCTGGGCTTGTCCAGGAACGACCAGGTCAACGCCCTGGTCGAGAGCGGCCGCTGGCTTTTCTCCGTGGGCTTCGATCACGCCTATCCGCTCCATCGCTGGCGGATGGCGGAGGACCGCTTCCGGCGCGCCGCCGCTCTCGATCCGGACGCCTTCGATCCCCGGATGGGCCTCGCCCTGGCGGCGGCGGTCCGGAAGAAGGATTTCGCGGCGGACGCCGACTGGCTGGACCGCGAAGGCTTCTTCTACGGAGCCGTCTACGATTTCCCGGAGGAGGACTGGCCGGAGATCCTGCGCCGTCTGCGCGCCGCGGACGTTCCGAAGCCCCTCCTCGGGGAGCTCACGCGGACCTACGCCTTGCGCCGGCGCGGCGTCGCGGCCCGCTAATAGTTGGGGATCCGCTCGGACTCGAGCTTCGCGCTCACGCGGGACAGAGCCGCCTCCGCGGCGTCGAGCGCGCGGCCCTGCCGCCAATAGAAGTCGGCCTTGGGGGACGGATCGGCTCCGGTCGGCGCGGCGACGGAGGCGCGGTACTCCCCCGCCACGCGCACTCGGCGCGCGGACTCGACGGCGGCGACCGCCTCGGCCAGCGGCCCCTCGGTGGCGTCGAGCGCGGACTTGTCGATGAAGGCGCCCGGAGCGGAAGCGGCCTCCGCCTCGTACGAGCGCCAAGTCCCCTGGACGGACGCGGCGCGGCCGCGCAGGGCGGCGACGCGCGCGGCGAACTCGTCCGGCGCCTCCTGCTTGCCGCGCAGTTCGCCGATCGTCTTCTCGATCGCGGCGACGCAGGCGTCGTCCGCGAAGGAAACGGGCTTCGCGTCGCGGTAGGGGTCCTCTTGGCGCAGGAAGCCCTGCGCCTTCAGCGCGCGCACGTCGTAGCGGAACTCGGACCAGCCGTCGCCGTGCTCGAGCGAGCGCAGCTCCCCGTCGGTGATCAAATAGAAGCCTTTCGGCCCCTCGTAGCTCACCGCGTCGGGGAGCGAGGCGCCGTCGGCGGTGTGCACGGTCAGGCGCGTCTTGAGGGCGGGATGCTCGTACGCGACGCTCCCGGCGCGGGCGGCGGAGGCGGAGAGGACGGCGGCGAGGAAGAGGAAAATGAATCGGCGCATGGATGACTCCCGTAGGAACGGTCTACGGGAGAATTCTACCACCCGGCTTCCGCGGCGCTCTGGGACTTCGGTCCCAGCGGCCGGCGCTAATGGACCCGGGGACCCGACAACTGCTTGAGGATCGCCAGGTCGAGCTTGCGGATGAGCTCGTGAGCCGAGCCGCGCCGCGCGAGGCGCCGGCGCCGCGCCGCCTGGCTGATCACCGACTCCGAGTCCCCCCGCCGCGGCCACGCTCGTCCCGAGCGCTCCGCCGGCAGGAGCTGCGGCCCCACGTACTTCTCGCCGCGGTCTCGGGGTCTCGAGAGCTTTCCGCGGACGGTCCGTCCCGGCTCCCTGCTCTTGTGAGCCATAGGTCGCCCCCTTGTCTCGATAGTGTGCGGCCGGGAACGCGGGAACGCCATGAACGGTCCGCGACGATTTTTTCGTCTTTCGGTCGCCTCGATTTGCCTTAATGACGGGATGAAAGCGATCTGGAACGGCGCCTTCTGGAAGGGAGTCGAAGTCCGCCCGTGATCGAGCTCCGCGGCCTGTCGAAGTCCTACGACGGCGGGTCGGCGTTCGCGGTCAAGGACGTGTCGCTGACGGTGAAGGACGGCAAGACCTTGGTCCTGCTCGGCTCCTCGGGCAGCGGCAAGACGACCGTCCTCAAGATGATCAACCGCCTCATCGAGCCGACCTCGGGCGCGATCGCCGTCGATGGGCGCGACGTCCGGAGCCAAGAGATCGTCGCGCTGCGGCGGTCGATCGGCTACGTGTTCCAGCGCGTCGGGCTTTTCCCGCACATGACCGTCGAGGAGAACGTCGCGGTCGGCCTGCGCCTTCTGAATCGCCCCGAAGGCGAGCGGCTCGAGCGGGCGCGGGAGCTTCTCGCGCTCGTCGAGCTGCCGCCGGACCTCTACGCGCGGCGCTACCCCGAGGAGCTCTCGGGCGGACAGGCCCAGCGCGTCGGCGTGGCGCGGGCGCTGGCGACCGATCCGCAGTACCTGCTGATGGACGAGCCCTTCGGCGCGCTCGACGAAGTCACGCGCTCGTCCCTGCGCTCGGCGATCAAGGGATTGCGCGCCCGCCTCGGCAAGACCATCATCTTCGTGACCCACGACATCTTCGAGGCGCTGGACCTCGGCGACGAGATCGGCGTCATGCATGAAGGGACGCTGCTGCAGCTCGGCTCCGGCGCGGAGCTCATCCGCAGCCCCGCGACCGCGTTCGTCGAGCAGCTCTTCCGAAAGCCCGCGGAGCTGCTGCGCGCATGATCTCCTTCCTCGTCGAGCACCGCGCGGAGCTCTGGCTCCGCCTGGGTGAGCACGTCGGCCTCACGGCGCTGTCCGTGGGCCTGGCCGTGGCGCTCGGCGTCCCGCTCGGCGTGCTGGCACGGCGGCGGCCGCGCCTGGAGGGCCTCGTCCTCGGCGCCGCCGGCATCCTGCAGACGGTGCCGAGCCTGGCGATGCTCGCCTTCCTGATGGTCCTGCTCGCGGCGCTGCCGGCGCTCCCCCTCGTGGGCCGCGTGCGCTCGATCGGCGTGCCGCCCGCGCTGATCGCGCTGACGCTGTACGCCCTGCTCCCGATCATCCGCAACGTCGTCGCCGGCCTGCGCGGCGTCCCCGAAGCCTCCTTGGAGGCCGCCGACGGCCTGGGCATGACGCCGCGCCAGCGCCTGCGCCTCGTCGAGCTGCCGCTGGCGCTGCCCGTGATCCTGGCCGGCGTGCGCACCGCGGCCGTGATCGGCGTCGGCGTCGCCACGCTCAGCGCCTTCATCGGCGCGGGCGGCCTCGGCGAGTTCATCAACCGCGGCCTCTACCTCTCGCAGAACCGGCTGATCCTGCTCGGCGCCGTGCCCGCCGCATGGCTCGCCCTCCTGCTCGACCAGGCTCTCGCATGGGGCGAGGCGGCGCTCATGGCCGGGCCCGCGGCCTCGCCCGCGCGGCGGCGCGCGCGGAACGCGTTCGCGCTCGCGCTGCTGCCGGCGCTCGCGGGCGGCGCCGCGCTGGCGCTCGCGCCGGCGGAGTCCGCGCAAGCCGCCCTGGCGCCCGTCGCGGTCCGCGCGGCGTTCACCGGAGAGTTCATCGAGCGGCCCGACGGCCTGGCCGGCCTGCAGGCCGCCTACGGGCTTCGCTTCCCGGACGTGCGGGACATGGACGAGTCGCTGATGTACCGCGCGCTGGCGCAGAACGCGGTCGACGTGATTAGCGTGTACAGCACGGACGGCCGCCTCGACGCCTTCGGCGTGCGCCTGCTGGCCGACGACAAGGGCTACTTCCCGCCGTACGAGGCCGCGGCCGTGATCCGCGAGGACGCCTTGCGACGCTGGCCCGGGGCCCCGGCCGCGCTCGGGCGCCTCTCGGGCCGCCTCGACGACGCGACGATGCGCCGCCTCAACTACGAGGTCGACGAGAAGAAGCGCGCGCCGGAGAAAGTCGCGCGGGAATTCCTGGAGAGCCTCGGCCTGCTGGGCCGCGCGCCGCGGGCGCGCGACGGCCGGCCCGTCGTCGTCGCCAGCAAGGCCTTCACCGAGGGCGTCCTGCTCGGCCACATGATGGCCCTGCTCCTGGAGTCCGACGGCATCCCGGTCAAGCGCCGCTTCAACCTGGGCGGCACCATGATCGTCTCCAACGCGCTGAAGGCCGGCGAGATCGACGCCTACGCCGAGTACACCGGCACCGCGCTGACGGCCATCCTCGGCCTGCCCTCCACGCCCGACCGCGCCCGCGCGTTCTCGACGGTGGCCGAGGCCTACCCCGAGCGCTTCGCGTCGCGCTGGCTCGCGCCGTTCGGCTTCAACAACTCGTACGCGCTCGGCGTGCGCGCGGCCGAGGCGGAGCGCCGCGGCTGGCGCACGATCGGCGACCTCAAACGACCTGCGAAGTAGGAGACTCAGGTCGCTGTCACTGATGCGAAGAGCAGCGCTCCCGAAACATTGGTAGGATGCCGACGATGACCTCACTTTCGTTTCTCGTTCTCGCCTTCGCGCTGACGCAGCGCGCCGCGGCGGTCGGCGTCTCGAGTGCGGTCGTTTCGGCCGAGTCCGATATCTCCCAGGAGCGCTATCCCGAGGCCGCGGCGAGACTCGAGCCGTTCCTGCGCGAGAAGCCCGACGACTCCCGGGCGATCTTGGATTTGGCGCTGGCGTATCACGGCTCCGGCCGATATGATGAGGAAGCCGATCTCCTCGAGCGGGCGCAGGCGCGTCGGCCCGGCCGCTACGCGCTCGACATTCAGCTCGCGAAAGCCGAGCTCAGCCGCGGACGCTTGACGCAGGCGAAGGATGCGTTCGCCCGCGCCAAGAAGACCGACGGCAAAGCTTCGGAGGCTTATATCCAGGAAGGGTATTCGCGTCTGATGGCGGGCGAAGCGGATGCGTCGCGCGCGGAGTTCCAGCAGCTCATCGCCGTCGATACCGCGAGCCCTTGGGGCTACTATCACATGGGAGGCTACTTCGACCGGCTGCCTCAGGCCGATATGCCCCGATCGGAGCACTACTTCCGCCGCGCCTTCGAAATCGCAAGAGCCGCTCCGAAAGGCAGTTTATCCGACCTGCTTCCCTTCCTTCTGAGTCTCGGCGACGTCCTCGTCGAGGAAGGCCGGCTGGCCGACGCGGAGTCCCTCTATAAGGGCGCCTTGAAGGACAGGCGGGACGCCGGCACGGAATGCGCCGCCCGACGGCTGCGGCGCGAGCTCGCGACGGTCGAGGCGGGCGAAGGCAAGACTGAGGCGGCGGAGGCCGCGTTCCGCGCGGCTGCCGACGGCGGCGCGGCGTGCCAAGACCGGCCTTCCGCGCTCTTGGCTCTGGCCGGCTTTGAGGCCGGCCGAAGTCGGTTCGCCGAAGCCAAGGCAGCCGCGGAGGAATCCTACTCGGGATTCGCAGGGCTCGCCGTCATAGATCACCTCGAGGAATTCGATCAGCTCGCCGCGGTGCTGGCGGCGGCGGACGACGCAGGCCGCGCCGAGACGCTGTTCCGCAAGGTCATCGCCGCCTGCGGCGCCTTGCCGGCGGGCTCCACGCGCGCCCGCGACGAATCGATCCCGTTCAGCGCGGCGGCCGCGAAGGCGGAGATGGGGATGGCCGGCCTCTCGGAAGCCGCGGGGAAACCTCGCGAGGCGGAGGACTTCTATCGCCGCGCCGTCGCCGGGTTCCACGCGGCCGGGATGCTCAGGCGGGAAGCCGCGGCTGAGAAGGGCCTTGCGGAGATCCGGCGGGAGCGGCCACGCCCGGCGCGCTAAGCGCCGCGAGCCGAAAATTGGCTCTTACGAAATAGGCCGGTTTCCGGCTCAAACACCTCGCGTCCGCACAGCGTAAGCCCCGCGCCTCGACAGTCTCACCGCCGCCGGTCCGGCGGGACCATCGTCTTCATCGCCCTCCGCGACGGGCTCTCCACGATGGGGCTGAACGAGCGCACCATGTCCGACTCGCGTCCCGGCGGGACGCCGTCGCGCAGCAGCTCCTTCTTGCGCTGCTCCATGCGCTCGCCCAGCGCGTCGAAGTCGATCGACGTCCTCTTGGCCGCGGGAAAGATCTCGTACTCCTCCTCCGCGATGTGATGCCGGACGTTCTCCGAGAGCACTAGGAACTTGGCGGGAAAGTTGGGCTCGCCGCCGTTCATCAAGCCCAGCTCGGCGATCAGGATCTTCGCCTCGTGATGCTCCTCGTCCGCTTCGTCCAGGAGGCTCCCGTCGCTCAAGCGCAGCCGAAGCGCCGGATAGAAGAGCTCCTCCTCGACGCGCGAGTGAACCGTGAGCATCCTGCACGCCTCCCGCGCGATCTTGACCTTCGCCGCCCCGCCCGTCGCCTCCTCGAACCGGTCGAACAAATCCTTCACGTCGTCGTGGTCCTGCTTCAGCAGCTTCATCGCCTTACCGCCGCCCAGCTGGATGCCGAACATAAGCGCCTCCCTCCGACTCTGGTAGGATAGCCCCGACGGGGAAACGCCGGAAGTCACGGTCGCGTGTACGGGCCGTGAAGGCGGCTAGACGGAGACGAGCTCGGGGTTCATGCGGCCCCCGGGATCGAAGGCGGCGCGCGCCTTGAGCGCCCACGGGCCGAACTTCGGCGGCGCGACGGGCGGCAGCGACAGCGGGACCTCCGCCGGCCGGGCGCGCAGCTTGAACGTCGCCTCGAGGATCACCCCGAACGTCCCCCAGGACCCGAGAGCGAGCCGCGGCAGGTCGTAGCCCGCCACGTTCTTGACGACTTTTCCTCCGAGCTCGACGACCTCGCCGGTGGAGAGCAGCAGACGCAGGCCGAGCAGGTCCTCGCGCACGCCGGGCCACGGCCGCGTCGCGAGCAAGCCGCCGAGCGTCCCGCCCGTTTTGGGCAGGCGCAGATGGAAGCCGTGCGACTCGAGCTCGCGATGGAGGGCGTGCAGGGAAAAGCCCGCCTCGACGATCAGGGTCTGATTGCCCCGGTCCCAGTCGACGATCCGGTTGAGCCCGGCCGTGAGCAGCTCGACCGCGCCGTCCGGCGCCGGAGACGAGAGCCGCGTGGACGCGCCGCGCACGCGGAAGCGCGCGTCCACCGGCGCCTCGCGCACCTTCTCGACGAGATGCCGAGCCTGCTCCGACAGCGCGGGCGCGGGCGGCCGCCGGAAGCCGGGGCCTTTCGGAGCTCCGGCGAGCGGGAACACCTTGTCGGGGTTCGACAGCCCGGCCGGATCGAGGGTCGACTTCACGCGGCCGAACAGCGCCAGCGTCTCGGGCGTGAACAGCCAGGCCATCGCGTCGCGCTTGTCGGCCCCGATGCCGTGCTCGCCCGACAGCGAGCCGCCGAGCTCGACGCACGCCTCCAGCATCTCGTGGCCCGCGGCCTTGACCCTCCTCGTCAGCTCCTCGTCGCGCTCGTCGAAGACGATGTTCGGATGGATGTTGCCGTCGCCGGCATGAAACAAGAGATAGGCCTTGACCGAATATTTGGCGGCTATTTCCTGGATCCGCCGCACCACGTCGGGCAGCTTGTCGCGCGGGACCACTCCGTCCTCGACGAGCACGTTGGGCGCGAGCCGGGCCAGAGCGGCGTAGGCGCCTCGACGACCTTCCCAAAGCCTTTCGCGCTCCGCCGCGTCTTTGGCGGTGCGCACCGCCGACGCGCCGTGCGCGCGGCATAGTTTCTCGACGGATTCCGAATCGTGCTCGACTTCGCGCCTCTCGCCGTCCAGCTCGATCAAAAGGACGGCCGGATCATCGGGGTAGCCCAAAGGCCGGCCGACTTGCACGGATCGGACGGTGTCTTTGTCCATCGCCTCCAAGCAGCGCGGCAGCACGCCCGAGGCGATGATCGCCGACACGCACGCGATGGCCGCGTCGATGGACGGGAAGCCGGCCAGCAGGGTGCGCGTCTCCTCGGGCAGGGGCGTCAGCTTGACCCACAGCCGCACCAGCACGCCGAGCGTGCCCTCGGCGCCGACCAGCAGGCTCGCCAGCTCCGGCCCGGGATCGTCGTGGGAAAATCGCGCGAGCGTCCCGTCCGGCATCACCGCCTCGACCGCGAGCACGTGGTTCGTCGTCACGCCGTACTTGAGGCAGCGCGGACCGCCCGCGTTCTCCGCCGCGTTGCCGCCGATCGTCGAGACCTTGTAGCTCGCCGGATCGGGCGCGTAGAACAGCCCGAGCTTCTCGGCCTCCTTTTGCAGCTCCAGGTTGACCACGCCGGGCTCGACGCACGCGGTCCGTCCCGCCGCGTCGAGCGAGAGGATCCGGTTCATGCGCGCCAGGGAGATCACGAGGCCGCCCTTGAGCGGAATGCAGCCGCCCGACAGGTTGGTGCCCGCGCCGCGCGCCACGAACGGCACGCCGTTGGCCGCGCACCAAGCCACCGCGCGCCGCACGTCCTCGGCGGAGCGCGCGACCAGCACCGCGTCGGGGCGCGCGCGCTCGAGCGCGGCGTCGTAGGAGTAGACGGCCAGGTCCGCCGGCGAGGTCAGCAGGGAGCCCGGCGCGACGGCGGACTCGAGCGCGTCGAGCGCGGCCGCCATGCTAGAACTTCGGCGGGGGCGGCACCGACGCGGGCGCCGGCACGGCGCCCTGCTGAGCGGCGGCGGGAGGCGGGGGCGGCGGCGCGGCGGACGCCGCGGCCTTGGGCACGGGAAGCTTGAAGTAGAAGAACGAGCCCACGCCGAGCTCCGACTCGATGCCCATGTCCCCGCCGTGCATCTGCACGATCTCGCGCGCGATCTTCAGGCCGAGACCGAAGCCCGCCTTGCGCATCGTCTGGGCCTCCTTCGTCTGGAAGAAGCGCTCCCAGACGCGCGGCAGGTCCTCTTTGGAGATGCCGATGCCGGTGTCGCGCACGCCGACGATGACCCAATCGGGCTGCAGCGTCGCCTCGATGGCGATGCGCCCGCCTTCCTTCGTGTACTGGACCGCGTTCGTGCACAGATTCTGGATGACTTGGCCGATGCGGTGAGGGTCGCCGTGCAGCGCGGGCAGCGCCGGCGGGAGGTTCGTCGTGAACTGCAGCTGCTTGCGCTGGGCGACGACGTCCACGCGCGACTTGACCTCGTTGATCACCGCGCCGAGGTCCAGCTCGCCGATCTCCACGCGCAGCTTGCCGGACTCGATGGCCGCGAGGTCGACGAGGTCGGAGACGAGCAGGTTCAGCGTGCGCGCCGCGTTGTGGATGTGGGCCGCGCACTTGAGCTCGTCGGGCTGGGCCTTCAGGCGCATGCTGAGCACCTCGGCGTAGCCGAGGATGGCGGTCAGCGGGTTCTTGACGTCGTGCGCGACGGTGGCGAAGAACTTGGTCTGGAAGCCGTTGACCTGCGCGAGCTTGCGCGCGGAGTCCTGCACTTCCTTGAGCAGCCGGATGTTCTCGAGCTTGAGGAAGCGCTGCTCGAGCGCGCGCTGGATCGAGAGCACGAGGCGGGCCGTGTCGAAGGGCTTGAGGATCGCGTCGTCCAGGCCGAGCTCAATGGCGCGGCTCACGCCCTTCAGCGCGTCCTGCACCGGGAATTGGTCGACCATCAGGATGATGCGCAGGTCCTTGTCCTTCTCGCGCGCCTTCAGGGCGAGGTTGGAGCCGGCGAGCTTCGTCGTCTCCAGCGCCGAGCCGCCGATGGCCGCCAGCGCGAACGGCTTGGCCACGGCGAGCTTGAGCGCCTCCTCGCCGTTGTTCGTGCTCGTCACGTCGTAGCCCAGCGACATCAAGGCCTCGGTCAGGCGCGACAGCGTCGGCATGTCGTTGTCGACGAGGAGGAGGCGCTCCTTCTCGCGCGGGGCGGTCTTGACCGCTCCCAGCCCGTCCGTGAGGATCTCCGCCGCGCGCACGGCGGCCTCGCGCGGCAGCGTGGCCGGCTGGCCGTTGGTCACGGCCAGCACCGCGGCGCGCAGGGGGTCCATCGCGGTGACGAGATAGCAGACCGCGTTCGGCAGGGCCTGGCGCACGCGCTGGTCGAACTGCGCGGCCTCGGCGCCGGTACCCGAGAACTTCATGACCGCCACGTGCCCGAGGAAGGCCTTGCTGCCCTCCTCCTCGCTCCCGCCGGACAGGCGGTCCCAGAAGCTGCCGCCTTTCGGCGGCTTCGTCTTGGTACGCGCCTCGTCGACCAGCGCCATCTGGTCGCGCATCATCTCGATGATCCCGACGAAGCCGTCCATCTGGAAGAACTGCACGCCGGCCTGGCGCAGGGCGTTCTGGATGCCGAGCGTCAGGAACAGGGACGGCTCGACGAAGAGCAGGATCGGGACTTCCACGACGCGGACCTGGTCCAAAAAGCCGCGCGGCAGCGGCCACGGGAGGCGCCGGATCGCCGACGCCGTCGCGGGCGACAGGGAGGCCGCGGCCTCGAGGCCGAGCAGTGCGAAGCCGCCGCGCTCCTTCTGCAGCTTGGCCAGCGCTTCGCGGTCGGCCGGAGCGACCTTGGCGAAGTCGGCGATGACGGCCGCGAAGGTCTCGGTCGAGAGCTTCATCGCCGCCTCGCGCGCGTCGGCCGCGGTCGCGAGCTCGTACTCCCGGCCGAGCATGGACGGCGTGAGCTCGTTGACGAGCGCGGCGTCGCCGCCGACGACGAGGACGCGGCCTTTCGGGTTCACGCCGCGACCTCCGGCTCGAGCGTCGCGAGCAGGCGCCCCGCGCCGGCCGGGACGTCGAAGGCGCGCAGGCCCCGCACCGAGGCCCCGCGCGCGGCGACGGCCGCGACGACGGCGGCGGCGTGCGCGAGGTGGCTCTCCGAGTAGGCGCGGCGCGGCACCGTCAGGCGCACCCACTCGCGGCCCGGCGACGAGAAGGAGGCGGCGCGCACGCCGCCTTCCAGGTAGATCTCGGCCGCCAGCGCCAGTGCAGGCCGCGAATCGACCGATAGATGTTTGAGGAGGCGACCAGCATCGACGAAGACGGCGTGGCCGCCGGGCGGCTCGACGATCGGGACGCCGGCGCGGCGCAGGAGCGCGGCGAAGCGCTCGACGGAGGCGATGCGGTAGGACAGCCAGCGCTCGTCGAGGCATTCCTCGAGGCCGACCGCGAGCGCCTCGAGGTCGCGCCCCGCGAGGCCGCCGTAGGTCGGGAAGCCCTCGGTCCCGATCATCTCCTCCTTGGCCTTGGCCGCCCACGCGTCGTCGTTGAGCGCGAGGAAGCCGCCGATCGAGACGAAGGCGTCCTTCTTCGCGCTCATCCAGGCGCCGTCGCAGTAGGAGAACATCTCGCGCGCGACGTCGGCGGGCGTCCGCCCCGCGTGGCCGCTCTCGCGCGTCTTCACGAACCAGGCGTTCTCGGCGAAGCGCGAGGCGTCGAGGAAGAGCGGGACCTTGTAGTGGCGCGAGACCTCGCGCGCCGCGCGCAGGTTCGCCATCGACGCCGGCTGGCCGCCGGCCGAGTTGTTGGTCAGCGTCATCACGATCAGCGCGGCCCGCGGGCCGAGCTCCCGGACCTTCGCCTCGAGCGCCCGCAGGTCGATGTCGCCTTTGAAGGGCGCGGCCAGCGACGGATCGAGGTTCTCCGGCACGGGCAGGTCGACGGCCTCGACGCCGAACGCGGCGGCGGCGGCGCGCGTCGTGTCGAAGTGGGAGTTCGAGAGCGAGACCTTGCCGGGGGCGCCCGCGGCCTTGAACAGCAGGCGCTCGGCCGCCCGCCCCTGATGGGCGGGCAGGACGTGGCGCAGCCCGGTCAGCGAGCGCACGGCGCGCTCGAGCGCGTAGAAGCTGCGCGCGCCCGCGTACGACTCGTCGCCGCGCATCAAGGCGGCCCACATCTCGGCCGACATCGCCGAGGTGCCGGAGTCGGTCAGCAGGTCGATGAGCACCTTGTCCGCGGGGACGCGGAACAGGTTCCAGCCCGCCTCGCGCAGGACCGCCTCGCGCTCCGCGCGCGTCGTGAACCCCAGCGGCTCGACGGCCTTGATCCGGTAGGGCTCGAAAGCGGGCTCGGAGGGGCTCAATTGGTCTCCGAGCCGGGGTGGTAGGCGCACTCCTCGCAGCGGCACAGCTTGCGCAGCAGCTCGAACGGATAGATCCCCGTCCCGTGGCCGTCGGAGAAGGCGAAGCTCAGCGCGTAGTTGCCCACGATGTCGGCGCGCGTCGCGACGAGCGTATCGGGGACCTTGGCCGGGTCCAGCAGAGGCTCGCCGGTCCACTCGTCCTTGCACATCGCGCACGGGCACAGACGCCGCAAGGTCGGGAAGTCGAGCACGGTCTCGTGCCCGTCTTCCCAAACGATTTTGAGCTCGGCGTCCTCGACCTTCTCGATGGAGCGGGGATTGAAATTCAGCATGCGGCGGAGAATTTTATTCTATCATACTCGCCCAATTCGGCGTTGACTATCAGAGGATATAGCTCATGAAAACGATTTCCGCCAGCCTCGTCCTGCTTCTCGCCGCCGCCGCCGCCGCGGCGGTCCCGGCCGGCGGCGATCAGGTGCTCGTGCGCGTCAACGGCGTGCCGATCCGGCAGTCGGAGGTCGTCGAGCGGCTCCTCAAGCGCTACGGCGCCCAGGCCGTGGACGAGATGATCGACGAGACCCTGCTGCGCCAGGCGGCGAAGAGCGCCGGCGTGACCGCCGATGATAAGGAAGTCAACCGCCGCCTGACGAAGCTCCAGGAGCAGTTCGGCAGCCGGGAGCTCTTCATCAGCCAGCTCGAGCAGGCCGGCTCCTCGCTGAC
>DATNGC010000134.1:0-8257 GCA_035606075.1 Elusimicrobiota bacterium
TGGCGACGAGGTTCATGCCGTCGGACAGCGAGGTCACGAGGCAAAGGTCGGCGTTCTCGTAGAAGGGTCGGATCTCGCGGCGGTTGTGGTGCCGCGTCCGGTAGACGATCGGCCTCCAGTCGGCGGCCTTGAACTTCCAGTTGATGCGGTCGGCCTCGGCCTCCGTCTCCGCGAGGAAGTCGTTGTAGCGCTTGATGTGCGTGCGGCTGGGGGCGCCGAGCTGGACGAACGTGAAGCGGCCGCGGTACCGCGGGTATTTGTCGAGGAAGCGCTCGACGGCCCGGAAGCGCTCCAGGATGCCCTTGGTGTAGTCCACGCGGTCCACGCCGACCGCCAGGAACTCCGCCTTGAGGCGCAGCTCCTTGAGCAGCGCCGCCTTGCCCGCCTTCGCGGCGCCGTCGCGGGCGCCTTCGGCGAAATCCACGCTGATCGGATATGCCTTCACCGCCGTCAGGTGGCCCTCCTTGATGACCGAGAAGCCTTCGCGGTCGATGCGGCACTCGAGCGTGCGGTCCACGGTCTCCAGGAAGTTGTTGCAGTAGTACTGCGTGTGGAAGCCGACCAGGTCCGCGCCGAGCATCCCCGACAGGATCTCCTTCTGCCAAGGGCAGATGCCGAACGACTCCGGGTTGGGCCAAGGGATGTGCCAGAAAAGCGCGACGCGCGCGTCGGGACGCTTCTCCTTGATGTACTGCGGGAGGAGCGCGAAGTGGTAGTCCTGGATCAGGACGCACGGCGAGGACCGGCCGTCGATCTCATCGAGGACCGCATCCGCGAACTTCCGGTTGGCCGCCTGGTAATGCGTCCAGTCCTCCGGCCGGAAATCGGGGCGCACGTGCGCCACGTGGCACAGCGGCCAGAGGCCTTCGTTGGAGAAGCCGTAGTAGTAGCCGTTCTCCTCCTCGCGGGTGAGGGGGATCCGGCGCAAGGTGTAGCGAGGGTCCTCGGGAGGCACCCGGACGCGGTTCGACGCGTCGACCGCCTCCCAATCCGCGTCGCCGGCGCCGTGCGCGATCCAGGTCCCGCCGCAGGCCTTCAGCAGCGGGTCCAGCGCCGTGACGACGCCGCCGGCGGGCACGATGACCTCCACGTCGCTGCCTTTGTAGCGGTGCATATACGGCTCGCGGTTGGAGACGACCACGAGCGGCTGGCCGCCGAGCTTGTTCTTCACGTGCTCCTTGAGGCGCTCCGCCGTCCAGAGCGTCTCCGCCGCGCGCCGAAGACGGGCCTCCTCCTCGGCCGCGTCCTTGGCCGCCGAGAGGTGCCGGGCGAACTTGGTGACCTCGCGCGCCACGGGGGCGAAAGTTCCCGCGCCCGAGAAGGCGTCCTTCTCGACCGGCTCGCCGGCGCGGAGGCGCTTCATCCAATCCGCCATCTGCGCCATCGGCGCCAGCACGTCCCAGCGCACGATCCAGAGAGTCACGAGCGAGATGAGGAAGACCTGCGTGAGCAGGCGCAGGAAATTGTGCCGCCACAGGTCGTTGAGGCGCTCGCCGATGTAGGCGGTGTCCTGAAAGATGACGAGCGCTCCGGTGACGATGCCGTCGTCCGAGTGCAGGGGGAGGGCGTAGGCGCTGCTTTCCCGCCCCTGGAGCGTGACGAAGCGGGAGACCGGCTTCTCCTGCTTCAAGGCCTCCCGGGCGAGGTCCGAGGCCGCGCCGGCCTCGCCCCCGAGCGCGGCGCTCGCCGACAGGATCGAGCCCTTCGCGTCGCAGACGGCGATGCCGGTCAGCCGGCCTCGATTGCTGAAAGTCTGCGCGAACTGGGCGATGCGCTTGCGGTCGCGCTCGAACAGCGCGGGATCGATGGCCGTGTCGATGCTCTCGGCCAGGATGGAGCCGCGCCGCTCCAGGTCGTCCATCAGGCGGAGCCGCTCGGTCCGCATCTGCAGGAAGGTCGCCCCCGCGACGACGGCGGCCGCGGCCATGGCCAAGGCGGCGATCAGCCTCGCGGTGATCCTCACGCGAGCGCGTCCGAAACGGCGGTCTGCCTCATCCAACCCCCTTGGCGCGCGGCGAGGGCGTCTCGTCGCGCGCGAGGGATGGCGGCCCGACCATCCAGATCCTCCGGAAATGCGCTTCCGGACCCTTTCTTCGGCTTCAGTATACGATTTTCGTCGGACGCCGGCTCAGGCGTCGCGGAACAGCTTGGCCTTCAGCAGCGGCACGTCCACGCCCGCGGCGCCGCCCTTGGCGTCCAGCCACTCGGCCAGAGAGGCAGCGCCCGCCGACTTCTCCGGGCTGGCGTCCCAGCTCTCGATGAGGCTTTGCTCGCGCCAGGAGATCGCGCGCCACGTGGCGGCGGGCATGCGCGTGTCGACGTAGTCCGGCTCGGCCAGCGCCTCCGCCAAGCGCGCGGGCGCGAGGTCAGGCCCCGGCGCGCGCGGCGGCGCCGGAAGCGGGCCGCGGAAGGGGGGCGGGGGTTCGGGCGCGCCGGCCGGGCCGTCCGCCTCGAGCTCCCGGGGCGTCTCCAGCCAGCTGACGGCGATCAGCAGCAGGCCCAGTCCCAGCGCCGCGGCGAGCTTGCGCGTCTTCAGGTCGGGCGTCCAGACTTCGCGGACCGCGGCGCCGGCGCGCGGGGCGAGCGCGGGACTCGTCGGGGGCGCGACGTCGGCGCCGGGCCGCGGCGCCCTCTCCGGGCGGCTCAGGCGAATCGCGGCCGCGCGGCCGGCCGCGCCGCGCGCGAGCACGTCCGGGGCATCGACGTCGCCGCGCCGTTCGAGCGAGCCCTCGAGGACCCGCTTGAAGTCGTCGGGCCGCACGGCGCCCTGATCCAAGTCCTCGACCGCGCTCGGCGCCGGGCGCGCGCGCGGCAGCTCCGCGGCCGCGGCGCGCGAGGCCGCCGCGAGCGCGGCCAGCGCGGCGAGCGCGAGGAGGCCCGGGGACCACGAGCGGCGCGGCGAGGGACGAGCGGCCATGAGAGGAGCATAACGAAGCGGCGCGCGGGCGAGAGGGCCTTTGGGCCTAGAGCGTCCTGGGTCCTAGGACCAATTTTTGATCATGAATTGAATGGCCGCCGCGCGGAGCGCGCCGTATAATGGCCTCGATGAGACGCTGAACGCCCAGGAGGCCGCCCATGAAGACGCCGACCCTCGTCATGATCTTTCTGGCGATCGGCGCCCTGGCGGCGAAGGCGGCGACGGTGCATCTCAAGGGCGGCGGGACTCTCGAGGGAAAAGTGGTCAGCTCCAACGATCGCCAGGTCGTGCTCGACACCTCCCAGGGCCGCGTCAGCATCGACGCCTCGCGGGTCCAGAGCATCGACGACAACGCCCCGCCGCCTCCGGCCGTCCCTCCGGCGCCCATGCCGCCGCCTCGCCGGGTCCTCGTGCGCCGGCACGAGGAGCTCTTCGAGCCGCGCTTGAACACGCTGTCGCTCGACTTCGGCCTGGCCATCCCGGCGACCAGCATCGACTTCGGCGCGATCAACGGCGGCCGGGCCAACGACGGCGACATCGGCGCGCGGATCGGGTTTCAATATCTCCGCGAGTTCAGGCCGCGGAACTCGCTGGGCTTGGAGTTCGCGTACCTCGACCGCAGCGCCACCGATTCCCCGGACCTGGTCCCCGACGCTTTCGCGCACGTCTCGGGCGACTCCGTGATCCTGATGGCGAATTATAAGTACACGCTGGCCGAGGAGGGCTCCGTCCGTCCCTACCTGCTCCTCGGCGCCGGCGGGCATTATACGTCCACGACGGTGGACGCGGCGCCCAATCCCGGCTTCGTCTGGTCCGACACATTGACCGCCGAGCATCGTCGAATAGTGGACGGCAGCGCATGGGGGCCGGCGATGTCCGTGCGAGGAGGACTCGATTTCCTGTACGCCCAGCCGAACGTCTTCTCGCTCGAGGTGGGCTGGACCGGCCTGGCCAATTCGACGCTTCGGCCGACCGCTCAAGGCCAGGCGCTGGGGCTCTCGGGGTCCTCGGGCATGCTGAACGTCATCAGTCTCTCCGGACGCTGGGGCTGGTCGTTCTGAGGTGAACTTATGAAACGCCAAGCGCTTTCCGCGTTGCTCGTCGCGGCGGCGGCCGCGCTCCTGGCGGGGGCGGGCCGGGAAGGGGGCGGCGAGGGCGGCCGCGGAGGAGGAGGCGGCGGGATCATCCGCGCCGGCGGCGGCGCGTCGCGCGGCGGCGGCGCCGCGGCGCACGGAGGAGGAGGAGGTCGCTCGCGCGGATCGACGCCGATCTATCGCCAGCAGCGCGTGGCGATCCCGCGCGCCTCGATGCCCTCGCCGGAGAACACCGTGCGGGACCAGGCGCGTCCCGTCATCCCGCGGCGCAACGAGTCGGGCGCCCCGATCACCGAGCGCCGTTCCGCGGTCCCGCCGTCGCATCACGCGGCGGTGGTGAGGAACGAGGCCGTCGTGCGGGGAATCCAGGCTCAGCAGCGTACGGAGGTCGTGCCGAACCGCTATTACTGGCACAACGACCACGGCGTCCGCTACAGCCATTATTACGACGGCCGCTATCACTGGTACGGCTTCTACCACGGCCCGACTTTCTACTGGACGCGCTACTACGGCAGCCGTTGGTGGTGGTACGACCCGCTGCGCCTGCGGTGGGTGTTCTGGTGGGACGGCTTTTGGTGGTGGCCGGGGCCCGGCGGCGTGCCGTACGTCTACATCGACAACGACTATTATCCGTATGAGGACAACGGAGTCACCGTCGAGCACGTGACGGAACAGCCGGCGCCCAGCTCCATGCCCGAGCCCGGCTCGGGAACGACGGTCACCAGCCCAGACGGCAAGCGCATGGTGCAGATCTTCGGCGCCGAAGGCCAGGCTTTCCTGTACGACAAGACGGCCGATCCGCCGGCGTTCCTGAAGTACCTCGGGCAAGGCGTCTCCCAGGTCCGCTTCTCGGCGAGCGGCGGGGCGACGCGGATCCTGGTCGAGTACAAGGACAACACGTTCGCCCTGTTCGACCAGGACGGCGACTCGCAGAGCACGGCGGTCAAGACGGAGGAGTCGACGACGCCGGCCCCGCCGGAGACTCCGGAATCCATCCCGCCGCCGCCGACTTCGGCTCCCGGCCAGTAGCCGCCGGAATTGTCTAGACTAGGCGGATGCCGAACGCCCGCGCGGCGCGAGCCGCGCCGTGGACCGCCGTCGTCCTGGCCCTGACGGCCGCGCTGTTCTTCGGGCGGATGCTCGTCCGCGTCGATCCCGACGTGTTCTTCCATCTGCGGGAAGGCGGGCGCGTGCTGACCGAGCGGCGCCTGCCGCTGATCGAGGACTATTCCTACACGCGGACCGGCGCGCCGATGATCGCGACGGAGTGGCTCTCGGGCGCCGCGTTCGCCCTTCTCTTCCGCGCCGGCGGCTATCCCCTGCTCGCCGCCTTCAACGCGCTGCTTCTCGCCGCGGCCCTGCGGCTCATGACCCGTGCTTGGAGCGAGGAAGCGCCGCCGGCGCCGCTCGGCGCGCTGCTGGCCGCCTTGGCCGGCTTCGCGCTGCTCAACTTCGCGCTCGTCAAGGTCCAGAACTTCACGTTCTTCTTCTTCGCCCTCTATTTGTACTGGGCGCGCCTTTGGGAGCGCGGGCGGCGCTGGGCGCCTTGGGCCATGGCGGCCGCGCTGGCGGTCTGGGTCAATCTCCACGGCGGCTTCATGCTCGGCTGGGTCCTTCTCGCCGGCGTCTGCGGGCGGGACTTCCTCGACTCGCGCCGGCCCCGCGCCCTGGCGCCCTGGGCTCTGGGCACTCTCGCCTGCTTCCTGCATCCCAACGGCGCGACGGCGTTCGTCTATCCCATCTGGTTCTTCTTCGACGCGCCGGCCGGTCGCGCGCTCATCGTGGAGTGGCGCCCGCTGGCGCTCGCCTGGTCGGCGACGCCGTATGCCCTGCTCCTCCTCGCCCTCGCGGCCGCGCGCGTCGACCGCCTGCGCTCGCGCTTCCCCTGGGCCGCGCTCGCGCTGGTCTTCCTGGTCCTCGGCCTGCGCACGCGCAAGATGCTGCCCTTCTTCGCGCTGAGCGCGGGCGTCGCGGCCGGCCTCTCGTGGGCGCGCGCGGAACTCGGCGCCGCGCGCTCGCGGCTGTGCCTGGCCGGGGCGGCGGCGGTCCTGCTCGCGATCGCCTCGGTGGAGACCGCCGAGGCGCGAGCCCGCGCGCCGCTCGGGCCGATCTCCGATTTCGAACGCGAATATCCGCGCGTCGCGGCCGAGAAGGCGGCGGCGCTGTTCCCGGGACGGCGCATGTTCCATCCCTACGATTGGGGCGGATATCTCGTCTACACGATCGCGCCCGGCGTTCCGGTGTTCATCGACGGCCGCCTCGATCCGTATTGGACCTTGATCCCCGACTACCGGACTTTGATCCAAGCCGCGCCGGGCTGGCGCGAGCTGGCCGACGCGTACGGGATCGAGACGGCCCTGCTGCCGCCGGGGTCGCCGCTGGCGAAGGCCTTGAGCGCCGATCCGGGCTGGCGGGCGGTCGGCGACGACGGGCGCGCGGTGCTCTTCGCGCGCAAGGTCCTTCGTTCTCAAGAAAATAAGATTAAATAATTCGAGCGAATTCACCTCTCGAGGCCCAGCCCGGGATAGGGCTTTTAATGCTGCGTTCATAGGACCTTGCGCTCTTCTTCGCGGCGGCGAGGGCGGGTACAATGTCGTTCGATGAAGGCGATCTCCGCGGCTCTGTGCCTCTCGATCCTGTCATTGAGCGCCGCGCGCGCTCAATTCGTCGCGCCGCGATCCGCTCCGGCGGTCGTCGTCGCGCCCGCCGCCGTCTCGGCGTCGGCGGCATCCGGCCGCTTCGTTCCCGCGCTCGCGCCCATTCCCGGGCTTGCCGCCGCCGCGTCCGTTCCGGCGCCGTCCGCCGTCTCCGTCGCGGCCGCCGCGGCCGCGCCGGCTGCCGCGCTGTCCGCGGCGCCGGCCGCCGCCGCGGGGCCGGAAACAGAGAAGGCGCCGGGCGCCGCTCACGCGGCCGCCGCCCTCTCGGAGTTCTCGCGTCTCGTCGACGACCTGATGAGCGCGGATTCCGCCCGCTCCGCCGGCGCTGCGGCCGAGCTGGTCAAGCTCAAGGACGCCCACCTCAACGCCGAGGACGGCTCCAAGAGCGTCAAGGTCCTGGATCTCAAGCCGATGCAGATCCCGGTCGGGATGTACGAGGTCGAAGACAAGGCCAAGGCTCTCAAAGCCATGAGCGGCAAGAAGGCCGACGAGTGGCTGCGCAAGAAGTCGGTCCCGGTCGTGACCGACTACAAGGGGCGCAAGCGCCCGGTCGACCATCACCACGAGGCGCGCGCCGCGTGGGAGGCCGGGCATGACGAGGTGTACGCGCGCCATTATTTCGACGACGAGCTCCACGACGCCATCAAGGACTTGCCGAAGGCGCAGTTCTACGCGGTGACCCGCGCGATGGGCCTCTACTACGACCGGGACGAGCGCGGCGTCGAGAGCGGCCCGAGCGCCTTGCCCGCGGACACGCGCGGCCACACGGACGATCCGTACCGCAGCCTCGCCGGGAAGGTGCGGGACGCCGGCGGGTACGACAAGACCTCCGAGCCGTTCGCCGAGTTCAAGTGGGCGAACTTCTTCCGCGGGCGCGTGAAGATCGGGCCGAAGCGCGACGACTTCGACCGCGCCGTCGCCGAAGCGCTTCGGCTCGTCCACGATCCCGCCGCGAAAGATTTGCCGGGCTACAAGGCCCGTTAGGCGCGCGGATCCCTACAGGCTCTTGCTCACCTTGCGGCCGCCGCAGCCGCAGGCCTCCAGGCGCCAGCCGAAGCCTCCCGGGAAGCGTCCCGCCGCGAGCGGATAGTCCGGGCTCACGTGCTCCTCGACGAGCGTGATCCCTCTCGCCTTGAGCCGCGCGAACATGTCGGCGTACAGCGCGCGGGCGACGCCGCGCTCGCGATGCTCGAGGCGGACGTAAAGCCCGAGGATCCGGGCGCGCGCGCGCGCGGGCGGAGCCCAAGAGAACTCGGGACGGGCCCCGCCGGCGAGCTCGCGGCGCAGTTCGGCCGCCCGCCGCCGCCGGAAGAACCAGATCGTCTGCGCGATGACGGGGTTCTCCAGGGCGAAGCCGAGCCAGAACGCCCCCGGGTCGGGGATGGCGAGCGCGTAGCCGGCCGGCGCCCTCTCGCCGTCCGCCCTCGCCAGCGGCAGGACGGCGCGCGACTCCCCGACGGCGTAGCGCAGGAACACGGCGAGGCTCGGCGTCGAGAGGTTCTTCATCCACGCGCAGGGCGGGCGGCGGTAGAGGAGGTCGATGACGGCGGGCACGTCCTCGCGCGTCGCGGGACGGATGTCGAGCGGAC
>DATNGC010000135.1:0-7642 GCA_035606075.1 Elusimicrobiota bacterium
AGCGGCGGCGGGCGCTGTACGCGGGCGACACGGAGCCCGTCGCCATCGCCGGCAAGACCGTCCTGCTGATCGACGACGGCGCCGCCACCGGCATGACGCTGCGGGTCTCGGCCGCGGCCCTCAAGAACGCGGGCGCCGCCCGAGTGGTCATCGCCGTCCCCGTCGCCTCGGAGGAGGCCGCCGCGGTGCTGAGACCGCGCGCCGACGAGGTCGTCTGCCTGGAGACCCCGCCGGACTTCCGCGCCGTCGGCCAGTTCTACGACGACTTCACCGAGGTCGACGACGAGCAGGCGGCCGGACTGCTGCGAAGCTACACCCCCGCCCGGTCGATTTCGTAAGATTGCGGCGAGTGAGCGAAGCCCATTCGCGCCGGAACGTGGCCGCGGCCGTCGTCCTCGCCGCCCTCGGCTATTTCGTCGACATCTACGACCTGATCCTCTTCAGCATCGTGCGCGTGGCGAGCCTCAAGGGCATCGGCGTCCCCGACGACCAGCTGCTGTCGCAGGGGCTGCTCCTGATCAACATGCAGATGGGCGGCATGCTCGTCGGCGGCATCCTGTGGGGCATCCTCGGCGACAAGAAGGGCCGCCTGTCGGTCCTGTTCGGCTCGATCACCGTCTACTCGCTGGCGAACATCGCCAACGGCTTCGCGCACGCCTTGCCCGCGTACGCCGCCCTGCGGTTCATCGCCGGCCTCGGCCTGGCGGGCGAGCTCGGCGCGGGCATCACCCTGGTCAGCGAGCTCATGCCCGCGCGGACCCGCGGCTACGGGACCATGATCGTCGCCAGCGTCGGCATCGTCGGCGGCGTCGTCGCGGGCCTGGTCGGGAATTGGTTCGGCTGGCGCGCCGCGTACTTCGTCGGCGGCGGCCTGGGATTGGCGCTGCTGCTTCTCCGGGTCGGCGTGTTCGAGTCGGGCCTGTTCGACCGCGTGAAGAACGCGGAGGTCAAGCGCGGCGACTTCCTGATGCTTTTCTCCTCGCGCGAGCGGCTGAGCAAGTACGCGTGCTGCATCCTGCTCGGCGTGCCCGTCTGGTACGTCATCGGCATCCTGGCGACTTTCGCCCCCGAGTTCGGCCGCGCTCTCCTGATGCCCGTGGCGCCCTCGGCCTCGACCTCGGTCATGTGCCTCTACGCCGGCTGCTCGCTCGGCGGCCTGGCGAGCGGCGGCGTCTCGCAGCTGCTGCGCAGCCGGCGCAAGGCCGCGTTCCTGTTCGTCTCCGCGGCCGCCGCGCTGACCGTCGCGTACTTGAACCTGCCGGGCCTCGCCTTGGCTCCGTTCTACGCGATCTGCTTCGGCCTCGGCTTCGCCACCGGCTACTGGGCCGTGTTCGTCACCATCGCCTCCGAGCAGTTCGGCACCAACATCCGCGCGACGGTGACCACGACCGTCCCCAACTTCGTGCGCGGCTCCCTCGTCGCCGTCTCCTGGGCCTTCGCCGCGCTCAAGCCCGGACGCGGCATCCTGGGCGCCGCGGGCCTCGTGGGCGCGGCCTGCTTCGCCCTCGCCTTCCTCTCGCTGCTCGGCTTGCGCGAGACCTTCGGCAAGGACCTGGACTATCTCGAGACGCATGTGTAATCATTGTGACGGCGCCGACACTCATTCCGGACGCTGACGCCTAAAATAGGAGAAACCCAAACCCAATGAAGACCCTCAACACGTCGCTCGTCGTCGAAGCCGCGATCGCCGCGATGTTCGCCGCCGCGTTCGTCGTTCCCGCCGCCGCGCAGGACGCCGCTCCGAAGGGCGGCGATCAGCCCGCTCCGGCGCCGGCGAAGAAGGCTCACGGCAAGAAGCACGCCGAGAAGGTGCACTGCTTCGGGATCAACTCCTGCAAGGGCAAGAGCGAGTGCGCCGTGGAAGGGAAGTCGGGCTGCACCGGCAAGAACGAGTGCAAGGGTCAGGGCTGGATCTCCCTCGCGAGCGCCAAGAAGTGCGTCGCGAAGAAGGGGACCGTCGTCGGCGAGAAGACCGCCGCCGCGCCCGCCGCTCCCGTTGCTCCGGCTCCCGAGGCCGCCGCTCCGGCGTCGAAGTAAGCTCGCGAGATTCGAACGCGGCCGGCGGGGAGAAATCCCCGCCGGCCGCTTCTTTTGCTGTCAGGCCTTCGAATCATTTCAAGAGACGATCGGCGGGTCCTTGGACCCGCTCGCGCGGTGCGAAGGGCCCACTGTGCGGTAGTGCGATTGCCGGGGCGCGGTTGGGACCAATGCGATGCGTGCGCGCGCGCGGAGCGTGTTAATATTCTCACGCAATGAACGACCACCGCGCCGCTCTCGGCAAGGTTCGCGTCACGCTCGCTTCATTCGTCGCCCTCGCCCTGATCCTCGCGCCGTGGCCCGCTTGGGGCCAGGTCGTCCGGATCGCGGCGCCCTCGGGCTCCGCCGCGTCGGCGTCCGGCGCCGCCGCCGTCGCGCCCGTCTCCGGCTCCTTCGGCCTGCTCGGCGCGCCCGCGCTCGTTCCGGGCGTCTCGGCTCCGAGCGCCTTCGCCGCCGCCCCCTCGGCGCCCGCTCTCGCTCCCGCCGCGGCGCTCGCGCCCGCTCCCGCGGCGGCCGCGTCAAGCCCGGCGTCGGAGCCGCGGGCGGCCTCCGCCGCCGCCCCGCCGGCCGCCGAGAGCGGAGCGATCGCGCCGGCGCCGCCGGAGTTCGCGACCGAGGACTCCGTCCGCGGCAAGACCGTCGTCATGGTCGGCACGAAGGGCTCGCGCCCGTTCATCATGATCGAGGCCGCGCGCGTGGCCAAGGAGCTCGGCCTCAACCTCGTGCTCGTGGACGATCCCGCGAACCGCGGCAACTCGAAGGACTTCATCCCCGATTCGCACTTCATCCCCGCGGCGATCAACACGCGCGACGCCAAGACGATGGGCAAGATCGTGGAGACCGTGGCCAAGCATCCCGAGGGCTCCAAGGCTCACGCGGTCGTCGGCTTCATGAGCTTGTACGCGGCGCTCACCGGCCGGATCACCGACCGCCTCGGCGCGCTCGGGATCCCCGGCGCCTCCGTCGCCGCGGCCGACTCGAAGCCCGAGACGCGGGGCATCCTGAACCGCGTTCCGGAGCTCGAGGTGCCCTTCAGCGAGATCAAGACCGCGGCCCAGGCGCGCCAGGCCTATCACGAGATATCCGCCGACGGGAAGTACAAGGTCATCCTGAAGACCATCCGCGGCGAGAACAGCCGCTTCCTCGCCATCAACATCGACTCCGAGGAAGCCGCCGCCGCGGAGTATCTGAAGATGGACGCCGCCGTGCGCGACTTCGTCGCGCGCCCCGAGGCCAAGCAGACGACGTTCAGCGCGCATCCGGGCATCATGATGGAGCGCATGCTGGAGAAGAAGCCGGGGACCGAGGAGACCTCCGTCGAGGTCGTCATGCAGAAGGGCAAGGCCGCCTTCGCGATCGTCTCCGACACGCGCGGCATCGGCCCCAAGGGCGAGCTCGCGGGCGGCATCCTGGACTTCCCGTCGCGCCAGCCCGCCGAGGAGCACAAGGCGCTCATCGCCCAGGCCGAGCGCGCGCTGAACGCGATCGGCATCACCGACGGCAACGCGCGCCTGGACATGATGACGACCAACGACGCCCACCACGTCATCGAGATCAACCCGTTCATGGGCGGCGTGGCGATCTGGCAGGCGGTCAAGAGCCTCACCGGCGTGAACCTCGTCGAGCAGGGACTGCGCGCGGTCCTGGGACTCAAGGTCGACCCCGGCCACGACAGCGACGGCGTCCTCCACTATATCTTCCTCGCCTCGAGCCGCAACGGCACGCTCGAGGGCGTCGAGGGCGTCGACGCCGCCAAGAAGGTGGACGGCGTGGAGCTCGCGCGAGTGTTCGTCGCGCCGGGCGACAGCATCGTCGCCGCCAAGGGCAACGCCTACGAGGAGTGGGCCGAGGTCATCGGCAAGGGCAGGACCTGGCGCGAGGCGATCGACGCCTCTCTCGCCGCGGCCCGCCGCATGGTCCTGCGCATCCGCCGCGCCAACGGCGAGGTCGTGCGCGCGCGCGGCGACTACATGCAGCCCAGCGCCGACGATTTGGCGCCGGCCGCGGCCTCCGCGTCCGCCGCGAACGCCGAGGCGGCTCCGAAGCTGTTCTCCAAGGCCGTGCTCGGCTTCCTCTCCACCTTCGTGCTGGTCTCGACCGTCGTCGAGTCGACCTCGCTGGCCGTGTCCCAGATGACGCAGCCGCTGTCACAGGGCTTCATGGCGCTCGCGGCGCTCACGAGCGTGAGCTACGCCGCCTACACCCTGGGCAGCTTCCTCGGCGGCGGCTGGATCAAGAGGTTCGGCATCAAGAACTCCTACCGCGCCGTGCTGGGCGTGCGCGCGCTGATCTGGACCGCGATGGCCCTGCTGTTCAACCCCGCCACCGGCACCATCGCTCTGGCCGCCCTGATCCCGCTGTTCAGCCTCGACTACTTCTTCCACTCGATCGGCCGCGTGGCCGAGCACAGCCTGCAGGTGGCCTGGTTCCAGAATTCCGAGGCCGCTTCGAGCCGCTTCGGCTCCTTCCGCGACTTCATCGAGTACGGGTCGGTCTTCGTCGGCTCCGCGATGGCGCTGGCCGTGGCGAAGTTCGGCTTCGCGGCGGTGATCTACCCCGCGGCGCCGGCCTTCGCGATCGCCGCGCTGGTGGCGCTGGCGCTCAAGCTGCCGAGCGCGGCGCCGGACAAGAAGCCCGGGCGCTGGGCGGACGGCTTCAAGACCGTCTTCAAGGACTCCGCGATCTGGAAGCCGCTGGCGGGCTTCGCGCTCGTGAACAGCTTCCTCTACATGATGTACTACATCATCGCGACCGCCTTCGGCGCCTACGCGGCTCCCGATCCTCAGCACGCCGCGGCGGTCGCCGGCTCGCTGACGGCGGTGTACGGCGTCGGCGCGCTCGCGGGCTCCGTCGTCATGGACCGCATGGCCGCGCGCATCGACAAGAAGGCGCAGGCGCTGCCGGAGGCCGAGCGCAAGGCGGGGGAGAGCCGTCTCTACAAGAACAGCGCGGCGAAGGTCCTGCCCTGGGCCGCGGCGGCGCTGCTCGGCTCCTGGCTGTTCGTGCTCCCGCACTCCATCGGGACCTTGATCTGGCCGCTGTTCCCCGTCTCGCTCGCGCTGCTGGCCATCGGCTTCACGGCGCAGATGGCCGGCAACCATCTCGACGTCATCATGAAGGCCGCCATCCCGAAGGGCGAGAAGGACATGGCCGTCGGCGCGATCCGCACGCTGACGTACGCGACGCACGTGGGCGGCTTCATCCTGTGGGGCGGGCTGTTCGCCCTGTTCGGCGCGCACGCGTTCATCGCGTTCGCGGCGTTCTACACCGCCGTCGCGGGCGCGTACCTGCTGCTCGCGCGCTCGCTCAAGAAATGAGGCGCTGGCCCGCGCTTCTCCTGCTCGTCCTCGCGCTCCCGGCGCGGGGCGACATCTTCCTCGTCCGCCACGCGGACAAGAAGACCCCGGACGAGCAGTCTCTCCTGTCGGCGAAGGGGCTCAAGCGAGCGAAGGACTTGGCGCGGACTCTGTCCTCGGTCCAGCTGAAGGCGATCTACCGGACGGAGTACGAGCGCACGGGGCAGACGGCCGCTCCGACCGCGGCGGCGCAGGGGCTGAAGCCGATCGAGGTCAAGTCCGACGACGTGAAGGGCCTCGCCAAGACGCTGCGCGCTCTCCCGGCCGGCGAGGACGTCCTCGTCGTCGGCCACTCGGACACCGTGCCGGACTTGATCTCCGAGCTCGGCGTGAGCACTCGCGTCGCGCTCGGCAACTACGACTACGACAACTTGTTCGTGGTCTCGCCCCGCGCTTCCGGCGAGCCGGGCTATCTCCGGCTGCACTACGGCGACCCCTCCCCATCCGCGCCCGCGGCTCCCGCCGCGATGAAGCGCAAGCCCTGAGATGCTCAAGGTCGTCCTGATCCGGCCCGAGATCCCCGGCAACACCGGCAACGTCGGCCGCACCTGCGCGGCCGCGGGCGCGGAGCTCCATCTCGTCGGGCCGCTGGGCTTCACGATCTCGGAGCGCCGGCTCAAGCGCGCGGGGCTCGATTATTGGGAGAAGCTGGCCCCCAAGCTCTACGACTCCGTCGACGCCTTCCTCGACGTCCTGCCGAGGGACGCCGACGTGTTCGCCTTCAGCGCCGAGGGGCCGCGCACGCATTGGGAGGCGAGGTTCGGGCCGGACTCGTGGCTGATCTTCGGCGGAGAATCGAGCGGCCTGCCGCCGGAGCTGCGCGCGCGCTGGAAGGATCGGATGCATCGCGTGCCGATGGCGCCCGGCACGCGCTCGCTGAACTTGGCCTCGGCCGCGGCGGTCGTGATCTACGAGGCGTCGCGGCCGCGAGGGGACTAGGGTCCCATGCGCGAGTAGGCCGTATGCCTGGGCCCTGTTGGTCCGTCGGCCCCAGGGGTCCGCTCGGACATTCCCCTATAATTTCGTCGCAGCCGGGTTAGACGCTTTCTAAGGAGACGAACAATGATCGTCGAAAAGCTCGCCGTCAAGAAGACGCTGGCCGTGACCCTCGCTCTCGCGCTGGGCCTCACGCTTCCCGGCGGGGCTTGGGCTCAGGTGATCGGCGCCGGCGCCGCTCCCGTCTCCGCGGCCGGCTCCGCGGCCGCCGCGTCCTACACCGGCGCCGTCAACGCGACCGTCTCCCTGCCCTCGATGGCGCTGGCGCCGAGCCTCTCGGCGATGAGCTTGAGCGCGGCGCCGTCCCCGGCCCTCGCGGCCTTCGCCGCCGCGCCGGCGATCGCGCCCGCCGCCGCCGCCGCGGCCGCGGCTCCGCTCGCCGCCCCCGCCGCGATCGAGGCGCATCCCGCGATCGCCCTGATCAACCAGATCCAGAAGGCCGGCGTCTCGCTCGAGACCGCCGGAACTCGCGCCGACGCCGCCAAGCTCGAGAAGGCCGCGCTGGCGCTCCCCGAGGGCTCCTCCGGCCGCCAGCAGCTGACCCAGCTCGCCGCCTCCATCCGCGCCGCCAACGGCGCGGGCGAGGAGGCTCCGTCGTCCGCGCAGTCCGGCGCCGCGTTCGACGGCGCGATGAAGTCCGCGGCGGGCGCCGAGGCCCCGGTGAAGGCCTCCGGCTTCAAGGCCTTCGTCGCCCGCGTCGCCGCGAAGCTCCTTCCGTCCTCCGTGCACGGCGTCGTCGGGGTGCCGGCGGCCGCTCCCGCGCCTCAGCCCGAGGACCCCAAGACGTTCGAGCTCAGCGTCAACCAGGTCCGCTACTCCCCGGTCGCCGAGAAGCTTCCGGAGAGCACCAACGCGATGCCCTTCCAGGCCCAGAAGGTCGTCGGCCAGGACGACGCGCTCAAGGCGATCCGCTTCGCCGTCGAGATGAAGCCGGACCACTACAACCTCTTCGTCGCCGGCGCCGACGGCTCCGGCCGGCAGATGGCCGTCCGCTCCGTCCTCGCCGACGCGGCCCCGAAGATGAAGACGCCCAACGACCTCGTCGCGGCGACGAACTTCGAGAACAAGGAAGTCCCCGTCATCCTCGAGTTCGCCCCGGGCCAGGCCTCCGTCTTCAAGGACGGCGTCGAGGGCTTCGTCGAGGCGCTCAAGGAGAACCTCCCGGCCGCGCTGAACTCCGGCGAGATCGGCCAGAAGAAGCAGCAGATCATGGCGCAGGTCCAAGCCGCGCAGGCCAAGCGCCAGGCCGAGTT
>DATNGC010000136.1:0-5478 GCA_035606075.1 Elusimicrobiota bacterium
GGCCGCGAACGCGGGGACCGCGGCGGCGATCAGCGCAGCGGGAGAGGTCAGGGCGGCAGCCGACGGGGCGGAAGGCGCGGCGGCGGTGAGCGGGGCGGCGAAAGCCTGCGCGGTGAGCGCCAGCGGCGCGGGCGCGGAGACGGAAAGCGAGCTCGCGCCGGCCGAGACGCTCGCGCCCGACGCGGAGCCCGGCGCGGAAGCGCTCTCGGCGGAGGCGCCGACGACCTGCGCGAAGGCGGAGGCGACGAACGGGTTGTTCGGGAGGACGATCAGCGCCGACAAAAAAACGGGGAGGAGGCGCTGCGCCCGCCGTCCTTCCCGTTGATTTCCGGCCGCTTCCGGCATGAGTTCTCCTTATATCCCGCGTCACCGGGGCGTTGCCCGGAAGTCATGGAGAATATAGCCCTAGAATGCGAAACTAACCAGGTCTAAAAGGGCTTCGGGGCCTCCGGCAGAGGCCTAGCGGGATATGGGCCCTTCGACCAATGAGAAAAGCCGCCTACCTGCACGACTTCCGGCCGCTGTCCGTGGGCGCCGTGCGCGCGCAGGCGGACATCGCGGCCTGGCTGAAGGTCGGCCTCGCGCGGACGCGCGGCGGACGCCTCGATGCGCAGGACCGCCGGGCGCTCGCGCTGTACGAACGCTTCGCCCGCGGTGGAGCGGTCGAGAGCCGCGCCAGCGCTCTCCCCGACTACGGCCGCCGCGACTGGGACGCCATGACTCTGTTCCGCGCGACGGACGGCGCGCCGTGGCACCGGCCCACGCTGCAGTCGCGCATGGCATTGTACGAGAAGACGGTCCTCGCGCTCGCGGGGCGCGCCTTCCCGTCCGGCGAGAGCGCTCCCGACTACGCGATCCAGGTCTCCTGCACGGGCTACGCCTCGCCGCACGCGGTCCAGCGCCTGGCCGCGCGGCGCGCGTGGGACTCGCGCGTGCTCCACGTCGGCCACATGGGCTGCTACGCCTCGGTCCCGGCGGCCGCGATGGCGTCCAAGCTCGTGCTCGGCGAGGCCGCGACGGGCCGGCCTCGCGCCCGCGCCTCCCTTTTGCTCGTGGAGCTCTGCTCCCTGCACCTCAAGCCGGGAGCCAGCGCGGACGAGCAGGTCGTGGTGAACTCCCTGTTCGGCGACGGGGCGATCCGTTTCGACGCGAGCCTCGCGCCGCGCGGCCCCGCGCTCGCCCTTCTGGACTCCGCCGAGGAGATCGTCCCAGGCTCGGAGGAGGAGATGACGTGGCGCCTGGAGGACTCCTCCTTCCAGATGACGTTGACCCGCGACGTTCCGGGGCTCGTCGGCAAGGCCGTTTCGGGTTTCGTCCGGCGCTTCCTGAAGCGCGGCGGGCGCTCGCTCGCCGACGTGTCGCGCTTCGCGATCCATCCCGGCGGGCCGCGCGTCATCGAGCAGGTCCTCGCGGCGCTGGCCCTGCCCGCCGACGCCGCGCCGCACAGCCGCGAGGTCCTGCGCCGCCGGGGCAACATGTCGTCGGCGACCTTGCCGCACATCTGGCACGCCCTGCTCGAGGATCCCTTGGTGCGCGACGGCGAGCTCATCTTGTCCCTCGCCTTCGGCCCCGGGCTGACCTTGGTCGCCAACCTCCTGCGCAAGGAGCGCCGGCGATGATCGCCGCGGCGGCCCTGCTCGTCTCCCTCCAAGCGGCGCTCATGCTCGTCGACGAGCGCGTCTTCCACCGCGACCGCGGGCTCGGCGAGTGGGAGAGCTGGGGACACGTCGCGGACTCCGCGTTCTTCGCCGCCGCGCTGGCGCCGGCCGCCCTGCTCGCTCCCGGCCGCGGCGCGATGATCGCGTATGCCGTCCTCGCCGTCGCGTCGACGCTGCTCGTGACGAAGGACGAGTGGATCCATGCGCGCGAGTGCGACGGCGCCGAGAACTGGATCCACGCGCTCTTGTTCAGCCTCCATCCCTGCGTGCTGATCGCGGTCGGCGCGCTGTGGGCGCGCGGGGAAGGCGCGGTCCTGCGCGCGAGCCTGCCCGTCGCCGTCGCGGGCTGGTGCCTGTTCCAGTGGGGCTGGTGGGTCCGCGGCAGGCGCTTCCGCGCCGAGACGGGGCCGCTCGTCGACAACGAGTTCTACGACGAGCTCGGCGAGCTGTGGCACCAGGGCGACGGCCACGCCATCGCGCTGCTGCGCGCGGAGACGCCCGCGCGCCTGGCCTACGTGCGCGGGGCGCTCGCGCGCGCGGGCGTGCGCGGCGGCGACCGCGTCCTCGACGTCGGCTGCGGCGGGGGGCTGCTGGCCCTGCCGCTGGCCGGCCTCGGCTTCCGCGTGAAGGGCGTCGACCGCTCGGCGGGCTCGCTCGCGGCGGCGCGCGCGCGGGTGCCGGCCGGCGCCGACGCGACCTTCGCCGTCGGCGACGCCTTGGCCCTGGCCGAGCCGCCGGAGCACTACGACGCGGTGCTGATGATGGACCTGCTCGAGCACGTCGAGGACCCGGCGCGCGCGCTCGCCGAGGCCGCGCGCGCCCTGCGCCCCGGCGGCGTGCTGATCTTCCATACCTTCAACCGCACGCCGGAATCCTGGCTGCTCGCGGTGAAAGGCATCGGCTTCGTGACGCGCGAGGGGCCGAGCAACGTCCACCACCACTCGATGTTCATCACGCCCGCCGAGCTCGAGGCGGCGGGACGCCGATGCGGCCTCGGGCGCTTCGACGCGACCGGCATCCGCCCGTGCCTGGACGGCGCCTTCGTCTCCTCGCTGCTGAAGCGCCGCGTTCACCCCGATTTCGCCTTCACGCTCACGCGCTCGACGCGCGTCGGCTACGTGGGCTGCTTGACCAAGTTGTAGAATCGGACATGCGCTTCGCGCGGCTCGTCCTGCCGCTCCTGCTCGCCCTTCCCGCCCGCGCCGCGGCGCTGCGCCATCGCCTCTATATCGCGCCCGACGAGATCGCCGACGGGAACTCCCGGGCTATGGCGAAGCTTCTCGTCGAACGTATTCATCGCGAGTGCGACCTCGCGGATGCTCCGTCCTCCGGCGACACGGTCCTCGGCGACGATGCGCAGCCGATCATGATGGTCGACGCGAGAGTCCTTCGCGCGATCGCGCAGGACGGGTTTCTCAATCAGCATCAAGCAGGACGAACGGGCGGTCAAAGTAGAGAGAGCGATCGCTTCGAGGCAGAGCAGGAACTCGCCATGATGCGGTTGCCCTGGGGCTCCAAGAGTTTCGCGCTGCTCCCGAAGTACGCGGTGGTGGATATCCATAAGCCGGGCCTCGGGTCCTTCCGGCTCCCCACGCGTTATGGCGACGTGGCGATCATTTTCAAGCCCGAGGTATGGGACCGTGCGACGTGGACATATGCGGACAGCCTCGATTTTTCCCAAAAGTCCGGCCGCTTTGATTCGGGTGGGGCTGGCAATCCAGTCCTCGCGCATACCATTCATTATCGAAGAAAGAAGGAAGACCGCAATCGATGCGGAAATTACTGCGAGGCGCAGATCTGGGGGAAGCTTACGCTCGATGATGTCGCCTATGCGATGGTCCGCGACTCGGAACCGGTCCCTGACGTTCTTGTGCGCGCGGGCATCCCCGTCTACGGATACTCAATTTCCGAAAGCAGTTCGGCGGTGCTCGATCCGGGGCGAACCGCGCAGTACGTTAGAGGCGCCCGGCGAACCGGGGAGGCTAAGCTCGACTATTTTCTCCCATTGGCCGAAATGAGGATTGAGCATCAGCTTCCCCTGTTCGCCGCCAGCGAGCGTCCTTGGAATGATTTCAAGCCGCAACTCCTGAGTGCGCTTAACGCACCGCCTGGCGCACTATTGATCAACGCGATCGCGTTCGCCGCGGAGCACCGCGACGATCCCGACGTCGCCGCGCGCCTGGCCGCTTTGCGCCGCGCGCCGGAGTCCGTCGCGACCGAGTGGCTCGAACGCCTCGACAAGAAAAATCTCTGCTCGCCGCGCTAAGGGTTCCCTCATCGGACCGGGAGAGCATCGTTCTCCGTCGGAGCGGGCCTGGCGGCATGGACGCCGAACTGCTAAAATTGTCGTCGGGAAACCCGCCGAGAGCCGATTGAAAAAGCACTACTTCTGGACATCGATGGCCGCCGCCGTGTTCGGAGTCGCGGCCATCGGCGTCCTGGCCTACGGCCTCGGTTCCCCCAGCGCGACCTTGCTCGGTCCCGCGCTGGTCCGCGACCGTTACCTGCCGGGCGGGCCGCGGCGGATCGCGCTGACCTTCGACGACGGTCCCTCCGAACCCTACACGGGCGAGATCCTCGACATCCTGAAGGCCAACCACGTCCACGCCACGTTCTTCCTCTGCGGCTCCGCCGCGGAGCGCTACCCGGACCTCGTGCGCCGCATCAAGGCCGAGGGGCATGAGATCGGCAATCACACCTACTCGCATCCGTGGCTGTACCTGATGGACAAGGACAAGATCGCCGGCGAGATCGACCGCACGCAGGACGTGCTCGAGAAGATCTCCGGCACGCGCCCGCGGCTCTTCCGCCCGCCGTACGGCGTGCGCTGGTTCTCGCTGTGGCCGATCCTCCAGGAGCGTCGCCTGACGATGGTGCTGTGGTCCATGCGCGGCTACGACGGCCGCTACGGCGCCGACGGCATCGCGAAGACCTCGCTCGAGCAGCTCCAGCCCGGCGGCATCCTGCTCCTGCACGACGGCTTCGAGGCTCGTCCCGCCGCCGACGTCGACCGCTCGGCCACCGTCCGAGCCCTGCCCGTCATCATCGCCGGCGCGCGCGAGGCCGGCTACTCGTTCGCCCTGCTCCCGGGCGCGTGACGGACCTCCCGTTCCAGGCCGTCGTCTTTCTCGGCTCCTTCCTGACCTTCACGCTGGAACTGATGGCCGCCAAGCTCCTCCTGCCGCGCTTCGGCGGCAGCGCCTATGTCTGGACGACGTGCGTGATCTTCTTCCAGGCCCTGCTGCTCGCGGGCTACGGCTGGGGCCATGCCGCCCTCGGGCGCTGGGGCGCGCGGCGCTACTCGCGCGTCCATCTCGTCCTCCTGCTCGCGCCGTTCTTCTTCTTCCCGCTGCGCCTGCCCGAGGCGTCGGCCGCCGCGCCGATGCTCGACTTGTCGTGGGCGCTCCTGCGCTCGGCCGGCGTTCCGTTCTTCGTGCTCTCGACGACGATCCTCGTCATCCAAGGCTGGCACGCGGGAGCGCGAAAGGGAGGCGACGGCTACTTTCTCTTCGCCGCTTCGAACATGGGAGCGCTCGCCGCTCTCGCGAGCTATCCGTTCTTGATCGAGCCCTTGCTGACTTTGAGATCTCAAACATTCCTATGGTTCGGTCTTTATTCTCTGTACGCCGTTCTTCACCTCTTCTGCCTGCCGGGCTCCTTCAATGAGGCCGCTCCCGACACGAGCGCCGTGCTCCCCGTGACTTCCCGCGATCGTCTCCTCTGGCTCCTGCTCAGCGCCGCCCCCTGCGCCGCCATGCTCGCCACGACCAACCTTCTCACCTTCGACTTCGCCGCCGTGCCGCTCCTCTGGACGGCCCCG
>DATNGC010000137.1:0-6989 GCA_035606075.1 Elusimicrobiota bacterium
ATCGACGGCAAGGAGGTCGAGACCGGCGTCCTCCAGGACGTGCGCGCCCCCCACCGGCGCGATCTCCTCCTGGCGCGCGCCCACCAGGGCGACGAGGCGCACGCCGCCCAGGCGATCGCGGCGGCCAAGCGGGCCCATCCGAGCTGGTCCGCGCTGCCGTGGACGGCGCGCGCCGCCGTCTTCCTCAAGGCGGCGGAGCTGCTCTCCTCGACGCGCCGCGCGGAGCTGAACGCCGCGACCATGCTCGGCCAGAGCAAGACCGCGCACCAGGCCGAGATCGACTCGGCGTGCGAGCTCATCGACTTCTTCCGCTTCAACGTCCACTTCGCCAGCCTCGTCGCCGGCGAGCAGCCGCAGAGCTCGCCCGGGATGTGGAACCTGCTCGAGCCCCGCCCGCTCGAGGGCTTCGTCTTCGCCTCGACGCCGTTCAACTTCACCGCCATCGCCGGCAACCTCCCGTGCGCGCCGGCGATCATGGGCAACACGGTGGTGTGGAAGCCGGCGCAGAACGCGCTCTTCTCCGCGCACTACCTGATGAGCCTGCTGCGCGAGGCGGGCCTGCCCCCCGGCGTCATCAACCTGGTGATGGGCGACCCGCCGCGCATCGCCAACGCATGCCTCGACCACGAGGACCTCGGCGGCCTGCACTTCACCGGGTCCACCGCCGTCTTCTCGACGATGTGGCAGCGCGTCGGCGAGAACATCCGCAAGTACAAGAGCTACCCGCGCCTCGTCGGCGAGACCGGCGGCAAGGACTTCGTGCTCGCGCATCCGACGGCCGATCCGGAGGCCGTCGCGACCGCGCTCGTGCGCGGCGCCTTCGAGTTCCAGGGGCAGAAGTGCTCGGCCGCCTCGCGCGCCTACGTCCCCGAGAGCCTGTGGCCCAAGGTCCGCAAGACCATGAAGGACCAGCTCGCGCGGATCGTCGTCGGCTCGCCCGAGGACCCCGGCAATTTCGTCAACGCCGTCATCGACCGGCGCGCCTTCGACAGCATCAAGCGCTACATCGAGACGGCCAAGAAGGTGAAGGGCAACAAGATCGTGTTCGGCGGGACGTGCGACGACTCCAAGGGCTTCTTCATCACGCCCACGGTCATCGAGTCCTCCGACCCGAAGAGCCTCACCATGTGCGAGGAGGTCTTCGGCCCCCTGCTGACCGTGCACGTCTATCCCGACGCCAAGTGGAAGGCCACGCTGGAGCTTGTCGACCAGACCTCGCCGTACGCCCTGACCGGCGCCGTGTTCGCGCGCGAGCGCAGCGCGATCGTCGAAGCCGAGCGCGCTCTCGAGCACGCGGCGGGCAACTTCTACATCAACGACAAGCCCACCGGCGCCGTCGTCGGCCAGCAGCCGTTCGGCGGCGCGCGCGCCTCGGGAACCAACGACAAGGCCGGCTCGTATCTCAATCTGATCCGCTGGGTCTCGCCGCGCACCATCAAGGAGACCTTCGAGCCGCCGCGCGATTTCGCCTATCCGTGGCTCGCGCGCGACGCAGCCTGAGATGAACGCGCTCCTCGCCGCGGCGTGCGCCGGGCACCTGTGGTGCTCCTACGTGCGCCCGCTGCCCGCCGCGAAAGCCGCGGAGGCCTGCCCCACGAGCGCTCCGGCCGCCGTCGGGGGCACGCAGGGCTATTCCGACAGCCTCGGCTCCGGACTGTGCTTCACCTCCATCGAGCCGATGGAGATCCAGGGCATGGTGTACCGCAGCTACGTCTTCTTTGGCGACGGCCTGCTCATGGTGTTCAGCTCCTACGGCGAGGGCAGCAGCTCGAAGATGACCTCGGCGCGCGAGTTCTTCTTCTTCCCGCGGCGCGGCGCGCCGGCGCTGACCATGGACTCCAAGGCCGGGAGCGTGTCCGTGCGCATGGGCGACGGCGCGCGCGCCGACATCGCGCCGGCGACGGCCCAGCTCTCCGGTCTCGAGCGCGGCTCGGTGACCGTCTCCGCGAAGGTGGATCCCGCCGAGCGCGGCGGCGTCGAGATCCCGCGCTACGCCGGCCTCGTGCTCGACGCCGGCTTCCGCATGGGCGAGTCGCCGTCGGGCCTGCCGAACGGGACGTCGACGTTCCGCGACGCGAACGGGAGGACCTGCGCCGTCAAGAACGCCGACCTGTTCGCCTACGCGAACGGCGACCACTCCTTCAAGCTCACCGACGCCCAGCTTTCCGCTTGGCTGAGCACGGCCTGCCCGGGCCTCGACGCCGGCTTTTGAAGCTCGGCCCCTACGCGGTCACGCTCGAGGCGCCCTATTCCGCCGCGCTGAACGCGCTCGACGCCTGGCGCGTGATCCTGTTCGGCATCCCGCGCGCGCCGGGCGAGAACCCGGCGGAGATCGCGCACGGCGTCCTGCGCCGCAACGCCGGGGCCGTCCTCTACGCCGGCGAGGGGCATTTCCGCTTCATGTGGGTCTCCGACTTCGCCAAGTCCCTGCGCGGCGCGTGGGACGTGCTCGGCGCGGACTATTTGGGCGGCCTGATCGACGCGATGACTCGGGAGTCCGCCCGCAAGGGACGCGTGACGAGCTGCTTCACGAGCCTCCACGGCTTCGACATGCCGTGGGCTCGCGGTGATAGTCTGCCGTGGCTGGTCTTCTGCCACGGCGAGCATCTTCGGCGGACGGGAAGACCTCTTTCCTCACGGGATTCGCTTCGAGCCCTGATCGACGAGTTTGAGGCGACTCACTTCGAGGACGGCCTCGTCTCTTCGAAGATCACCGGCGACTGGGCCGACACGGTGCGCCGCCCGTCGTCGACCTACAACAACCTCTGCGCGCTGCTGGCTTTGCGCGAGGCGCCGGCGCTCGGTCTCAAGACCCGTCTGAGCGCGGAGGAGTTCTCGCGACGCCTGCTCGAGGACCGCTGGCGCGGCGATCATTTCCGCGATCACGCCGCCACCGAGGCGCTGAGCGTCGATTCCGCGGTCCTGGCGCTCTATCTCGGGCTGTTCGACCGCGCGATCCTGGAGAAGGCCGCCGGCCGCGTCGCCGCCGAGGGCTTGGACGAGCCCTGGCCGATCCGCTGCGCCGCCGCGCCGCACGACGGCGCGACCTTGCCGCCGCTCACGCGCCTGGTCGGCGGCTACCACCGCAGCGCGTGGCTTCACCTCGGCGCGATGTGGCTCAACGGCCTGAAGCGCCTGGGCCGCGACGTGTCGGCCGGCCGCGGGAAGATCGAGTCGCTCATCGAGCGCCACGGCCAAGTCCTCGAGGCCGTCAACGACGACGGCAGCCCGTACGCCTCGCCCGTGCTCGCCTGCGAGCGCGGCCTCACCATGGCCGCCGGGCAATACCTCGAGCTCGCCGCCGACGGTCCCAAGCGGGCCTAGGCCTCTCGCCCTGCTAAAGCAGGGACCCCTGGTCCTCGTGCGTCCGCCTCCGCGGGGCTACCCTCCTCTCATGAGGAACCGAGCCGCCGTCCTGCTGCTGAGCCTTCTCGCGCTGGGCCGGACCGCCGCCGCCCAGGTGGAGGTCCGGCCGACCGCCGTGATCCCGTCCGCGCCGCCCGCGGCCGCGCTCGCGGCCCCCATCTCTCTGAACGCCGTCCCGACCTTCGCGGCTCCCGCGGCTCCCGCTTTCGCCGTTCCCATTTCCGCCGCGGCGCTGTCGCCTTCGCCGGCTCTCGCCGCCGTCCCCGCCGCCGGGTCCGCGATCGCTCCCGCCGCGGCGCCGTCGCCCGCTCTTGCCTCGCCGACGCTCTCCCAGGCGTTCGCGGCCGCGGCCGGTCCCGAGCGCCCTTCCGCTCCGTCCGGCGCGGCCTCCGCGCACGCGCCCACGGACGCCGAACTCGCGGCGCTCTTCGACGCGGCCCGCCCCGGCTCGCAGGCCGTCGCGACGCTGTCTTCGCAGGGCAGCTTCGGCGCCGCCGCCGGGCAGATCGTCCACCGGTACACGTTCGTCGGGGACCACCTCCTCCACGGCATGCGCTTCTCGCCGGGGGTGATGTTCTCGCGCGAGGGGCGGCAGACCTACCGCGCCATCGAGGACCTGGTCTCCGTCGCCGACTCCCGCGACGCGGCCTCGCGCGGCTTCCTCGAGGCTCTCGGCCGGCGCCAAGCCGCCGATTTCGTCCGCCAGGAGGCGCAAGAGGGGAAGTTCCGCGAGTTCCTGAGCCGGAACATGGGGGCGGCGGCGCCCCGGCGCCACATGCCGCGCAACGACCTCGGCTCCGGCGACTACTGGGACATGGCCGCGGGGATGAACGCCGGCGGCTTCATCCTGCGCGAGCTGGAGCCCGGCACGCGCTACTCCTTCTTCGACTTCTCGCCGTACGTCGTCTCCTACCTCAACGCCGTCGCCGCGCACAAGGGCGCCGACGCCGCCGCGATCGAGGCCGACATCCTCAAGCTCCGGCGTCCCGAGCGCCCGCTCGCCGTCCTGCGCAGCAAGAACGCCGTGGCCTACGTGCCCGGCTTCGAGAAGAAGCTCTCTGAGATGGCCGGCTGGGTGGCCCCCGGCGGACGGCTCGTCCTTCAGAACGACCCCAACCCCGCGCAGCGCGGCCTCATCATCGAGAAGCACGGCCCGCTGGCGCGCCGCCTGATCGAGGAAGGCTGGGACTTCCAGTTCGAGTTCGCCTCGTCGCGCACCGCGCAGCACGACCTGGACACGCTGATCTTCACGCGTCCCAAGACGGACGGCGTTCACCGCTCCGCCGACGAGACGCGCGAGCTCTGGGGCCGCTACCTCGCCGCCGTGAAGTACGCCGACGCGCGCGAAGGCTACTAGCGCGACGCGGCGAGCCGGGCGGCCTGCAGGACGGCGACGGCGGTGGTCACGGGCCCGACGCCGCCGGGGACCGGAGTGATCGCGCCCGCGCGCGTCTCCGCGCCGCGCGCCACGTCGCCGACGAGCTTGCCGCGCACGAGATGGATCCCCGCGTCGAGCACGAGCGCGCCGCGCTTGATCCACGACGGCTTCACGAGTCCGGGGAGGCCCGCCGCGGCGACGAGCACGTCGGCCTCCCGGCACAGAGCCGCGAGATTCTTCGTGCGCGAGTGCGCGAGCGTGACGGTGAGGTCGAGCGTCGACAAGAGATGCGCGGCCGGGCGGCCCACGGTGCCCGAGCGCCCGATCACGACGGCTCGCCGCCCCGCGAGCGGGATCTTCGCGGCACGCGCGAGGCGCGCGAGCGCGACCGCGGTGCACGGCCCGGTGACCCTCGCCGCCTCGTCCCACGTCTTCGCGAGGAAGAAGCGCCCGTAGCTCTCGGCGGTGACGCCCTCCGCGTCCTTGGAGGGCGGGACCGCGGCGGCGATATCCGCCGGCGTGAGGCCGCGCGGATACGGCGTCTCCACGATCAGCGCGTCGACCGAGGCGTCGCCGGCCAGGTCCGCGAGCAGGCCGAGCGTCTTCGCGCGCGGTCCGGGCGAGAGGCGGTGCACCGAGACCTCGACGCCGGCCGCCGCGCAGGCCTTGAGCTTGGCCTTGAGATAGCTGTCCGCGGCCCCGCCGGAGGCGGCGACGACGGCGAGCCTCGGCGCGCGGCCGCGCGAAAGGCCGCGCGCCTCCGCGAGGATCGCCGCGGCTTGAGCGCGTCCGTCGAGGAGCCGGGCGCTCATCGCGCGAGCTTCCTCTCGAGACGGTCGATCACGCCCGCCAGCAGCTCGAGAGTCGGCGCGGGAACCTTCTTGCGCCGCGCCGCCGCGAGCAGGGGGCCCAGGATGAACTTGGCCTCGGTCTTGCGCCCCGCGGCGAGGTCCTGCAGCATCGAGTTGCGCTGGTGCGGAGCGTTGCGCGAACTGCTCAAGAGCTTTTCGGCCATGTCGGGATAGTCGAGCGCGTGGCCCGCGCTCCGCGCGGCCGCGGCGGCCTCGGACAGGGCCTTGAGCGAGAGCTCGCGCAGGGCCGGATCCTCGGCCAGGCGGCCGCTCTCGACCGCGCAGGCGGCGCCCAGCGGGTTCACCGCGGCGTTGAAGGCGGCCTTGGTCCAGAGCATGCCCGGCTCGCTGTCCTTGACGTGCACGCGGAAGCCCGCGCGCGCGAGCAGGGCGGCGGCGGCCTCGAGCGACGCGGCGTTGCCGGCGTGGCGCGCGAGCAGGATGTCCTCGCCGCCGTTGAGCCGCAGATCGCCCGGCGCGGGGCGGTCCGCGGCGAAGTAGCAGACCCCGATCACGGTCCGGCGAGCCCCGAAGGCGCGGCGGAACATCTTCTCGTGGCCCAGGCCGTTCTGCAGGGCCACCACGGGCGTCTCCGGCCCGATCCAGCGCCGCGCGGCCGCGGCCGCGCGCGCCGCGGAGCCCGACTTCACGCAGAAGAACGCCGCGCGCGCCGGCGCCTTGAGCCCGCGCGCGGACAGGAGCCCGCCGCGCACCAAGGTGGCCCGGCCGCCGGCGGCCGTCGCGACGAAACCCGAGGCGGCCAGCCGCCGCTCCGCGGCGGGCGTCCGCCCCAGCAGGGCCACGCGCTCGCCCGCGCGCCGGAAGCCGGCGGTCAGCGCCAGGCCGACCGCGCCGGGGCCGACGACGAGCAGGGGTTCGTCCACGGGGGGATTATGGCAAAAAGAAAGCCGCCCGGCGCTTGCGCGCCGGGCGGCCACTTCGGCGTTTGGAGATCGACGCTCTTAGGCGTTGACCATCTTCGCGCGGGAGACGTCGCCCTTCTTGTCGAGGAAGTACAGGAAACCGGCCTGCTTCTTCACGCCGACCTTGGCGACCTTCTCCGGCTTGCCGCCCTTCTTGCCGCCGCGGGCCATCTTGGCGCGGGACACGTCGCCCTGCTTGTCGATGTAGTAAAGGAAACCCTGCACGCGCTCAACGCCGACCTTCTGAACCTTCTCAGCCATTTTAGTTGACCTCCGTTCGAATGCCGGGATCGTGCCTCTCATCCCTTGTTGCTTCGACGAGAAGTTAGCATAACGACCCTTCCGGATGCAACATTTTCTCGACGGAGCCTCGACGGACGACGGACGACGGTCGACGGAGGCTCGACGGAGAAACGGGGTTTACTTCTCGCCCTTGTCGAACAGGGCGATCTGCGTCTCCTGCGGCATGAT
>DATNGC010000138.1:0-10389 GCA_035606075.1 Elusimicrobiota bacterium
ACGGCGCGGCCGGCGAGATCGGCCACACGCTGATGTCGCCGCTCGGGCACCTCGCCGGGTCGGAGCGTCAGGGGGTGCTCGACGACTTCGCGAGCCGCAACGCGATCGCCGGCGAGGCGGCCTCGATGGCCGCCAAACAGATGGCGCCGCACCTGTACAAGGCGGCCGGGGCCGACGTGGACAAGATCTCGAGCTCGGCGCTGGCCGAGGCGATCGACGCGGGCGACAAGAAGCTCGAGGAGATGGTGCGCAGCCGCGCGCGGATGTCGGGGATCGTGCTCTCGAGCCTCGTCGACTTCCTGAGCCCGGAGATGATCGTGCTCGGCGGCGGCCTCGTCGAGAACATGCCGGCGCTGTTCCGCAAGGAGTTCGCCGCCGGCATCCGCGCGCACACCAACGCCGACGTGCGCGACGCGGTGAAGATCGCGGTCATCGAGCTGAAAGGACACTCGGTCTCCGCCGGCGCGGCCAAAATGGCCTGGCACCGCTTCGTCGCGGGGGGCTAGGCGCGAGAGAGAGCGAAGCCGCCGGAGATCCCGTTCGGCGTCAAGACGACCTGCCACACCTGAAGCGAGCGGCTGCGGAAGGACCCCGCGGAGCCCTGCAGGTACATCTTCCACATGCGGTAGAAGCGCTCGCCGTACTTGCCGCGCAGACGCGGCCACGCCGCGTCGAAGTTGTGCCACCAGGCCATCAGCGTCGGGTCGTAGTTCGCTCCGATGTTGTGGCAGTCCTCCATGACGAAGAGGCCTTCCGCCGCCTTGGCGATCTGGGAGAGCGCGGGCAGCTCGGAATTCGGGAAGATGTACGTCGTGGTCCAGAGGTTCGTGGGCGCGCCGGCGTTCTGGGCGATCGTGTGCAGCAGGAATCGGCCGCCGGGCTCGAGGCAGCGCCGCGCGACCTCCATGTAAGTCCGGTAGTTCTTGACGCCGACGTGCTCGAACATGCCGATGGAGACGACGCGGTCGAAGCGCTCTTTGACCTCCCGGTAGTCCTGGAGCCGGTTGACGACCGGCAGGCCCGCGCAGAGGCGGTCCGCCAGCTCGACCTGCTCCTTCGAGACCGTGACGTTCACGACGCTCGCGCCGTGCCGCTCGGCCGCGTAGCGCGCGAGGCTCCCCCAGCCTCCGCCGATGTCGAGCACGCGCATGCCGGGCCTCAGGTCGAGCTTGCGGCAGACGAGCTCGAGCTTCGCCTCCTGCGCGGCGGCGAGGTTCTCCGGCGCGTGGTCGAGCCCGCGCCAGTAGGCGCACGTGTACGTCATGCGCGGATCGAGCATCGCGCCGTAGAGGTCGTTGCCGATGTCGTAGTGCCTTCGGCCGATCTCGAAGGCCTTGCGGCGCGGGTTCGGGTTGCGCAGCAAAGACGCGAGCCCCGCGAGCCGGGCCCTCCAGCCTTTGGGGATCAGCTCGCGCAGCTTCACGCCCGCGGTCTTCGAGATGAGCAGGTCCAGCCGGTCGCAGTCCCAGTCGCCGTCCATGTAGGCTTCGCCCGCGCCGAGCTCGCCCTGGCGGACGAGACGGCGGAAGAACCGGTCGCGGTTGACCCGGATGTCCCAGCTCCTGTCGCCGCCCAGCCGGATGTCGGCGGAAGCGAGCAGGGGTTCCCAGAAGCGGCGCGCCTTGGTGTCGATCATGCCGTCCTTTATATAGCGCCGCGAGGCGTCGAGTCCATAATGGAACGGTGCCGGTCTGTTGAGGAATTTATCTAGTAGAATCGGTCTCGACCATGGCGGACGATCCCGCGAGGCGTCTGAAGGACTTGATGGCGCGCCGCGGCGCGCTGATCGTCTTCGGCCCCCAGTTCCTGGAGGCGACCGTGAACCTCGTCGACTCGAAGCATAACGACAAGGCGGTGTTCAGCGCCGCCACGGCCGTCGAGCTGGCTGTCCCCGACGGGCTCATGATCGGCTGCAGCCTGATCTTCGCGCACTCGCTGACCTGGTGCCGAGGCCGCGGGGTCACGCCGGCGGAGCTCAAGGACTGGAAGGACAAGCTGCTCGCGGGCATCGCGTTCAAGCCCGCGTCCGTGCCCGGCCTCGAGGCCGCGGACATCGACGAGCCGGCGCTGCGCTTCACGGCCGACGAGAAGACCAACGACCTTCTGTTCCTCGCGCAGTGGGGGCCGGTTCCCTCGCGTCACGTCGTCGAGGTCGCGCGCGCCGTCGAGCGCGCCTACGCCCGCATTTCGTAAACTACCCGTCATGGCGGACATCCGCGCGGAAGTCGCCCGGCGGCGCACTTTCGCGATCATCTCCCACCCCGACGCGGGCAAGACCACGCTGACGGAGAAGCTCCTGCTCTACGGCGGGGCCATCCAGCAGGCGGGCTCGGTCACGGCCCGAAAGAACCAGAGCGCCTCGGCGTCGGACTGGATGGAGCTCGAGCGCAAGCGCGGCATCTCGGTGAGCTCCACCGTCCTGCAGTTCGACTACGAGGGGCACCGCATCAACCTGCTCGACACCCCGGGCCACAAGGACTTCTCCGAGGACACGTATCGCGTCCTGACCGCGGTCGACGCCGCCGTCATGGTCATCGACGCCGGCAAGGGCATCGAGGCTCAAACCCTCAAGCTCTTCGAAGTCTGCCGTTTGCGCGGCATCCCGATCCTCACCTTCATGAACAAGCTCGATCGCGAGACCCGTGATCTCTTGGGATTGATCGACCAGATCGAGAGCACTCTTCAAATCCATGCGTTCCCGGTGAATTGGCCGATGGGCGTGGGCGAAAGATTCAGAGGCGTCTACGACCGCACGACGAAGCAGGCTCATATGTACGAACGCACCGTGCGCGGCGCGTACATGGCGCCGGTCAACACCGCCGGAATCGACGATCCCGTCGTGAAGGACTCGCTCGACGCTGATTCATATCATCACTTTGTCGAACAGCTCGACCTTCTCGATGCCGCCGGCGCCGACTTCGACAAGGCCGACGCGCTGAAAGGGGGGACCACTCCCGTCTTCTTCGGCTCCGCGGTCAACAACTTCGGCGTCCAGCTCCTCCTCGACGCCCTGCTCAAGCACGCCCCGGCGCCCGGCCGTCGGAAATCGGCGGGGGGAGTCGTCGAACCCGAGCGCGAGTCGTTCTCGGGATTCGTTTTTAAGATACAAGGCAACATGGACCCCAAGCACCGCGACCGCGTGGCGTTCGCGCGCGTGTGCTCGGGCAAGTTCACGCGCGACCTGCCCGTCACGCACTCGCGCACCGGCCGCACGTTCCGCGTGGCCAACGCCCATAAAATATTCGGCAGAGACCGGGAAATCATCGAGGAGGCCTACGCGGGCGACGTGATCGGCCTCGTCGGCTACTCGGAGCTCGGCATCGGCGACACTTTGTCCGAAGACCCGAAGGTCGTTTATGACGAGATCCCGCGCTTCGCCCCCGAGTGCTTCGCGCGCTTCTCCAACCCGAACCCTGCGAAGTACAAGCCGTTCGCGAAGGGCCTCGAGCAGATGCTGCGCGAGGGCGTCGTGCGCGCGCTGACGCCCTTCGAGGCCGTCGGCGACGCGAAGACGAGCCTGCTCGCGGCCGTCGGCCCGCTCCAGTTCGAGGTCGCCCAGTTCCGCATGCAGTCCGAGTACGGCGTCGAGTCGCGCCTGGAGCCCATGCCGTGGACGCTCGCGCGCTGGATCGGCCCCAAGACGCCGCCCGGCGCCGTCGAGGCGGCCGGCCTGCCCATGCAGTCCGCGCGCGTGCGCGACGAGGACGGGGCCGAGATGATCCTCTTCCCGACGCCTTGGTCCGCGCAGTACCTCTCCGAGAAGCATCCGGAGATCGAGCTCCTGCGCCTGCCGCCCGCCCGCCGATAAAACGACAAAAACTGCATTCATCCGACACCGGATTTTCTGATAGGATTTATCTAGACCGCAAGGAGAGACGAGAGAGAATGGGTAAGAAGATGTTCGTCGGAGGCCTGCCGTACGAGGTGGACGAGGCCAAGCTTCGCGAGGTGTTCGGCCCCTACGGCAAGGTGACCAGCGCGAAGGTGATCATGGACCGCGAGACCGGCCGCTCCAAGGGCTTCGGTTTCGTCGAGATGTCCACCGACGAGGAAGCCAAGGCCGCGACCGACAAGCTCAACAACAGCATGCTCGGCGAGCGCAAGATATTCGTCAACGAGGCCCGCCCCATGGAGCCGCGCGCTCCGGGCAGCTTCCCGCCGCGCTCCGGCCCGGGCGGATCCCGCCCGTCCTTCGGCGGCGGCCCCTCCTTCGGCGCTCCGCCGGCCTTCGGCGGCGAGCCCTCCAAGGGCGGCGACCACGACCGGCGCCGCAACTTCGGCCCCGACAAGAAGAGCGGCGGCAAGAAGAGCTGGGAAAAGAAGGGCGAGAAAAAGGGCGGCCCCCCGCTCAAGGGCGGCCGCAAGAAGGAAGACTTCTTCAACGACGAAGACGGCGGCTGGTAGCCGCCGTCCCCGGGAATGGCTATAATTGCGGCCCATGCCCGGGCCTAAAGTCGCCTTCGTCGATTTCCTGGACTCCCTCGAGCGGGTCGATCCGAATTCGGGCGAGGCCCGTGTCCGCGTCGGCTTGGAGGGCGGGCGGGAGTCGAGCTTCCTCGCCGCGACCTACGACCGTCCCGCGGCGTGGATGAAGGAGGAGAAGCGCGGTCACTGGTTCGCCGAGCCCGTGCTGTACGTGCGGCGCCTCGACGAGAAGACCGTGCGCGAGGCGGTGCGCGCGATGGCCGAGGACCTCGGCGGCTACTGGCTGCGGTATTACCGGTCCGCGCCGGGCCAGCCCTCGAAGATCGGCGTCGGCATGGCGGCCGTGGACCGCGTCGAGGGCGGGTGCGGCGTCGTCGAGGCCGTGCTGAAGGACGGACGCGAGTTCTCGATCCTTTCCGCGACGCCGGCGTGGTGGCGCGCCGAGCTCGAGAAGCGCGGGCTCGACTACTACTTCGGCCCCATGGTCTTGTTCGTGAACAAGCTCGACGCGACCCACGCCAAGCGCGCCTCGAAGCTGATGGCCGAGACCGACGAGCTGCTGTTCTGCCGCTACGACACCCCGCGCAAGACCCTGCCGCAGGTGCTCGACGAGTTCTCCGGCCTTCACGGCGCCAAGAAAAAGAGTTAACTCGCCCGCGCTGGCGAGCGCCTCTCCTCCGTCGTATACTGCCGCCAAGGTCTGCAGGATCGCATAAGCGCTGCGACCTTCGACCCAAGGCGCCGGGGGCCCAATGCCCCCACCGCCTTGGGTCTTTAGCTTTCGACGGGCGGCGCGCCCTCTTGGTATCCTGCGCGCGATGAAGCGTTTCGTCGCCTCCGCCGTCTGCCTCGCGCTGCTGCTCCTCGCCCCGCCGCCCGCGGCGTGGTCTCAAGTCGCCGCGGCCGTGCGCTCGATCCCGGCGGAGGCGACGGGCGCGCCGGCGGGCCCCGTCCGCCTCGGGCCTTCGGCCGCGATTCCCGCGCTCGGGTCGACGCCGTTCGGGGCGCCCTCTCTGTCGGCGGCTCCATCCGCGGCCTCGGCTCCTTTGTTCCGGCCGGGCCTGCGGCCGATCGAGCTCGTCGCGCCGCCGTCGGCCAAGCTCACGCCCGTCGCGGCCGCCGTCCAGAAGCTCCTCACGCCGGCGCCCGCCGCGCCGCCGTCGGAGCGGCCCGCCGCCCTTCCCGCCGCCGGAGAGAAGCCCTCCGCGCCCGCCGAGGGGACCGCGCTCGAGAGCGCGCCCAAGTCCGCGCCGAGCGTCCGCGTCGAGCTCGGCCGGGCCGCGCTCGAGCTCTCCGCGCCGGACGCCCGCCCCGCTCAAGCGCTCGACCGCCTGTTCATCGGCGCCGCTCCCCGCGCCGAGCTCTCCGGAACGCCGGCTCCGGCCGCTGCCCCGGCGTTCGCCGCCGCCCTTCCCGCGCTGGCGCCGGCCTCCGGCCGCGTCGGCGGACCGGCGCCCGAGGTCCCGGGGCCGGCGATCGCGCCGAGGAGCCGGACGCGCTCGATGGTCCTGGGCGCGCTCAAGTCCGCCGGCCGCATCGCGCTCGCCGCAGCCGCCGTCGTCGGCCTCCAAGCGGGCGCCGTCGCGCTCGCGCCCGCTTTGTTCGCCGTCGTGCCGGTCGCCGCGGTCTGGGCCGTCAGCTCCGGCGTGCTTCTGTTCCCGGCCGCGCTGTACGCGCGCTGGCGCCTGGCCCGGCGCGACTCGCCGCGGCTGGCCAAGGTCAAGGTCCTCCTGGACCTGGCGATCGGCGTCTACGCCGGAGCCCTCGTCGTCGCGGCCCCGGGCCTCGCGCTGACGCTCTCGGGCGCGGGCCTGCTCACGTCGGTGCTGCCCGCCGCCGGACTGGCCGCGGGCCTCGCCGCGCGCGGCGCGCCGTTCCTCAATTCGGTGCTGGTCTGGGGCGCTTTGGGCTTCACGCCGCTGGCGATCGGCGCCGCCGCCGTCGGCGGGCTGGCCGTGGCGCCGATCCTCGGCATGCTGGCACTGCCCGCGATGACCACGATCGCGTTCTTCCTGGGCAGCGCGATCCAGGCGGCCGAAAGCGGCCGCGCGTTCAATATCCCGGGCACGATCCAGAAGCTGCGCTTCCCGTCCTTCCAGTGGGTGATGATCGGCGCGGTCTTCGCGCTGCTGACCGGCTACTCGGCCGTGCACACCAACGTCGCCTTCCTCGTCTGGAACGTCCTCGGCCTGCGGTCGCCGTCCAAGTGGGACGGCGCGAAGCCGTTCTGGAAGAACATCCTCAATAAGGCCGCGAGCTTCGACGCGGTGTACGTCGGCCTGCTCGCGTTCACGGCGATCGGCGGCTTCACGAGCCCCCTGACCTTCCTCGTGATCGCCTTCGCGGGCGAGCGCGCGGCGGTCTGGACCGAGCGCCTGCTCGTCCGCTTCCTGCCGAAGTCGGATCCGGCGCCTTCGACGTTCTCCGCGCCCGCCGGCGCCGCGGCGGACGAGGGGCCGTCGCGCTGGCCCAACTATCACCACTGGGCCAAGACGTTCGGCATCATCGCCTCGATGGCCGGCATCGGCGTGATGATGGGTCTGACGGTGTTCGGCTTCCACAGCCTGCTCGCGAGCATGCTCCCCGCCGTCGCGCTCGCGGCCGCGCCGTTCTGGTTCGCGACGACGATCATCAAGCTCGTCATGAAGGACAAGCCGGCCGACGAGAAGAACGATCCGGAGTTCTTCGCGATCATGCGCGGCCTGCGCGAGAGGATCAACGCGAAGCGACGCGCCGCCGGCAAGATAGAGATCCCGATGCCGGAGATGGTCAACGACCCGCTCCCGCTGCCGAACGCGTACGCGACCGGCCGCAGCCCCTTTCACGCGCTCGTCGGCGTCACCGCGGGGATCAAGCAGATGACGCTCGATCCCGAGAACGTGCGCGACGGCGTCGCGCGGCTCATGGCGAACTCGAAGGCCGGGACCAAGTCCTTCAAGGTCTTCCGTCGAGCGGTCGCGGGCTCGATCTCCGGCGTCACCGAGGAGTCGACGCCGGCCGACATCCAGGCCGCCGTGCTCAAGGCCGACCGCGTCGAGCTCAAGTCGCTGGGCGTGCGCATGCTGACCGGAGTGCTGGCGCACGAGTTCACGCACGTGATGGACCGGCACATGCTCTCCGGGGCGATCGCGGGGGCGGTGTCCTCGTCGATCGCGTTCGCCTCGTACGGCGTGATGTGGGCCGTCGGCCACGCGAAGGCCGCGGCGAAGAAGGCCCTCGACCGGCTCGTCGGCCGCCCCGTCCCCGAGACCTCGCCCGAGGCGCGCGTCTATGGCGACGACGCCGAGGGGGGCAGCCGCACCCAGCTCGTCGACCCGATCTCTGTCGGGGTCGCGGTCAAGTCGCTGCCCGCGCTGGTCAAGCTCTTCGCCGCGCTGTGGGTGCCGGTCGTGGTCCAGATCGTGCAGATGGCCTCCTCGCGCAACAACGAGGGCATGGCCGACGAGGACGGCGCCCTGCTCAGCGAGGACCCGCAGGCGCTGGCGCTCGCGCTCGGGATGCTCACGACGTGGAGGCCGCGCCAGGGCTACATGCTGGCCGGCGTCAACATCCCGCGGATCTCGGCGCTCTCCTTCCTGATGACGGTGAACCCGCTCCAGCAGGCCGCCGCGGCCGGGGCCCTGCCGAAGCTGGACGCGGTCACCGAGGCGGTGATCGGCAAGGGCGACGACTTCCTGTTCGATCTCTTCGTGACGCATCCCGAGACGTCCCTGCGCATCGAGCGGCTCTCCGACATGTCCGACGCGCTGCGCGCGGCCAAGCCGTCTCGCCCGCGCCCGCCGAACTCGGGGGAGGGGGGAGCCCCTCTCGCCGTCGCCTCGCCGGCCGCGCCAGACGCCCCCGCTCGAAACGGGGGCGGCCTTTTTCACCGCCTCGGCGAAAAGCTCAAACGGTTCTACCGCGTCCTTCCCGACGAGGGCCGCAACAAGGCGTTCTGGGCGTTCACGCTGGGCCAATCGCTGGCGACGCTGGGCGTGGACTTCCATTACACGGCGCTGCCGAACCTGATCGCGCCGACGAAGGCCGACACGGCCAAGCTCGGCTACAACCGCGCGGCGAACTGGGGCGCGCAGGCCGCCGGCAGCCTGCTGACCGGCCCGTTCGTGGACCGGCACCCGGTGAAGGGCACTCTCGTCTGGACCTACGTCGGCCGCGCGGTGCTGATGGCGGCGGTGCCGGTGCTGTTCGTGACCGGGCATTTCGGCTTCGCGGCGTTCTGCCTGCTCATCGCCGCCGCGGGCTTCCTGCAGTCGACGGGCGGCACGGCGGGCTCGGTGGCCTTCAACCGCATCCTCGGCGACGACGAGGCCTACTACAACCGCGCCAACGCGATCATGACGATCGTGACGAACGTGGTGGGCGTGGTCGGGCCGCTGCTGGCGGGGGCGTTCATCGCGTCGGTCGGCGGGCTGTTCGCGGCGCCGCTGATGGGAAGCGCGCTGTCGTACGGAGTGTACGCGATCATCCTCCTCGCCACCGGGGTTGGCTATGGGCTGTGGCTCAAGCTCCCGCGCGACGAGATGCTCGCGGCGCGGCGCGAGCTCCTGAAGTCTTTGAAGGGCAAGGACCTCGGCTCGGCGAAGGTGAAGGGCGTGGGCGCGGCGAAGCTGCCGGACGGCCGCCAGGCGCTCGTCGTGGAGATATCCGGCGTCGAGCCGTCGCTCGCCGCGGGGCTTCCCGCCGAGTTCGAGGGCTATCCGGTCGTGGCCTCCGCGCCGCGCAATCCGGTCCGGGAGCTGATCGACGGCTTCAAGCTGACCTGGGGCGACCGGTTCCTGCGCCGCTACCTGACGCTGTCGACGCTGTCGTTCGCGTCGGGCGACTCCCTGATCTTCGCGGCCCTGCCGCGCTACCTGGGCGACGTGCTCAAGGCGGGGCCGAGCGCGTTCAGCCTGTTCTTGGCGGCCTCGGCGCTGGGCGTCGGTCTCGCGTCGGGCGTCATGACGATGGTCAAGGATCCGGCGCAGAAGGCGCTGGCGCCGGCCGCGGCCGAGTTCCGCGCGGCGCTGGCGGCGCGCGACCCGGAGCTGACGCCCGGCGAGCTCGATCGCGCCGCGGGCGCGGTGCGCGGCTCGCTCAACGAGGTCCTCGAGCGCTATAAGGCGGAATGGGCCGCCGGCAAGGGCCGCGCGCGGCTTCCGGCCGAGCTGGCGTCCGACGTGCTCGCCGAGGCGGTCCCCGAGCTCGGGCGCGTCCTGAAGATCTCGCCCGAGGAGTCCGCCGCCCTGCTCGAGGCTTCCGGCGCGGCGCGCGACGTCCGCCTGTGGGCCGCGCGCCGCGGCGCCGGCTACGTCGAGGGCGCGCGCCGCGACGCCAAGTCCGGCATGGACTCTCTGCAGCGCCAAGGCAAGTGGTCCAACCTCCTGCACGCCGCGTCGTGGGCGGCGTACGCCGCGCTGTTCTTCGCGCACTCGCTGTGGCCGTCGGTGGCGTTCATGCTCCTCTCGGCCGTGCTCGCCACGCCCGCCAACGTGATCTGGTCGAGCCTCACGACGCGCGTCGTCGCGGGCTCCTTCCCCAACGACCAGGGCAAGGTCTACTCCGCGATGACCTTCTACATGCTCGCCGCCTCGGTGATCGGCGTGCTCGGCCTGGGCTGGCTCATGGCCGCGGTGCCGACCGCGACCGGCTTGCTCGTCACGGCGGGCATCCTGATCGCGTGCCTGGCGTTCGACGTGATCCAGACCTACGCGGTCTTCCCGCTCAAGAAGCCGTAGCTATCCCCGGGGATAGTTCCGACGGCCGGCGCGGCCTTGCCCGCTCCGGAAATGCCCGTTATACTGCGGCATCCGATGATCCGTCCTTTCTTGTCGGCCGCCGCCGTCACGGCGGTTCTCGCGGTTTCCGGCTTCGTCGCGGCTCAGCCCGGCGACGGCGGTCCGCGGTCACATCGGGGCCCGCCGCCGAACGCTTATGACGCGTGCTCCGGCAGCGACGACGACGCGCCGTGCACGTTCGACACGC
>DATNGC010000139.1:0-19637 GCA_035606075.1 Elusimicrobiota bacterium
CGGCGCGCAGAAGAACCTCGGCCCGTCAGGACTTACCATCGTCGCCGTGAACAAGGACTGGCTCAAGGAGTCGCGCAAGGACATCCCCGACATCCTGCGCTACGAGACCCATCTCGAGAAGAACTCGCTGTACCACACGCCGCCCTCGTTCTCCATCTACCTGTTCGGCCTGAACCTCAAGTGGATCAAGGCCAACGGCGGCGCCGCCGGCATGGAGAAGCGCAACAAGGCGAAGGCCGACGAGCTCTACGGCGCTCTCGAGCGCCTCTCCGGCTTCTACAAGGCGCCCGTCGAGAAGCCGGCGCGCTCGTGGATGAACGTCGTGTTCTCCACGCCGACCCCCGAGCTCGACGAGGCGTTCGCCGCCGAGGCGTCGAAGGCCGGCATGAGCGGCCTCAAGGGCCATCGCAGCGCCGGCGGCCTGCGCGCGTCGCTGTACAACGCGGTCTCTCTCGAGGACGTCCGGACGCTGACGACCTTCATGGGAGACTTCGCCAAGCGCAACGGCTAGTACAGGCCCCCCTCGCAGGTCTTGATCGTCTCGAGCTGAGCCAGCAGGCGCCGCGCCTCGGGAGAAGTCTTCGCCTCCTCGTGGAGAGCGAGCTCCGCCTGCGCCGCGGCCGCCAAGTGCGCCAAGCGAGCGAGCGACGCGTCGGCGGCTTCGTTCTTGGACGGCGAGAGGCCGTCGAGCATGGCGGCCACGAGCGCGTTCGCATCCACGGGCGGGGGAGGGGCGTGCGCGCTGAGCTCGAGAGTGTCTGAGATGGACTTGAGTCTCGCGGAGAGCCCGTCCAGCGTGTCCGTCGATTTTTGAGCGTCGGGCAAGACCGCGGTGCGTTCCACGCCGCCTCTCTGCTCCGCCATCAGGCGCTGGAGGGCCGAGGCGAGCGGCTCGTCGTACGGGCGGATGTCCTCGGCGATCTTGTCCAAACGGCCCCCGAGGTCGTCGACGGCGCCCGCGTCGCTGAACGCCGGGATCACGGAGGTCAGGAGCACGCGCGCGGCGGGGCGCATCCCCTCGAGAGTGATCGTCGGCCCGGTCGGGCCGAAATCGTCGCGATAGCGCTCGTAATCGTCGCCCGGATTCCAGCCGCCGTAGCCCGCCTCGAGGTAGACCGACGTCGACGGGCTCGAGACCCCGTCGCGGGAGTCCCAATAGAGCGCGACGCGGGGCTCGCAGTCGCCGACCTCGGCGCCGGTCTTGTGCGGGCGCAGATAGAAGGACGACGCGTTCTGCCCGTCCAGCTTGCCGAGCAGGAGGTCGTCGGCGACGCAGTCGAGCAAGGCCAAGCGCGGGGGCGCGATCTCCGCGTCTCCCCGATAGGCGCGCAGGACCTGGTTCGAGACCACGTCGACGTAGGCGCGGACCCCGTCGCCCCACTCGTAGCGCTGGACGGAACGGGGCGGGGCCGGAGCGCGCTCGCCGCGGCCGAGGAATTCCGCGGCGGGGCCGTAAAGGAGGAAATATTCCGACGTGAGGAGGGGGACGTCGTGCCCCGACGTCGACGCCGCTACGGCGTAATGCAGGGCCCGGCCGTCCTGCGCGGCGCCGCACTCCCGGCCCGCCAGGAGCTTGCTCGCGTAGTCGACGGCCAGCGTCGTGCCGTTGGAGTAGCAGCCGTCGGCCGGCTTGTCGGGCAGCGTCGCGAAGGCCGCGCACGCGGGCGCCGCCGAAAAATCGCCCGTCCGGGGCATGAAGGCCTCGGCGTAGCGGCCCGCGTAGCACGTGGTGACGAGCCCGCGCACCGTCTTGCCCGCGCGCGAGGCCTCCCGCACGGCCGAGGCGACCTCCCGCGGCGTCAGCTGGAGGTCCTGATCGTACGTGCTCGTCGGGTCGTCCTTGAACCAGGCCGTCTTCCGGTAGCCGATCGTCATCCCGTCCTCGCCCGAGTGCCCGGTCAGGATCAGCCTCAGCTCGCGGCCGGGCGCCGAGGCCAGCGCGGCCAAGGTCCGCGTGGAGCGCGAGACGTCCTCCAGGAACGACGCCTTTTCGGCGATCGGATCGGACGCCGTGAAGAACACGCCGTCCTCGGCGCGCGCGCTCTCGGTGCCCGGCGCCGCCGACGAATCGCGCGGAGGGGCGAAGAGGCGCGCGCGCGGGCTCGCCTTCGGGCCCGCGAAGGACAGCAGGACCTTCCGGCCGAAGTCGTCCGTCGAGGCGTCGTCCGGGCCGCGGTAGCCGGAGATGCCCAGCGTGTACGACGCCCAGTCGCGCCGGCCCGGGCAGAGCATCGAGGCCTTCGCCGGTTTGCGCGCCGAGCGCGCGGGCTGGCGCTCGGCCTCGGCCAGGAACGCCTCGAGCTTCGGGATGTTGTTGCCCGCGAGGCTCTCGCCCAGCGCCTCGCCGTCGCGCAGGACCAGCACCGTCGGCAGCGACGAAGGCTGAGTCGCCCTCAGCCGGTCGAGCAGGTCTCTGAGCTTGCCGGCGCCGTACAGGTCGCTCTCGACCTCGTCCCAGGCGGCGCGGCCGACGGCCGTCGACGAGGAGGCTTCGTGCGCCTCGAGTCCCGCGGCGAGGAGCTTGCACGCGTGGCACCAGGTGGCCCCGATGATCAGCGCGTGGAGGCGGCCCGGCTCGGCGCGCGAGCGGTCGAGGAACTCGTCGGGAGAGGACTTCCCGACGTCCAGGGAGCGCGCCGGAAGCGCGCTCAGCGCGAGGAGGAGGGCGGCGAGGGGGAGTCCGGGCCTCACGACCTGAGTATAGCCCCGCGCGGGCGGAGCGCCACCCGAAGACGGCAAAGACTCGTTAAAAAGACGGTAATCGGAGGAAGGCGGTCAGGCGAACAGATGGACCGCGGCGAGCGAAAGGGCGTAGGCGAGGACGAAGTAGCAGGAGAACTGGATGGCCGGCCACTTCCAGCTGCCGGTCTCGCGGCGCACGATGGCGATCGTCGAGACGCACTGCAGGGCCAGCGCGAAGAAGATGAGCAGCCCCGCCGCGGTCGCGATCGTGTAGCGCGGCGAGCCGTCGGGCTTCTTCGCCTCGCGCAGAGCCCGGATCAGGCCCTCGGAGGAGCCCGCCTCGCGGCCCATCGCGTAGATGGTGCCGAGCGTGCCGACGAAGACCTCGCGCGCGGCCAGCGAGGACATCACCGCCACCGACACGCGCCAGTCCCAGCCCAAGGGGCGGAACACGGGCTCGACCGCGCGTCCGGTCATGCCGAGAAGGCTGCCCTCGATGCGCGCCGCCGCGGCCTGGTGCTTGAGCTCCCCGAGCCGCGCGTCGCGGTCGGGAGAGGAGGGCTCGGCCTGGACCGCCGCGGCTTTCGCCTCGAGCGGGCCCACGAGCTTCGCGTTGCGCGGGAACATCGCCATGGCCCACAGCGCCAGGCTGACGAGGAAGATCACCTGCCCGGCGCGGCCGACGAAGTGCCAGCAGCGCGCCCAGACGTAGCGCGCCAGCTCCTTGGCGCGCGGCACGCGGTAGGGGGGAAGGACCGTGACCGGCGACGGGTGCGCCTCGTACAGCCGCGTCCACTTGAGCGCCAGCGCGAGCAGCAGGGCCATGACCACGCCGAAGACGTACATGAAGGCCATCACGACGCCCTGCCCGTTGAGACCCAAGGGCCGGTAGCTGGCGGGGACGAAGGCCGTGATGATGAGCGCGTACACCGGCAGGCGCGCCGAGCAGGTCATGAGAGGCGTCAGCAGGATGGCCACGAGGCGCCGCTTCTCGCTGGCGATCGTGCGCGCGGCCATGACGCCCGGGATCGCGCACGCGAAGCCCGACAGAAACGGGATGAAGACCTTGCCGTCCAGCCCGAACGGCCGCAGGGCGCGGTCGACCATCGCGCCGGCACGGGGGAGGTAGCCGCTGTGCTCGAGCGCGCCGATCAAGGTGAACAGGATCGCGATCTGCGGGACGAAGACGACGACGGCCGAGATGCCGGGGATCGCCCCGTCGCACAGCAGGCTCGAGATCATGCCCTCGGGCAGACGGGCGCGCAGTCCCTCGCTCAGCGCCGCCAGCGCGGCCGAGAGCAGGTCCATGACCGGCTTGGCCCAGGAGAAAAGCGCCTGGAACAGCAGAAACATGGTCGCGGCGAGGATGATGGGCCCGGCGATCGGGTGGAGCAGGACGCGGTCGATGCGGATCGAGCGCGAGATCGTGCGCAGGCGGGCGCGCGAGGGCAAGGTGATGCCCGCGGCGGCGGCCTGCTCGGCCTTCGCGATGGCCTCCTCCTGGAGATCGCGCAGGCGGCTCTTCGACGCGGTCCGGAAGTCGAGCGCCTCCGTGAGGTCCGCGCGCAGCGGATGCGGCTTCAGCAGCTCCATGACGCCGTCGAGGCCCTCGCGGTGCCGCGCGGAGACCTCGACGACCGGGACGCCCAGGGAGCCGGACAGCGACTCCGCGTGGACGCCCACGCCGTTGAGACGCGCCTCGTCGATCATGTTGACGACGAGCGCCACGGGGTAGCCGGCGGACTTCAGCGCGGCCGTCAGCGCGAGGCAGTTGGAGAGGTTGCTGGCCTCGCCGACGCACAGCACGAGCAGGTCCGCGCCTTCCTCCGCGCACTCGGACAGGAAGCGGAACGCGACCTTCTCGTCCTCGGTCTCCGGCAGAAGGGAGTGCGTCCCGGGCAAGTCGACGATCTCGACGTCCTCGCCGGAGACCTCGACCTCGCCGACCGCCTTCTCGACGGTGCAGCCCGCGAAGTTGGCGACCCGCTGGCGCATGCCGGTCAGCGCGTTGAAAAGCGTCGTCTTGCCGGTGTTCGGGCGGCCGGCGAGCGCGATCACGCGCTTCTTCACGCGGCCTCCACCTCGATGCGGCTCAGCAGGCGGCGCTCGAGCGCCAGCAGCTGCGGGCCGACGAGGCACTCGACGGGGTCGCGCAGGGGGGTCGGGATGAGCTTGGTGATCACGGCCCCCGCGCGCACGCCCATGCCCGACAGGCGCCCGCGCTCGGCGGGGTCCATCGCGACGAACCCCGTGATGCGGACCGGCACGTCGAGCGCGGCCTCGTCCAAGGTCATGAGGACAGTATACTCTTGTTGAGATTGAATTTCAATAAGGAAAACCCGCGGGTTTGATATCATCTCGCCATGCCCCTCGACCCCTTCGCCCGTCTCGAAGCCGCGCGCGAGCTGCTGGACGCCGGCCGCCCTGACCGCGCCGCGGGTCTCCTCGCCGGCTCCTTCCCGAAGCCCCTCGCCGGGGAACGGCTGTTCCTGACGGCCGACGCTCTTCGCGCCCAGGGCTATTTCTCCCGTGCGCAGGCCGCCTATCGGGCCGCTTTGGCGGCCATCGGCCGCGAGGAGCGCGACCTCGCGACGGACGCCCACCTGGGCCTGGCGCGCTGCGCGCGCAGCCTCGGGCAGATCCGGGAGGCGCGCCGCGCGATGGCGGCCGCGCGGCGGACGGCTGGCCGGCCCTCCGCGGGACTGGCCGGGATCCTCGCCCTCGAGGACGCCCTCGTCGACCGCGCCGAGGGGCTGTACCCGCTGGCGCTCAAGAAGCTCGCGCCCCTGCTGGCGGCTTGCCGCCGCGAGAAGGATTGGTCGGGCGTCGGCTTCATCCTGTGGGCGACCGGGGGAGCGCGGCGCTTCTCGGGCGACCTCGCGGGCGCGCACCGCGACTTCAAGGAGTCGCTCGCGGCCTTCCGCCGCGCCGGCGACCGCGAGGGGGAGACCTACGCGCTGTTCGGCCTGGGCGGCATCGCGCGCGTGCGCGGCTTGTTCCCCGAGGCGCGCCGCGCGTACGCCGACGCGGGGCGGCTGTTGGGCTCGGGCCCCGACGTCTTCGGGCGGGCCTACGCGCACTGCGGCCTGGCCAACGTCCTGCGCCAGCTCGGGCTCTGGGACGAGGCCGAACGGAACTATCACCGGTCCTACAAGCTGTACGCCGAGCTCGACGACCGCGTGGACCTGGCCTACGTCGATTGGGGGCTCGGGCAGGTCCATCTCAAGCGCGGCGAGCTCGCGCAAGCCGAGCGCCGCCTGCGCGCGGCTTACGCGGCATTCAAGAAGGGCGCCGAGGCGCGAGGGGAAGCTCTCTCGCTCCAGTCGCTCGCGCAGGTCCTGCACGCCCGCGGGCGCACGGCCGAGGCCGAGCGCCTCTTCGACTCGGCCGTCCGCCGAGCCCGCGGCGCCGGCCTGCACGCCCACCTCGAGATCTTCACGTGATCCTGCGGCGGGCGCGGCGCGAGGACGTCCCCGCGATCGTCGGCCTCCTGCAGGACGACTTCCTCGGCGCGGCGCGCGAGGCGCCCAAAGGCGCGCCGCTCCCGGAGAGCTACTACGCCGCGTTCGACGAGATCGAGGCCGATCCCCGCGCCGAGCTCGTCGTCGCCGAGGAGGACGGCGCCGTCGTCGGCACCATGCACCTGACCGTCCTCCCTCATCTGAGCGCGAAAGGCAGCCGCTCCCTTCAGCTCGAGAACGTGCACGTCGCCTCCTCCCGCCGCTCGAAGGGGATCGGCAAGGCCCTGATCGAGTGGGCGCTCGAGCGCGCGCGCCTGCAAGGCTGCGCGCGCGTCCAGCTCACCTCCAACAAGCTCCGCAAAGACGCCCACCGCTTCTATGCCCGCCTCGGCTTCGTCGCCTCCCACGAGGGAATGAAGCGGGCCCCATAGCCGGGGTCAGGCCTTTAGTTATTTTAGTTATTGGATCTTGGCCGACCCTTGGCGGCCCATAACTAAAATAACTAAAGGCCTGACCCCGTTTCGGTTGCCCCGTAACAAGTCCGAAACGCAGGTTTCCTAATTTCTCCGCATGGGAAAAGAAATCTGGAACGTGCTCGCGGCGTACGAAGGGAAGTGGGTGGCCGTGGACCGCGACGGGAAGGTCGTCGCGCACGCCGAGAGCCTGCCGGACGTGATGCTGATCTCGAAGTGGTCGCCGTACAAGCTGACCTACCTATTCGCGGCGCCGGAGGCGGAGACGCGGGCCGCGGTCAGATCGTGAAGTTCTTGCCGAAGTAGAGCTCGCGCGCCTTCGGGTCCTCGATCAGGTACTTGGACTCGCCCTCGACCAGGATCCGGCCGTCGAAGATCACGTAGCCGCGGTCGACGATGGGCAAGGTCTCGCGCACGTTGTGATCGGTGATCAGCACGCCGATGCCCTGCGTCACGAGCTTCTTGATGATGTCCTTGAGCTCGTTGACGGTGATGGGGTCGATGCCGACGAAGGGCTCGTCGAGCATGATCAGCTTGGGCTCGCGGATCATCGCGCGGGCGACCTCGAGGCGGCGCTTCTCGCCGCCGGACAGCGTCCAGGCCTTCTGCCGGCGCAGGTCCCAGAGGCCGAACTCCTCGAGCAGGCCCTTGACCCGCCGCATCTGGTCGAGCTTGCCCGGGATCGTGCGCTCGAGCACCGCGCGCAGGTTCTCCTCGACGGTCAGGCCCTTGAACACGGTCGGCTCCTGCGCCAGGTAGCCCAGGCCCAGGCGCGCGCGCGCGTACATGGGCTGCTTGGTCACGTCCACGCCGTCGATGACGACGGCGCCTTCCTCGGGGGTCACGAAGCCCGCGAGGCTGTAGAACGTGGTCGTCTTGCCGGCGCCGTTGGGACCGAGCAGGCCGACGATCTCGCCGGAGTTGACGGTCAGCGAGACGCCCTTGACCACCATGCGCTCGCCGTACGTCTTGCGGATGTCGCGCGCTTCGAGCTTCATTTCGGCTTCTCCGTGAACTTCCCCTCGTCCTTGAAGATCAGCCAGCCGCGGACCTTGCCGCGCGCCTCGAGGCGGCGCGGGGAGTCGACGGCGTCGATCTCGTCGGCCTTCAGGGCCGTCGTCCAGCCGCCGTCCTCGTCGACCTTGCGCGCCACGGGACGTCCGCCGCGCAGGGACAGCTTCTTCGCCGGCGGCTCGTAGCGCGCCGTGTCCGCCCAAGCCTGCAGGCGAGGGCCCCAGACGCGCGCGCGGCCGCTGAGCGCGGCCCAGCGGTCGCCGTCCCAGGTCAGCACGGCGCCCTCGCCGTGGTCGGGCTCGGTTCCATCGGCCGGAGCTCGGGTGAAGAGTATCCTCTTGCCTGCCTCGGGATCGAGCGTCCCGGCCTTCGTGGCCTCGTTGTAGCGCGCGGTCTCGCCCTTCGCCGTGATGACGTCGCCGTTCTCGACTTCCTTGCGCAGCGCGACGTTCCCGCGCGCCTTCCACTCCCGGGTCGCCTGCCGGAACAGCGCCCAGTCCGACGAGAGCTTCACGCCGGAGGAGTCGTAGCGCACGTCGCCGATGAACTCCTCCTCGCGCTCCTTGCCGCGGCGGACGATCCACTCCTTGCTGCGCACGACCGAGCCGGCGACCGGCGCGGCGCCCTGCGCGGAGGCCGAGGGGCCGAGCGCCAGAGCCAGTGCCGCGAGGAGGGGGAGCGTCATCGCGGCTTGCCGCTCAGGACGGAGCGCTGCTGGAAGATGCGGATCTCGGAGAGATCGGGAGTGGCCTCCATGCCGCGCCCGTGCACGACGCCCTCGGGGCGGCGCACGGTGACGTCGTCGCGCGTGCGGAAGAGGCGGTCCTTGGACGAGTACGAGAGGGAGTCGGTGGTCAGGACGGAGCGGTCCTCGAAGGAGTTCAGCACGACGGAGCTGGAGAGCGTCACGTCGTGCGTGTCCGTCGCGATCTCGCCGGTGCGCGCGGTCACGCGCGAGACCGCGCGGCCGTCGCGGTAGAACTCCATCGACGGCGCCTCGAGCGTGGCGGCGTTCTTCTCCTCCAGAAGCTCCGCGAGCCGCGAGCGCAGGGTCCAGGCGGGCTTGCCGGCGTCCGACTGGCTCAGCGTGAGGCCCTCGATGGTCTGGCGCCGGTCGGCGCGCGGCGGGGCGGCGGCCGGCGCGCAGGCCGCGGCTCCCAGCAGCAGCGCCAAGGCGGCTGGCTTCACTTCGCCGAGGGCTTCTCCGGCGCCTCCGCCGGAGGCGGCGCCTTGAGCTCGTCCTCCGAGAGATGGACCTTGCCGCCCGGCGCGAGCCACGGCGTCATCTCGACGGGGATATGGCGCAGCATGTAGGGCTTGGGCAGCTTGGAGAGCACCGCCGTGGCGCCGAGGTAGAACAAGGTCAGGGCGACCCAGATCACCCCGAGCGTCTTGACGTGCCACGCGGCGTCCGGCTGCCACGCCGGGGGGACGGACATGTCGCGGCCGCACTTGCGGCAGGTCTTCGCGGTGTCCTTGTTCTCGAAGCCGCAGCCGGGGCAGGGGACCGTCGCGATCGTGTTCGCCATCAGGAGGCCTCCTTGGCCAGAGCGTCGAAGCGGCGCACCTCGCGCAGGAAGCCCGGGACGTCGGAGAGCTTCAGCGAGTTGGGGCCGTCGGAGAGCGCCTTGTCGGGGTCGGGATGAGTCTCGAAAAAAACGCCGTCCACGCCGACCGCGGCCGCGGCGCGCGCGAGCGGGCGCACGAACTGCCGCTGGCCGCCCGTCGTCGCGCCGTTGCCGCCCGGAAGCTGGACGCAGTGCGTCGCGTCGTGGACGACCGGGGCGCCGAAGGAGCGCATGATCTCGAAGGAGCGCATGTCCACGACGAGGTTGCCGTAGCCGAACGACGCGCCGCGCTCGGTCAGCAGGACGCTCTTGTTGCCCGTGGAGTAGAGCTTCTCGACGGCGTGCCTCATGTCCCACGGCGAGAGGAACTGGCCTTTCTTGACGTTGACGGCCTTGCCGGTCTTGCCGCATGCGACGAGCAGGTCGGTCTGCCGGCTCAGGAACGCCGGGACCTGCAGCATGTCGACGTAGCGCGCGGCGACGGCCGCGTGCGCGGGCTCGTGGACGTCGGTCACGCAGGGCACGCCGAGCTCGCGCGCGACCTTCGCCAAGACCGCCAGCCCGTCCTCCATCCCCGGGCCGCGGTAGGACTTCACCGAGGTCCGGTTGGCCTTGTCGTACGACGCCTTCAGCACGAAGCCGACCTTCAGCTCCGCGCACGTCTTCTTCAGCGCCGCGCCGATCTTCCGGACGAGCGCCTCCGACTCCACGACGCAGGGTCCGCCGATGAAGGCCGCGGGGCGACCGCCCCCGAAGACGACCTTCCCGACATGGACCTCACGCGTGGACATGCGGCCTCCGGTTCTCGGCGCGCTCGACGGCGGCGGCGACGAAGTCGCGGAACAGCGGGTGCGGCTGCTCGGGCCGGCTCTTGAACTCCGGATGGAACTGCGTGGCGACGAACCACGGGTGGTCCTTGAGCTCGACGATCTCGACGAGGTTCTTCGGCGCGTGCACGCCGGCGATGACGAGGCCCGCGTCCTCGAGGAGCTTGCGGAACTTGTTGTTGACCTCGAAGCGGTGGCGGTGGCGCTCGGAGATGTTGACCGAGCCGTAGGCCTCGTGGGAGAGCGAGCCCTTCTTGAGCGTGCACTCGTAGGTGCCCAGGCGCATGGTCGCGCCCATATTCTTGACGCTCTTCTGCTCGGGCAGGAGGTCGATCACGGGGTAGCGCGACTTCGCGTCGAACTCCGTCGAGTGCGCCCCGCTCAGCTTCAGGACGTTGCGCGAGAATTCGATCACCGCGATCTGCAATCCGAGGCACAGGCCGAAGTACGGGATCTTGTTCTCGCGCGCGAGCTGGGCCACGCGGATCTTTCCCTCGATGCCGCGGTCGCCGAAGCCGCCGGGCACGAGGATGCCGTGCACGCCCTCGAGCTGCTCGTGGATCTTGGGGTCCGTCGTGTCCAGGAAGCGGATCTTGACCTTGGCCTCGTTGGCGATGCCGCCGTGGATCAGCGCCTCGTTGACCGACTTGTAGGCGTCCTTGTAGTCGGTGTACTTGCCGGCCAGCGCGATGACGACCTCGTGCTTCGGGTGCTTGAGGCGCTTGACGACGTTGTCCCAGCTCTCGAGGTCCTGCGACTGCGTGCGCAGGCGCAGCAGCATCAGGATCTGGTCGTCGAGACCCTGCTTGTGGAACACCATCGGGACCTCGTAGATGCTGTCGACGTCGGGCGCCTCGATGACCGACTCCTTGGGGACCGAGCAGAACATGGACAGCTTGGCGCGCATCTCGGGGCCGAGCGGCTTCTCGGTGCGGCAGACGAGGACGTCGGGGGAGATGCCGATCTCGCGCAGCTTCTGCACGGAGTGCTGCGTGGGCTTGGTCTTGAGCTCCTCGGACGCCTTGATGTAGGGGATCAGGGTCACGTGCATGTACAGCACGTTGTCGCGCCCGGCCTCCAGGCCCATCTGGCGCGCGGCCTCCATGAACGGCAGGCTCTCGATGTCGCCGACCGTGCCGCCGATCTCGATGATCGCGACGTCCACGCCCTTCGTGATCGCGCGGAAGCGGTTCTTGATCTCGTCGGTGATGTGCGGGATGACCTGGACGGTGGTGCCCAGGAAGTCGCCGCGGCGCTCGCGGTCGAGCACGGTCTGGTAGACCTTGCCCGCCGTGAAGTTGTTGGTCGCGTGCATCTCCCTGTTCAGGAAGCGCTCGTAATGGCCGAGGTCGAGGTCCGTCTCGGCGCCGTCCTCGGTGACGTAGACCTCGCCGTGCTGGAACGGGTTCATCGTCCCGGGGTCGACGTTGATGTACGGGTCGCACTTCAGCATGTTGACCGTCAGCCCGCGGGCCTGCAGGAGCTTCCCGATGGAAGAGGCGGAGATGCCCTTCCCGAGCGAGCTCACGACGCCGCCCGTCACGAAGATGTACTTGGTCATTTTTTCCCTCGGCGGAGGAGTTTTTCGGCTTGCGCCAAATCTTTGGGAACGTCGACGGCGACGGGCCGCTCGTCGACGATCGCCGCGCGGATGATCATGCCGTCCTCGAGCGCGCGCAGCTGCTCGAGCTTCTCCGTCTGCTCCAGCTTCGACGGCGGGAGGGAGACGAAGCGCTTGAGAGCGGAACGGCGGTAAACATAAATTCCGAGATGCTCAAACGATTCAACGGACGCTCCATCTCTGCCGAAAGGCACATCCGATCGGGAAAAATAGAGACAGCGGCCGTTCTTGGCGAGCACGGCTTTCACGACGTTCGAGTCTTGCCGGCGTTTCCGGTCGGACAGCGGGATCACCGCCGTCGCGATGTCCGAGCCTTTGGTCAGAGCCTTGACGGCCGAACGGAGAGTCGACGGCTTGAGGAGGGGCATATCTCCCTGGAAATTCAAGATCGTCGCTTCGCGACGTTTTCGGGAGGCGAGCCAAACCCTATCGGAGCCCGACGGGCAAGAGGCCGGGGTCATGACCACATCACCGCCGAATTTGCGGACTTCGTCCGCGACCTGGCTATTATCGGTGGCGACCAGGACCGGGCCCAATTTCGCCGCTTTCGCGGCGCGCCAGCACCACTCGACCATCGTTTTGCCCTTGAGACGAGCCAACACTTTCCCGGGGAAGCGGGTCGAGCCCATGCGCGCGGGAATCACGGTCAGCACCCCGCTCATCGAATAGCCCTCGCCAATTCCTTCTGATCGGTCGTGGCGGTGCCCAGCTTGGCGACGACGATGCCCGCCGCGTGATTGGACAGCTTGGCCGCCCTGACCAAGGGCGCGCCGGCGGCCAGCGCGAGCGTGAACGTGGAGATCACCGTGTCGCCGGCGCCGGAAACGTCGAACACCTCGCGGGCGACGGTCGGGATATGAGTGACCTTGCCCGTATCCTCGAACAGGCTCATTCCGTCGGGCCCGCGCGTGATCAGCACGGATTTGCTGCGCAAAGTCTTCAGGATGTCCTTGCCCAGCTCCACGAGCGCCTCTTGGCCGGGCTTCGGCGAACGATGCATGCACGCCCACGCTTCGGACGTGTTCGGGGTCACGCAGGTGATGCCGCGGTAGCGCCGGAAGTGCTCGGGCTTGGGATCCACGGTCACCGGGATTTTGCGCCGGCGCGCGCCCGAGATGGCCTGAGACAGGAGCTTGGGATTGATGACGCCCTTGCCGTAGTCGGAGAGGATGACGGCGTCCGCGCGGGCGAGCTCCTCGCCGAGGCTGGCGAGCAGGCGCGTCTCGGTCGCGTGGGACAGCGCGCCGACGGTCTCGCGGTCGTAGCGCACGGCCTGCTGGCGCTCGGCGACGACGCGGCACTTCTGCGTGGTCAGCCGGTCGACGTCGACGCAGACGCCGTCCACGTCGACGTCCTTGTCGCGGAACTGCTGGAGCAGGACCTGACCGGCGGAGTCCTCGCCGACGACGCCCACCACGGAGACGCGCGCGCCGAGGGCGGCCAGGTTGCTGACGACGTTGCCGGCGCCGCCCGGGATGAAGCTCTCGCCGGTCACGCGCACGACCGGGACGGGAGCCTCGGGGGAGATCCGGCTGACGCTGCCGCGGATGTACTGGTCCAGCATCAGGTCGCCGACGACGAGGACGCGGCGGCCGCTGAAACGGTCGATGGTCCGCAGAAGCTCTTGTCGCTCGGCGCGCGGCGTGGTCATCTACGGGTCCTGATCATACCATTTCGCGCAGCACCGCCGTCACGTGGCCGAAGAACACCTCGACCTTCATCATGAGCGGCCGCTTCGCGGGATCGTCGGACAGCCAAAGCCTGAGGCGCTTGCCCTTCTGGATGAAGAGGCCCTCGCGGCGCATCGCGGGCTCGACGAGCACCGACGGGAACGTGCCGGCGGGGACCTTGACCTTCTCGCGGTCGGTCACCTTCACGACGAGAGGCCAATTGTCCGGGGTGTTCACGTCGATGACGACCTGCGCGCCGTCCGGCAGGGCGTGGGCGCGGACGTAGTAGACGCTCGAGAGGATGTCCTGGACCTGCGCGGGGATCGTGCCGGTCTTGACCTCGAACGTCCCGTCCTTGCGCGTCTGCCGCTGGAGGAAGGTCCCGGCGTCGCGGTCGTAGAGCACCCAGACGTCGCGGTAGTAGCCGCCCTCGCGCAGCTTCTTCGAGTAGCCCAGCGACGTCAGAGTCCGCGCGTCGAGCCAGGACTCGTTGAGGTCGCGCACGCTGTAGAACGTGTCGCAGAAGGAGTTCGAGCGCGCCTCGGTCACGAGATGGTAGGCCGGGCGGCCGTTGAACATCACGATCTTGCTCACGCTCATCGTCGCCTCGCCGACGGAGAGCAGCCCCCAGGAGACCGCGAGCGTCAGCTTCTCGGGGAACACGGGCAGGCGCTGGAAGTCCGGCGCCATCGGGACCTCGGGGCCCATGAGCTGGGACGGCGACACGATCGCCGTCGTGATCGCGACGTAGCCCCACGTCCTCTTCTTGCCCGCGCGCGCCGGCGCGGGCTCGACGGCGGGCGCGGGCTCGGCCGGAGCCAGGACGGCCGCGGCCGGCGAGGGCGCCGCGGCGGGCTCGGGCGCCGGCGGCGCGGCGGGCGCGGACGGCGCCGCCCGGACCGGGGAAGTCCCCGTCGAGACGGCGGCGGCCAGCGCGACGTCGGGCGCCGCGGGTCCGGGAGGGACCGCGGCCGGCACCAGCGCGGCCTCGAGAGCGGGCGACGGAGCGGGCAGCGGCTGCTGGACCTCGGCCGGCGTCAGCGACGGCAGGGTCGGCTGCGGGTCCGTCGCGCGATGCTGGACCGAGCAGGCCGCGAGGACGGAGACGGCGACGAGAAAAAGCGGCTTCATGACCGTCGCTTGCGGGCCTTGTCGGCCAGCTCGCTCAGCATGTCGATCCACGTGTTTCGCCCCTTCAGGATCTCGAGCTTGATGCCCAGGACGAGGACCTCGCCGGTCAGCGTCTCGCGCCAGCGCTCCGGCAGGCGGATGAAGTCCTTGTACGTCGTCACCACGGGCAGGGCGCCGCGCAGCTCCGAGATGGCCCGGAGCTCCTTCTCCGCGTACGCGTGATGGTCCGGATAGCGCCAGGACTGGGCGATCGTCGCGCCCAGCGACTCGAGCTGGTTCTCGAAGGAGAGCGGGTCCCCGATGCCCGACAGCGCGACGACGGCCTTGCCCTTCAGGTGCTCGAGGGGATGCTTCTCCTCGGTGCGCACGTCGAGCACGTGGTCGGCCTTGTGCGCGGACTCGAGGATCTTCACGCCCGGATGGGCGGCGTCGATCCGGTCCCGGAGGGCCGCGAGCTCCGCGGCCGTGACGCGGTCGGCGTGGGTCACGATGACGATGTGCGCCCGGCGCAGGGCGGAAACCGGCTCGCGCAGGTTCCCGAGGGGGAGCAGTCGTCCGCCGCCGAACGGGTCCGTCGCGTTGACCAGGACGACGTCGAGGTCGCGGTGCAGCTTCAGGTGCTGGAAGCCGTCGTCGAGGATCACGACGCTCGAGCCGTACATCTCGACGGCGAGCTCGCCGGCCTTCGTGCGGTCGGGGCAGACGAGCACGGGCACGCCCTGGCCCTGCAGGGACTGGTGGACCATCCACGGCTCGTCGCCGCACAGGCGCCAGTCGGTCTGACGGCCGTCGAGCAGGACGGTGACCTCCTTCTTGGAGGCCGTGCCGCCGTAGCCCCGCGAGAGGATCGCGACGTCGTGGCCGCGCTTGCGCAGGGTCTCCGCCGCGAGCAGGACCGCGGGCGTCTTGCCCGTGCCGCCCGTGGTCAGGTTCCCGATGCAGATCACCTTCGCGCCGATCCTGCGGCGCTTGAGGATCTTGAGCTCGTACAGCGCCCGCCGTCCCAATACGCCGGCGCCGTAGGCGAGCGAGGCCGCGCCGAGCAGCGCCTGGCCGGGCAGGTGGGACTTCAGCTTGGCCCGCCGCTTGCTCCAGCCGCTCATGCGGGCGCTCCGGCGCGCGCGAGAAGCTCCTCGACGGCCGGCAGCACGCGCTCGGCGGGGAGCTGGCGCAGGCACTCGAGGGCGTAGGGACACGTGTTCGAGCGGCAGCCGATGCACTCGAGCTCCTCGAGGCGGACGGAGCGGTGGTCGGGATGGACGGGCGTCCAGGACGCGGGGTCCGAGGAGCCGTGGATGGTCACCGTGGGGACGCCGAGAGCGAGCGCGACGTGCTTGGGCCCGGCGCAGTTGGAGACGACGACGCGGCAGGCGGCGAGCTCGGCGGCGAGCTCGGCGATGGTGCGCGTCTGCGGGACGGCCTCGGCGCCCGCGCCGATGCCGCGGACGACCTCGTCGGCCAGCTCCTTCTCGCCCGGGCCCCAGAACACCTTGAGACGGCAGCCGTGCTTGTCCCGGAGCAGCCGCCCGAGGCGCGCCCAGGACTCGGCGGGCCAGCGGCGCGTGATCTTGCGCGACGGAGGGACCAGGCCCACGACGTTGGCCGCGGCCTCGGGACGCTTCGCCAGGAAGAGCTCCGGCAAGGGCGGCGCGTCCTCGGGCGCGATCCCCAGGGCCGCGAGCCAGCGCACTTTCTCGAGCGCGGCGTAGCAGGCCTGCGGGGACTGGAGCATCTTGACGTTGTACGCCCAGCGCCGCCGCACGTGCGCGGGGCCCGCCTTGACGGGCGCGCCGGAGAGCGCCGTCAGGAGCGCGGTGCGCGGGTTCGCCAGGAAGTCGACGACCCAGTCGTATTTTCGCGCGCGGATCTTGAGCGCCCACGCGAGGGAGGCGAGCGCGCCCTTCGCGTCGTAGACGAGGATCTCGTCGATGGCCGGGTGTCCCGCGACGGCCTCGGCGCCGGGGGCCTCGACGAGGAAGTCGAGCCTCGCCCCGGGATATTTCTTCTTGAGCGCCGAGAGCGCGGGCGTCGTCAGGATCACGTCGCCGAGGCGGCGCAGCTGGACGACGAGGATCTTCTTCGGCGCTTGGGGGCTCAAAATCGGGCGCGGCCTCTCGTCATGTTCAGGTGGAAGTCGAACATGTTGTCGTCGCCGCGCACGAGCAGGCGGCGGATGGACTCCCGCTCCCTGTCCCAAGGGAGGCGGGAGATGCCCTGCTTGATCGAGAAGTCGAAGCGGTAGCCCGCCTCGAGCGCGGCGGCGCGGACCTCGGGCTTATAGGCGCCGGCGCCGTAAGGATAGGCGAAGCCGAGCGTCTCCCGGCCGAGCTTGTCCTCCAGACGCCGCTTGCTCTCGGCGAGCTCCCAGCGCGCCTCCTCGATGGGCGTCTCGGCGAGGTTGCGGTGGCGCATGGTGTGGGAGCCGAACTCGATCACGCCGGAGTCCTGCATCTCCTTGATCTGCGCCCAGGTCAGCATCTTGAGCCACGGCTCGGTCTTCGGGTCGTGCCAGCCGTTGTGCTTGTCCATGGTCTCGTAGACCAGGAAGATCACGCCCTTCATCCCGAACTCGCGCAGGAGGGGGTAAGCGGCCTCGTAGTTGTTCATGTACCCGTCGTCGAAGGTGATCAGGACGGGCTTCTCGGGCAGGGGCTTGACGCCCTTCTCGGCGTCGCGCCAGTCGGAGAAGTTGATCGCCGTGTAGCCGCGCTCGCGCAGGTACTGGAGCTGGCGGCGGAAGTCGGCGCTGGAGACCCAGAGCTTGGCGAGCTTCGAGCCCGGGGGAGAGTCGCCGATCTTGTGGTACATCAGCGCCGGGATGCCGTCCGTGACGACGGGACGCCACCAGTTCCAGCGGGCGCTGGCCCCGGCGGCGGCGGCGAACGCGGCGAAGGCGGAGAGCTCGGCGAGCATCTGACGCCATTTTGCCAAATTACGAAGCCGTCCGCACGATTTATGCGGCTTACGCCGCGGCGGGCGAGCGCGGCGTCCGGGGGGTCCGAGGCGTCCGCGAGGCTCGGGGCGTCCGGGGGGTCTCGCCGTCCTTGCCGCGCTTGGCCTCCGCGCGCAGGCGCCGGGCGAACTCGGCCGGGGCCGGCCGGGCGGCGGGATCGGGAGACAGCGCCTCCGCGACGAGCCGGTCGACGCCCGGCGGCACGCCGGGCGCGAGAACGCTCGGAGGCGCGACCTTCATGTCCAGCTTGTCCAGCGCCGTCGCGCCGGACGGGAACGGACGGCTTCCCGTCAGCATCTCGTACAGGCACGCGCCGAGCGAGAACACGTCGCCGGCCGGGCCGACGAGCCCCTGCTCGGCCTCCGGCGCCATGTACACAGGCGTGCCCATGATCGTCTGGGTCCGGTCGAAGAGAGGGTCCTGCGCGCCGCGTCCGCCGTCCTCGTTCTTGACGCGCTGGCCCACGGGACGGGCGATCCCGAAGTCCATGAGCTTCACGTGCCCCGCGACCGTGATCATGATGTTGGCGGGCTTCAAGTCGCGGTGCACGAGCCCGCGCGAGTGCGCCAGCTCCAGCGCCGCGCACACCGGCGCGAGGACGCGCGCGCAGTCCTTGGCCGCCAGGCGCCCGCGCGTCGCGAGGACGCTGTGCACGGTCTGTCCCTCGACGAACTCGAAGATCAGGTACAGCACGCCGCGCTCCTCGATCAGCTCGTAGATGTCCACGATGTTCGGGTGATGGATGCCCGCGACGGTCGTCGCCTCGGCGCGCAGCTTCTGGGACCAGTCGTCGCCGGCGCCGGCCAGGTCGGCGACGAGCGTCTTGACCGCGACGGTCCGGCCCAGGACCGTGTCCTTGGCGCGGCGCACCTCGCCCATGCCTCCGCGCCCAATGATCCCCTCGAGGCGGTACTTTCCGCCGACGAGGTCCTCTTCGCCGGGGCGCGACGGGCGCCGGGGCGTGAGATGAAGGGCTCCGGTCTTCCGGCGCCGCCGCGAGAAGAGGTAGACGCCGCACGCGCCCAGTCCCGCGAGCGTCAGCAGGCCCAGGGCCCACGGCCACGCCGCGCCGCGCTCCGCGCCGAGGGCGGCCGAGGCGGCCGCGCCGAGGAGGTAGGACGCGTCGGTGCTCCCCGGGTTGTAGATCGCCTTGCCGGCGCGAGCGAGCGCCGCCAGCGCCGCGAACCGCGAGTCGAGCGCGGCGGCGGCCTCGATGTCGGCGAGCATCGCGGCCCGCCGTCCCTGCATCTGCTCGGCGTAGGCCCGCGTGGCGAGGGCGAGCGCGCTGCGCGGGTTCGCCTTGAGCGCGCGCGCCGCCGCCTCGCCCGCGCCGTCGTAGTCGCGCAGGCGCAGCAGCGCCCAGGCGAGGTCCTCGGCCGGAGAGGCCTCGTCGGGCTTGAACCGCAGCGCGTCGAGCGCGTCGCGCCGGGCCTCCTCGTTGCGGCCCAGGAGATTGAACGCGGAGGAGCGCAGAGTCAGCGCCGCCGGGGAGTCCGGGGCGAGCGCGAGCGCGGAGGTCGCGTCGCGGACCGCGCCGTCCGGGTCGCCGAGGTCGAGCTTGCTCTTGGCCGCGTGGATCAGCTCCGCGGCGTGGACCGCCGCGCGGGTGTCGGCGGAGGCGTTGTCGATGGTCCCGACGCTCTGCGACAGGAAGCGCTGATCGGCGGCCGCGCGCTGCGCCGCGGCTTGAGCCTGCGCGGCTTCGAAGACCGGGTCGGGGCCGTTGGAGCCCACGCCGAGGCCGCCCCAGCCGCCGTGCCTCGCTCCGCCGGTCACCGTGACGGGCACGAGCGGAAGACTCGCTCCGGCGCCGCCGCCGGCGTTCGCGTTCGTGTCCGGGCCGCCCGAGCCGCCCCCCGCGCCCGAGCCAGGAGCCGGAGAGGGCGCGGGGACGGGAGAAGGCGCCGGCGGCGGGGGCGAGGGTCTCGGAACCGGCGCGGGGGCGGGGCTCGGCGCGGGCGCGGGGCTCGGCGCGGGCGCAGGGCTCGGCGCGGGCGCCGGAGATGGGCTCGGCGACGGCGCAGGCGAAGGAGCAGGGGTCGGCGCGGGCGCCGGACTCGGCGGCGGGGGCGTACCCAGCAGGGGCGTGGGAGGATCGCCGCTGCCGTCCGTCGTCTTGACGATGGCGCCCGCGGCGAGCGACGCGGCGCCGGACACGATCAGCGCCGCCGCGATCGCGCGAATCCGCTGCATGAATCGAGTGTGTCCCCCGGGCCGGATTTAGTCAAGATAAAACT
>DATNGC010000140.1:0-14935 GCA_035606075.1 Elusimicrobiota bacterium
GCGAAGTTTTTGCGGCGGGCTTCGATGAAGCCGGGAAGGCGATCAAGTTGCGCCAATCCCACCGCCGCCTGCATGTCGGTGATCTTCAGGTTATAGCCCAGATGCGAGGAGATGTATTTGTGGTCGTAGCCGAAGGGCAGCTCGCCAAGCTGCCATTCGAAGCGTTTTTTGCAGGTGTTTTCCTTGCCGGGGGCGCACCAGCAGTCGCGGCCCCAGTCGCGGAACGACTCGAGCAGGAGCTTGAGGCGGCTCGAATTGGTGAACACCGCGCCGCCCTCGCCCGTCGTGATCTGGTGAGCGGGGTAGAAGCTCAGCGTCCCGATATCGCCGAACGTCCCCACCGGGCGGCCGTCGTAGGTCGAGCCGAGGGCGTCGCAGCAGTCCTCGATGAGCCAGAGATTGCGCCGGCGGGCGAGCTCGGCGACCTTGTCCAGCGCGAAAGGGTTGCCCAGCGTGTGCGCGAGGACGATCGCGCGCGTCTTGTCGGTGACGGCGGCCTCGAGCGCGGCGGCGTCGACGTCGTAGGTCGGCAGGACGATGTCGACGAACACGGGCGTCAGCCCGTAGAACAGCAGGGGATTGACCGTCGTCGGGAAGCCCGCCGCGACCGTCAGGACCTCGTCGCCCGGCTTGAGCGCCTTGTCGCCGAGCGTGGGGGAGGTCAGCGCGGCGACGGCGACCAGGTTGGCCGAGGAGCCCGAGTTCACCGTCAGCGCGTGCCGCACGCCGAGGAAGGACGCCAGCTTCTTCTCGAACGCGTCGTTGAACCGGCCGGCGGTGAGCCAGAAATCCAGGGACGAGTCGACGAGATTCACGAGCTCCTCGGCGCCGTAGACCTTGCCGGAGGCCGGCAGATACGTCTCTCCCGGCCGGAACTCCTTGGGAGCGTGCGCCTGCCGCGCGTAGTCGGCGGCGAGCGCCAGGATCTTCGCGCGCAGCTCCTCGGCGCTCATGACTTGGCCGCGAGGCCGCCCTCGCCGCGGGCGCGCGACAAGTGCTCCTCGATCTGGGTCTTCGTGAAGGCCCTCATGTCCTTGCCGGCGAGGAATGCCTGGTACCACAGCGCGGTGCGCTCGAGCGCCGCCTCGAGATCCCAGCGCGGCGTCCACGCCAGCCGCGAAGCCGCCTTGGAGCAGTCCAGGCGCAGGTACGCGGCCTCGTGCGGCTGCGCGCCCGCGGCGAGCTCGATCCGCGGGGCCTGGGGCCAATGCCGGAGGAAGCCTTCCGCGACCCACTTCACCGAGCGGGCGTCGCCCTCGCGCGGCCCGAAGTTCCAGCCCTCGGCGAAGTTCGGGCCGTCCTCGACCAGTCGCCGCGCGAGCGTCAGGTAGCCGGACAGGGGATCGAGCACGTGCTGCCAGGGCCGGACCGACTCCGGCTTTCGGATGGAGACCGGGGTCTTGCCTGAGATCGCGCGCACGAGATCGGGCAGGAGACGGTCCTCGGCCCAGTCGCCTCCGCCGATGACGTTGCCGGCGCGGGCCGTCGCGACCGCCGCCGCGCCCGCCCCGGAGAAGAAGCTCGAGCGGTAGGCCGCCGCGACCAGCTCCGCGCAGGCCTTGCTGCTGCTGTAGGGATCATGGCCGCCGAGAGGATCGCTCTCGCGGAAGCTGCGGACGCCCTCGCGCTGCTCGTAGCACTTGTCGCTGGTGACGGCGACGACGGCCTTGATCCCGCCCGCGCGCCGGACGGCCTCGAGCAGGTTCACGGTGCCGGTCACGTTGGTCGCGTACGTCTCGGCGGGATATTGGTAGGAGCGCCTCACGAGGGGCTGCGCGGCCATGTGGAAGACGACGTCGGGCTTCGCCCCGGCGACGGCGCGCGCGAGAGACTCGAGGTCGCGGACGTCCCCGGAGGTCGATTCGACGGACTCGCCGACGCGCGCCGCGGCGTAGAGGTTCGGCGTCGAGACCGGCTCCGCGAGCGAGTAGCCGTAAATCTTCGCCTCTAAGCGCTCGAGCAGCAGCGACAGCCAGGCTCCCTTGAAGCCGGTATGGCCCGTGATCAGGACCTTCTTTCCCGACCAGAAGCCGCGGCTCAGCGCCATACGGCCCACGGGGCGCGTCCGGACGCCCAGAGCTCCTCGAGGTGGTTCCGGTCGCGCACGGTGTCCATGCATTGCCAGAAGCCGTCGTGCCGATAGGCCGCGAGCTGGCCCTCGCTCGCGAGCTTCTTCAGCGGCTCCTGCTCCCACACGGTCGCGTCGCCCTCGATGTAATCGAGGACCTTGGGCGACAGAACGAAGAACCCGCCGTTGATCATGCCGCCGTCGCCGCGCGGCTTCTCCTGGAAGCGGGAGACCTTGCCGTCCTGGAGGACGACGGCGCCGAAGCGGCCCGGGGGCTGGACGCAGGTGATGGTGGCCAGTCGACCCTCCTTCTTGTGGAAGGCGACGAGCTTCTTGACGTCGACGTCGGCAACGCCGTCGCCGTAGGTGAAGCAGAAGGGGCCGGGGCCCAGGTAAGGCGCCACGCGCTTCAGGCGGCCGCCGGTCATCGTCTCCTCGCCGGTGTCGACGAGCGTCACGCGCCACGGCTCGGCGTCGCTCCTGTGGATCGTGACCTTGCTGCTCGACAGGTCGATGGTCAGGTCGGAGCGGTGCCGCCGGTAGTTGGCGAAGTACTCCTTGATCTGGTAGCCGCGGTAGCCGCAGCACACGACGAACTCGGTCAGGCCGTGCGCCGCGTAGATCTTCATGATGTGCCACAGCATGGGGTTGCCGCCCACGGTGACCATCGGCTTCGGCTTCAGCTGGGTCTCCTCGCTGAGCCGGCTTCCCGTGCCGCCCGCCAGAATGACGACTTTCATTCCTTGAGCCTCCAGGTGTCGAAGAGCAGAGTAAAGCCTTTTTTCCTCACGACTTGGCGATTCTTGAGCCAGTAGTCGACCCGCAGGACGGCCGCCGTAAAGCCGCTGAACGCGTACCAGAGGTTCGCCGGCTTGAACGCGCGGTTGAACCCCTCGGTGGCGCGAGTGTCCATCCCGAGTCCGGCGTGGTCGTCTCGCCTCGCCAGCGCGTTCTTGAGAATGTGGAAAAGAGTCCGGGCGATGTCCGATGCCGAGTAGTACTTCAGCAAGAGCCAGGTGTAGTTCCGAGAGATCAGGAAAAGGTTCTGTCTGCCGAGCCGCACGCCGTAGGGCTTCTTGTGGAAGCTCTTGACCGAGGGGCAGAAGCGGATCTTGTAGCCCGCGATGGCCGCGCGAGCGGCCACGTCGCGCTCGTTGCCGTAGATGAAGAACTCCTTCGGGAACATCCCGAGGGCGACGAGCTCCTTGCGGCGGGCCATGAAGCTCGAGCCCTCGAAAAGATCGACGTAGCGCTCGGTGTTCAGCGCCGGCGAGTCGAGGAGCTCCTGCGGCATGCCCGGCTCGACGACTTTGGGCGAGACGATCAGGGTGTCGGGCGGCTCGGCGGAGAGCTTGGCGTACAGGCCGGCGAGCCAGTCGGGCGGCACGGTCGTGTCGTCGTCGAGGACCCCGACGGCGTCCTCGCGCGCGTTCTCGATGCCGATGTTGAAGCCCTCGACGCCCGAGTCGTAGTCGACGCGGATCAGGCGGACCTCGGGGAACTCGGTCTTGACCATCTCGGAGGCGCCGTCGGAGGAGTTGTTGTCGACGACGACGATCTCCGCCGGCTTGACCGTCTGTGCGCGCACGGACAGCAGGTTCTCCCGGAGCAGGTCCCGCCGGTTGTGGGTCAGGACGACGACGGAGCAGGGCAGGGTCTCGGGCATCGAGGCCATTGTACGGTTATTTCGTTCCCGCCTGCACGGACATGAAGTCGAGGTAGGCGATGATGTCGTCGAGGTCCTTCGGCGTCAGCTCGTCGAAGTCCGGCATTTTCGTATGCCGGAACGAGGATGCTTTATGGATGTAGGCCTTGAGCTCCTTCTTGTCGTGGTAGCGCGTGACGCCGCGCGGCTCGTTGAGGTCGGGGCCGACGGAGCCGCCCTGGCCGCTGATCGCGTGGCAGGAGATGCATGAGCGCTTGAAAATGGCCCAGCCGGCCGGCGCGCGGGAGTTCCTGCCGGTGTTGCGCGGCACGGCCTTGGGGTACTCGTCCTCGATCATGGCGGACTTGACCGAGAGGATCTGCCACGGCCACGGGAAGCCTTTCTCCGGAGTCTGATCGTCGCCGGTCCACACCAGGTAGAAGGGCCCGGGCCTCGTCTTCTCCTTCGGCATCTCCTCCCAAGCCGGGACGTCGGCGTCGGCGAAGGCGAGCATGCCGCCTTCGTTGGCCAGCAAAGGAACGCGCGCGTGGGATTTGTAGCCGTCGAGCGCCTCGAAGAACATCTCGCCGACGCCGTCCTCGACCCAGTCGGGGCCGTAGGCCTGCGTCAGCAGGTCCTTGATGGGCACCGCGCGGTAGCGCTTGACCTTGCCGTAGAACGGGTCGGTCAGCGTGATGCCGCGAGCGTCGGAGCGCGCGGCGAGGTCCGCGGCGGTCACGCGCAGGACTTCCTTATCGCCGGAGATGAACGAGATGGCGGGGTCGGCGCGCGCCGGGGACGCGGCGAGGGCGCACAGGAGTAGGAGAGAGGTCATGACCCATTCTCCGATATCGGCGCGCCGCGAGGAAAGGGTCTCTATTGGCCGGCGGGCAGGCTCACGACCGGGAAATACAGCCCCTTTCGCGCGCGCACCCACCACGAACCGTCGGCGCGGCGCTCCTCCGGGGTCGAGAAGCGATACGACCACAGCATCGCGCGCGCGTAGGCGGGCCGCTCGCGTCCCAGAGGCGAGGGACCGAGCAAGCCTTCGACGACCGCGTCGCCTTGGAGCAGGCGGAAGAGCAGGTTGTTGAACCAGGGGCTCGGCGCGCCGAGCGAGGCGAACCACATCTGCCAGTCCAGTCGCGGCATGTGCGGCGCGACGATGGGCGGCGCGCGGCGAGGGTCGCCGGGCTTCCACTTGAAGGGCCACTCCTTCCAGTCGCGCCCGTCGGCGGAGACCTCGACGACGATCTCGTCGCGCGTCGTGGTCATCACGGCGAAGAGGCCGTAGTTGTTGATCGAGCGCAGAGGCTCGACGGCGGCGAGAAGGGCGCTCCAGGCGCCTTCGAGCGGCGGCCGCTTGCCCATCGAGAGAGCCCACGCCGCGCCGCTCGCCGCGAGCCACGCCGCCGCGAAGACGCCGATGACGCGGCCGCGCCATGCCGGCGCGGGCTTGGGCCTCGCGTCCGGCGCGAGACGCGACAGCCCGAGGAAGGAGTCGTCGAGCGCCGCGAGACACAGGACCCAGGTGAGCAGGTTGAAGAAGCCGTAGTTGCCGGTGACCGCGATCAGCAGCATGAGCGCCGCGATCGCGGCCGCGCCGGCGGCTCGGACGCGGCGAGGGCCGAGGAGCAGCCACGGGGCGCCGAGCTCGATCGCGAACATCAGCCCGCACGACGCCTTCAGGACGCCGCCCGGGAGGAGGCTGGCGTACCACGCCGCCGGCGTCGGCAGAGGCTGGCTCCAGAAGTGGTACAGCAAGGCCGTGAGGCGGCGCCAAGCCGGGTCGCCGCTCAGGATCTTGACCAGACCGGACTGGAGCATGAGCTTGAAGAGGAGCAGGCGCATCAGCCACAGCGCCCCGCGCGAGGTCTCCGTCCGCGAGCGCCGCGGGCCCCACGGCGCGAGGAGCACGGCGATGAGGCCGGCTTCCAGCAGGAGCGCGTCCCACTGGTAGCCCATGAAGTCCGCGCCCACGACGCACAGAGAGAGGTAGAGGGCCCAGCAGGCGAGCGCGCACGCGCCGGCCGCGACGTCGAGCATCAGGCCGAAGGAGAGGACGGCTCCGGCCCAGCAGAAACCGACGAGGGCGCGGTCGGACGCGGAGATCCACGCGAGCGTCGGAAGCTGCCAATAGCGTCCCGGACCGAGCTGAGCCGCGGCGGCCTCGAGGTAGCGCGCCGCGGGGGCCAGGCCGTCGCTTCCGACGAGACCGCGGACCTGCGCGCCGAAGGACCAGAACGCGACGAGGTAGCACAGTCCCAGGCCCGCGAGCACCGCGCGGCGCGTGCCGTCCACGCGCGGACGGGCCGGCGACTCGCCCCACAGCAGGCGCGTCAGGCGCGAGAAGAACGGTCGGCGGCGCGCGACGAAGCGGTAGGCGGCCTCGCTCGCCGCGCGCAGCGGCGGCACGTTCTCGTAGAGCGGCCGCCACGCGCGGTGGAAGCCGCCCGCGTAGGCCAGGCTGCGCGCGACCGCCTCGGCGCCGCGGCTGACCCGGCCGCCGGGCTCGACCAGATAGACGGCCTCCGCGAGGTCCTCGGCCTTGAGCTTCGGGAAACGGGGCCCGGCGGCCTTCGAAGGCTCGTAGTCCACGCGGCCGCCGGTCATCTCGCGCCACCGCTCGATCCAACGGCGGCAGAAGCCGCAGTCGCCGTCGTACAGCAGGACCGGCTTGCTCATGCGCCCATTATACCGCCTCTCTCTGACGAATCCGCGACAAGGGACTTGCGTTCGTATTGAACGGCTCATGAGGCTTATCAGAGCGAACGCCGTTACCCTCCGGCCAATGGAAGTCCGTGCAGTGGAGGGGGTTCATGAAGACCGAGACCGCGACGCCGGCCGCGCTGCTCGTCCTGCTTTCCTCGATCCTCGCCGCCCGAGTCCTCGCCCGGGACGTCCGGCGCCCCCAGCCTCCTCCGCCGGCGTCGCCGCCGGCGGCCGCGACCCTCCCCGCTCCCTCCTGCGCCCTGCAAAGGAAGCACGCGCGCGGCGGGGACGGACGCTACGACGACGTCATCATCCGCCATGCCCGCCGCCAGGGCCTGAATCCGAACCTCGTGAAAGCCGTGATCGCCGTCGAGTCCCAGTTCAAGCCGACCGCGCTCTCGCACTGCGGCGCGCGCGGCCTGATGCAGCTGATGCCGGCCACGGCCAAGGATTTCGGCGTCAAGGCGTGCGACCTGTGGGACCCCGAGACGAACATCTCGGTCGGCACCTCCTACCTCGCGTACCTCTACAAGATCGCCCGCAAGCGCGCGGCGCCCGGCGCCGCGGGAGAGGCGCTGACGACGCGGCGCGTGATCGCCGCCTACTACTCGGGTCCGGGCGCGATCGAGGCGAGCGAATGGTCCGGCGCGACGCGCTCCTACGTCCGCGCCGTGCTCGATTGCTACGCCCCGGCGTCGGAGACCGCGACGTTGGCGCCGCGGACGGAGGCGGTGGCGGAGGCCTCCGTGAACGTCGCGGCGGAGGAGGAGGTATGGTGAGGAAGCACGACCGTTCGTTCCTGCGCTCCGAGAGCGGCGTCTCCGCGGCGATCGACGAGTCCCGCGGCGATCCCCAGGCCGAAGTGGGCGCGGTGGCCGACATCGTCGCGCAGGACCTGCGCGAGTCGGGCAAGGCCGGCGGGGCCCTGCTCAGCGCGATCTCGGCCCTCGCCTTCGGCGTCGCTCACGCCGCGGTGGCCAGCGGCGGGGAGATGGGCTGCATCGCCCAAGGCTTCCTGCTGGGAGTGATGCTCGCCGGCGAGGCCAAGGAGCACCTGCTTCTGGCCGTCATCGGCCATGCGTCGGGGACCTTTCTCAAGCACGTCGCGGAGGCGGGGGGGGACGTGATGGCCGCGGCGCGCGGCCTGGTCGAGGGGGCCATCGCCTGGGCCGGCGAGCTCCAGCTCGACTCGGGCGAGGCGGCCTACGCGGCCGGCCAGGGGGCGGTGGACGCCGCGGAGGACGTCGATCCGAGGCTGGGGGACAAGGTGAGGCGCGCGTTGGAGGAGCCGGTCGCGGGAATCCGCGTCCTGCTCGAGGACCACGCCGCTTCCGCGCGGGTTCCGGAGCCGCCTACTTAGCGAGGAGGGCCGACCACGCCGCGTCGAGCGCGGCGCGACGGCGGGCGCTCCAGGCGCTCTCCCGCGCGCGGTCGGCGGCGAGCGGCTTCCAGCCGGGATTCCCGGGCGCGCCGGCGTACGGAGGGAGAGAAAATCCTTCCACCCGGCGCGGTTCCCCGGAACGGGCGCGGGCCTTCTCGGCGACGGTCCGGTACGCGTTGCGGAACGGGACTCCGGAGCGGACCAACGCGGCGGCCTCATGGGTCGCGAGCAGGTCCTCGGTGACGGCGGCGGCGCAGCGTTCGGCCTTCACGGTCAGGGCCGCCGGCAGGCGCGCGGCGACGTCGAGCATCATCGTCATCGCGTCCAGCGCGGCGAACAGCGGACCCTTGGTCAGCTGGTAGTCGCGGTGGTAGCCCGAGGGCAAGGCGCCGACGGCGAGGACTTGGTTGAGCCAGCCCGGGACCAGCGCGGCGCGGGCGCGCGTGAGCTCGACGACGTCGGGGTTCTTTTTCTGAGGCATGATCGAAGAACCGGTGGTGAACGAAGACGAGAGAGACAAGAAGCCGAACTCGGCCGTCGAATAGAGAGAGAGGTCCCAGGCGAGGGAGCCGAGGTCGCGGGCGAGCAGCGCGAGCGAGGACAAGACGACGGCTTCGATCCTCGGACGCGAGGTTTGGACGCGCAGGGTGTTTCGCTGAACCCTGGAAAAGCCGAGAAGCTTCGCGACGTAATTCCGGTCCAAAGGCAGCATGATCCCGTATCCGGCGGCGCTGCCCAATGGAGAACAATCGGCTTCGTCGAAGGCGAACCGGAGAGCGCGGCGTCCGTCCTCCAGCGCCTCCGCGTGGCTCGCGGCCCAGTGCCCGATCGTCGTGGGCATCGCCCTTTGCAAATGCGAATAGCCCGGAATTCGCGTTCCGGCGTTCCGCTCTCCGAACGCTTGCCAGGCGGCCGACGCCTCTCCCGCTTTCGCGTGAAGGGAGAGCAGGCGGTCCTTGAGGTACAGCCTCAGGTCGACCTGCACCTGGTCGTTGCGGCTGCGTCCGGCGTGGATCTTGGCGCCGGCGTCGCCGAGGGCGGCGGTCAGGCGCTGCTCGACGGCGGTGTGGATGTCCTCCTGCTCGCGCGTCACGGCGAAGCGGCCGGGGCGGTCGTGCAGCCTGGTCAACTCGGCGCGCAGCGCCGAGAACTCCTTGGCGCTCAGCACTCCGATCTTCTTGAGGCCCGCGGCGTGGGCGATGCTGCCGTAGACCTCGTGGCGCAGGAGGCGCGAGTCGAGGGCGGGGTCGTCGCCGACGGTGTAGGCCTCGACCAAGGAGTCGAGCTCGACGCTCGTCTGCCAGAGCTTCTTCAAGACGCGGCCTCGCGGAAGTAGTTGCGGATCAAGTTCTCGTAGAAGATGACGCCCGCCTCGAGCTCTGCCACCTCGAGATACTCGTCGGGAGCGTGGGAGCGCTTGGTGTCGCCGGGGCCGGCCTTCACGGTGGGCACGCCCTTCAGGAAGACCCAATCGGACAAAGTGGAGGAGCCGTAGGCCTTCGAGGCCGGGTTCGCCAGGAGCGCGGCCTTCACGATGGAATGATTGGGATCGGTCTCGACCGACCCGAGCCGCGAGGAACGCACGAAAACGTCGCCTTTCACCGCCGCCTTCACTTTCGCGACGATCTCGTCGGGAGAATACGCGGGAGTGCTCCGGATATCGACGACGATTTTACAACGGTCGGGGATGACGTTGTGCCGCGTGCCGCCCGTGATCTGGGTGACGTTGAGCGAGGGGCGTCCGAGAGCGGCATGGCTCTTGTCGAACGCGAAGCCGGACAAGGCCAGGACATCGCGCGCCGCGGCTTCCACGGCGTTGATCCCGCCGCCGTGGGCCGCGTGCGCGGAGCGGCCGGCGGCCGTGATCTCGAGGACGATGAGGCCCTTTTGCGCGACGGCGGGCTGGAGCCCCGTGGGCTCGCCGACGACGGCGGCGTCCGGGCGCGGCAAGGACGGCAGGAGCTTCTCGAGGCCTTGTCCCAGCACTTCTTCTTCGCAGGTCGCCGCCAGCATCACGCGGCCTTTCGGGGCGCCGTTCTTGAAAGCGTTGGCCGCGCCCATCACCATGGCGACCAGGCAGCCTTTGGCGTCGTTGGTCCCGCGGCCGTAGATCTTGCCGTCCTCGATCTTCGCGGCGAGCGGGTCCTTGGTCCATTCCTCGCCGACGGGGACGGTGTCGGTGTGCGAGTTGAGCAGGAGAAGCGGGCCTTCGCCGCCGTCCAAGGCCGCGGTGATGTTGCGGCCGCGGACCTCCGGCTTCCAGCCGAGCGACCGGAACTCCGCCTCCAGGCGCGCGACGACCGCGTCCTCCTGCCCGCTGGGCGAGGGGAGGCGGACGAGGTCCTGCAGCAGGGAGACGGCCCGGCTCATGCGGCCGCGGCCTCCGCCGGGGCGAGCTCGACCTGCTGGTACGCCTGGCGCTCGCGCTTCTCGACGATCATGGTGCCGCAGCCGGCGTTGGTGAAGATCTCGCGCAGGAGCGCGCCGGGCTTGAGGCCGTTGATGATGTGCGTGCGGCGCACGCCGCCCTGCAGGGCCTTCACGCAGGCGTCGGCCTTGGGGAGCATGCCGCCGGTGAGGCGGCCTTGCTTCTTCAATGACATGACCTCGTCGACGTCCGTGTAGGAGACGAGGCTCGAAGGGTTGTTGACGTCCTCGAGCAGGCCTTCGGTGTCGGTCACGATCACGAGCTTCTCCGCCTTCAGCGCGCGGGCGACGGCCTCCGCGATGGAGTCGGCGTTGATGTTGAGGATCACCCCCTCGGGATCGCAGCCGAGGCAGGAGATGACGGGGGTCATGCCCGCGTCGAGCAGGTTGATCAGCATTTTCGGATCCACGTCCTGGATGTCGCCGACGAAGCCGAAGTCCACCTCGACGGGCGCCTCGCCCGGATTTTTTTCCATGGAGCGCTTGGGCCGCTTGACGGCCGTGATCAGGCCGCCGTCCACGCCGGACACGCCGACGGCCGGCGTGTGGTGGGCGCGGAAGGAGGACAGGATGTCGATGTTCAGCGTGCCCGCGTAGGTCATCTTGGCGACCTCGAGCATCTGCGCGTCGGTGATGCGCCGGCCCGCCACGAACTCGGGCTCCAGGCCGAGCTTCTTGGCGAGCTCGGTGGCCTGATTGCCGCCGCCGTGCACGAGCACGACGCGGATGCCGACCTGCTGGAGCAGGGACACGTCCTCGACGAGGGCGTCGAGCGTCTCGCGCTTGGCGACGACGCGGCCTCCGACCTTCACGACGAAGACCTTTCCCTTGTACATCCGGATGTAGGGGATGGCCTGCTTGAGCATGATGGGCGAGTCGGTCATCGGGCGTGTCTCCGTGAGGCGGCTGTATTTTTATTCGCGGCGAGCAGGTGCAGCAGGACGGCTTTGGCGGTGTGCAGGCGATTCTCGGCCTCGTCGATCGCGACGGACCACGGGCCGTCGAGGACGGCGTCCTCGACGACGACGTTGCGGCGGACCGGCAGGCAGTGCATAAAGATCGCGCGATCGGTCTTTTTCATCTTCGCGGCCGTGACCATCCACTTCGCGCGGAACGACGGCTCGGCGGGGGGAGCTTTGCCGTAGTTCGAAATCGAGCCCCAGGACTTGGCGTAGACGACGTGCTGGCCTTCGTACGCGGAGGGGACGTCGTCGGTGACCTTGAGTTTCGTGCCGTTGGCGGCGCAGCTGGCCTTCACGCGCGCCATGATCTCGGGATCGAGGTCGAAGCCTTGCGGCCGAGCGATGGTGACGTTCATGCCCGCCATGGACATGATCTCCGCCGCCGAGTTCGGCACCGCCATCGGGAGAGCCTTCACGTGCGGGGCCCACGTCAGCAGGAAATTCTTGTTTTTAGGATCGAACCGCTCCTTCACCGTCATCAGGTCCGCGAGCGCCTGGCACGGATGGCCGGTCGCCGACTCCATGTTGACGACGGGGACGGTCGAGTACTTCCGGAAGGCCGTGAGAGGGAGCTCCTTCTTGTCCTCCTCCCACGACACGCCGCCGGGGAAGGAGCGCAGGCCGAGCCCCGCGCAGAAGCGCCCGAGCACCGGCACCGCTTCTTTCAGATGCTCCGCGGCGGCGCCGTCCATCACGACGCCCTCGACGGACTCCATGCCCCACGTCCCGCCGCCGCCGAGGCTCAGCGTGACGGGATGCCCGCCGAGCTGGTGCGTCGCGACGGAGAAGGAGACCTGCGTGCGCAGGGACGGGTTCATGAAGCAGAACGCCAGGCTCTTGCCCGCGAGCGGAGCAGACGCCGGGGCCTTCTTCTTGAGCTCGAGGGCGAGAGACACGAGCTCATTCAACTCGTCGGGAGTGAAATCCTTTAGATGAGTGAAGTGGCGGATTTTCATGGGTTGAGTGCCAGGGTTGTAGAACTCTTCGCGCGAAGAGTCGCCGCGTCCGCTGTCTCGGCCGAAAAGATGTCGGCCAACGCGTCGCGAAGGATGGAGATCTCGCTCGGTCCCACGGTCAGAGGGGGAAGCAGGCGGATCACGTTCGGATCGTCGGCTCCGCCGACAATGATCTTCCTATTCAACAGAGCCGTCCGGGTCTCTTTCGAGTTGCGGTCCAAAACGATGCCGAGCAGAAGCCCCTTCCCGCGGATCTCCTTGATCTGCGGGAACGTGAACGTGCCGCGGATCAGCTTCTCCATCGCCGCCGCGTTCTCCCAGAGCTTCTGCTCCGAGACCGCCTTCAACGTCGCGGTGATCGCCGCGCAGGCGAGCGGGCCTCCTCCGAAGGTCGAGCCCAGCTCACCGGGCTTCACCTTCTTCGCGACCTCCGGAACCGCGAGAACCGCGCCCGCCGGGACGCCGGAAGCCAGCGCCTTCGCGAAAGTTTGAAGATGAGGCCGCACGTCCCACGCGTGCCGCGCGGAGCGCGCGCCGACGCGGCCGACGCCGGTCTGCACCTCGTCGAAGATGAGGAGCGCCCCGTTTTTCTCGCAGAGCGCCCGAAGTCCGTCCAGATAGTCCCGCGTCGCGGTCGTCGCTCCTTGGACGCTCTGGATGGGCTCGAGAAGGAAGGCCGCCGTGTCCGGCCCGATGGCTTTCTCCGCCGCCGCCAGGTCGCCGAACGGGACGTGCACGACGTCGCCGCCGAGCCCCGCCAGGCCCTTCCGGTATTTAGAGCCCGTCACCGAGATCGCGCCCGCGGTGCGGCCGTGGAAGCCGCCCTCGGCCGCGACGACGGTCCGGCGGCCCGTCACGGAGCGCGCGATGCGCATCGCGTTCTCGTTGGCTTCGGCGCCCGAGTTGCAGAAGAAAACCTGCGAGCCCTTCTCGCCGCAGAACTCGACGAGGGCCTTGGCGGCCTCGGCGCGCGCCGGGACGTAGACGAGGTTCGAGTAGAAGAGGAGCTTGCCCGCCTGCGCGGAGATCGCCGCGGCGACCTCCTTCGGCGCGTGGCCGATCGCGGCCACGGCGTGGCCTCCGTACAGGTCGAGGTACTTGGTCCCGGCGGAGTCCCACACCCAGCAGCCCTCGCCGCGCTCGAGCGCGAACGGGAACTTCTCGTACGTCGGCAGGACGTAGGCGTCTTCCAGCGCTTTGAGGTCGTTCATGCGGTCCTCAGGGGTAGTGTCCGGCGAACGCCAGGCCCGCGCCCTCGTCCCAGCCCATCATGACGTTGAGGTTCTGCACGGCCTGGCCCGAGGCTCCCTTGACCAGGTTGTCGATGGCCGAGATCACGCCGATGCGGCCGTCCTGCACCGCGACGAACACGTCGCAGTGGTTGCTGCCGTTGACCGCGTTTAAAGACGGAGGCTCTTCGACAAGACGGACGAACGAGCCGCCGGCGTAGGCGCTCTTGTAGAGCTCCTTCACGTCGGCGGCCTTCCAGCCCTTGGGCAGGTCGACCTGGCACACGGCGTAGATGCCGCGCGCGAAGGGCCCGGAGATCGGGATCAGCGACAGCTTCATGGACTTCTTGCCCGCCAGCTGGTCGAGGATCTGCTCCACCTCGGGCACGTGCTGATGGACGAAAGGCTTGTAGGCCTTGAGGTTGGCGTGCCGAGTCGGGTGATGCGTGATCACCGACGGGCTCGCGCCGGAGCCGGAGGAGCCCGTCACGGCCGTGACCGAGACGACGCCCGTGACGCCGCCCTTGGCCAAAGGCCCGAGCGCCAGAGCCGTCGCGGTCGCGAAGCAGCCCGGGTTGGCGACGAGGCGCGCCTTCTTGATCTCAGCGCGGTTGAGCTCGACGAGGCCGTACGCGAACTTCTTGAGCAGGACCGGGGCCTTATGCGTGCGCGTGTACCACTTCGGGTAGAGAGCCGCGTCCTTCAAGCGGAAGTCGCCCGACAGGTCGATCACGCGCAGGCGCGGGCCGGTCTGGTCGAGGATGGCCGGCACGTTGCTCATCGCGTCGCCGTGCCCGCCCGCGAGGAACAGGCAGTCGAGGTTCGCGTAGTCGAGCTTGCGCGTGAAGGAGAGCGCCGTGCGCCCGCGCAGGTTCGGGTGGGCCAGGAACACCGGCTGCCCCGGGAACGTGGACGACGTCGCGGCCGCGATCTCGACGTGGGGATGGCCGAGCAGCAGGCGGATCAGCTCTCCGCCCGCGAAGCCCGCCCCGCCCTCGATTCCGACCCGGATCTTCTTCATGCCGGCACCCCTCCGAAAACGGCCTTCTCGACGAACGCGCCCAGCGCGTCGTACTCGATGCGCGCGTTCATCGCCTTGACCCCGATCTTGTTCTCGATGAACTCCTTGCCGACCGCGTTGTCGGTGGCGGGCCCGGAGATCAGGTCGACGCGGCGCTTGAACGTGTTCTTGAAGAGCTCGACCGCGCCCCAGGCCGCGACCGGGTCGTTGGCGCACATGATGTGCGCCGAGCCCGCGTTCATGAGCTCGTCGTCGTGCAATATTTCCTGGACTCCGTACTCGCCGAGGATGCCGTCGCCGAGCTCGATCACGAGGACGTCGGGCTCGTCCTTGTTGAGTTCGTTGATGAGCCCCTTGGCGACGGGCACCGAGACCTTGCCGGTCGTGGAGACGACGCCCGCGTCGTTGAAGGAGATGCTGCGGAACGCGCCGCGGTCCACCATGCTCATCGTGTCGCGCAGGAGCGAGACGCCGGTCAGCTTCGCGCCGGCCACCTTGAGGCCTTTGCGCGCGAGGTAGCGGATGACCTCGCCG
>DATNGC010000141.1:0-41220 GCA_035606075.1 Elusimicrobiota bacterium
GCCCGGCGTGAAGCACGCCTGTCCGAACAGCGCCGCCTGCTGATCGCCCAGTATCCCCGCCAGCGGGACGCCGCGCAGTTCCGGCACGGTCATCTCGCCGTACGATTCGCTGCTCGACGCGATCTTGGGGAGAATCTCGCGCGGCACGTCGAACAGCTTGAGGAGGTCCGAGTCCCACGCGAGCGTCCGCAGGTCCATGAGCTGGGTGCGGCTGGCGTTGGTGACGTCGGTGACGTGGACGCCCGTCAGGCGCCACGCGAGGTAGCTGTCGATCGTTCCCGCCAAAAGCCTCCCCGACGCGGCTCTCCGCCGCGCGTCCGGGGCGTGATCGAGGATCCACTTCAGCTTCAACGCGCTGAAGTAAGGCGACAGCGGCAGACCGGTCTTGCCGCGCAGCCGGTCGATCCCGCCCTCGCGGGTCAGCGCCTCCACGTCGCCCTGCACGCGCATGTCCTGCCAAACGAGGGCATGATGGATGGGCGCGCCCGTCTCGCGATCCCAGACGACCACGGTCTCGCGCTGGTTGGTGATGCCGGCCGCCGCGATGTCCTCGACGCGCAGCTCGCCCGCGGACATCGCCTCGGCGATCACCTCGCGCGTGCGGCGCCAGATCTCCTCGGCGTCGTGCTCCACCCAGCCGGGCTCGGGGCAGGCCTGCGCGTGCTCCTTCTGCGCGCTCGCGACCACGCGTCCCGAGCGGTCGAACACGATGAAGCGCGTGCTGGTCGTGCCTTGGTCGATGGCGGCGATGTAGCGGCGCATCACGCCATCTTAGCAACTCATTGGACGACGAGGTCGTTGACCACCGCCTCGCCGCCCGAGGCCGTCGCGGCGCGCTGGCCCGCCGCGTCCTTGTCCGCCTGGCTCCGGACGGTCCCGGTGAGGACCAAGGTCCCGTTCTGCCGCGTGACCTCCAGGTTCTGCACGGCGATCGGCGGCGCGGCGCCCGGCGGCACCGCCTGGTTCGGCGCGGGAGCCGCGCCCGGCTGAGCCTGCTGGCCGAAATTCGACGGCGGCGACTGGACGACGGCCCCCTGCACGTTCTGTCCCGACGTCGCGGCGCCGGTCGCGGCCGCCGGGTTCGTGATGGCGGCGGCGATCGTGTCGGTCGGGACCTGTCCCGCCACCGGCAGCGGCGCCGCCGTCGCCTGGATGCCCAGCGTCGCGTTCGACGGCTGGCCGGACGGCGCGCCCGGAACGGGCGCGTTCGGATTCAAGGGCATCGCGGCTCCCGAGACGGGCGGCGGAGTCTGGGCCGGGGTTTGATTCACCGCCGCGCCCGGAGGCGGAGAGTTGGGGTTCAAGGGCGTGGCCGCGCCGGTCACGGCCGGAGACCCGACCTTGCCGTTCGCCGCGCCCGGCGAGGCCGGCGATCCGGCCGGGACCGCCGGCGCGCTGTTGCCCGTCGTGGATCCGCCGGAGACCGCCGTGACGCCGCTGTGGATCGAAGTCGAGGCCGCGCCGGTTTCCGCCGCCGCCGCCAGCAGGACCGCCAAGGATCGCATGAGCGTCTTCATGGGACCTCCTCGGGGGGCATGGATAGTGTGGCGCCCGGCGGAGCGGCGGCGCCATGAAGGAGGGTCGTACGACCGGTGACGGCTTTATCGCGTCAAGGACGCGAGTCGACGACGCGGAGGGACTTGAGCACCGGCGGATCGAACGGCCGGTCGTTTCCGCTTTTCTCGTCGCGCGGCACCGCGGCGATCGCCTTGGCCACGGAAAGACCCTCGACGAGCTCGCCGAAGATCGTATAACGGCCGTCGAGGTCGTGCGCGGGAGCGAGCGTGATGAAGAACTGCGTCTGCGACGTCCCCGGCCCCCAGCTCGCCATCGCCAAGAGGCCGGGCTTGTCGAAGCGCGAAGCCGCCCAGCCCTCGTCCGGCACCGGCAAATGAGGATTGCCTTCGCCGGTGCCGGAAGGATCGCCGCCCTGAATCAGAAGGCCCGGAATCACGCGATGAAATAGAGTTCCGTCGTACAGAGGGCGCTCGATCACGCGCGCGTCCTGGCCGGACATCCAGCGCTTTCCTTCGGCGAGGGACTTGATGTGGGCGACCGTCTTCGGCGCTTTGTCGGCGTACAGCCGCGCGACCATGCGCCCCTTGGACGTCTCGAGCACGGCGTACGGCCCCGGCCGGGCGCAGCCCGCGGCGAGCAGCAGCGCCGCGAGAGCCGCTCTCACGCGGCCTTCGCGCCGCGGATCAGCTCGGACGGGTAGCCGATGTCGAGGACCTTGAGGACGCCGACGTACTGCTTGGCGTGCGGCGCGAGGAGCCCCCGCTTGGGCAGGCCCAGCGTCAGCGTCAGGTCGGCCGTGACGTAGGCGCCGCTGTGGTGGCCCGTGTCGGGATGCAGGCCCGTGGGGAGATCGACCGCGATCACCGGCTTCTTGGCGCGCGTGATCTCCTGGACGGCGTGATGGATCGCCCCCGCCGGCTTGCCCGTCGAGCCCGTGCCGAGCAGCGCGTCGAGGACGACGTCGCCCCCCGCGAGAGCCTCCGCCAGGCCCGCCGCCGGACCGGCCTCGCGGATCTCGACGCCGGCCTTGAGGGCCGCCTCGCGATTGACGCGCACGAGCTCCGGGTACTCGCCGTCCTTCTTCGCCGGGGCCAGGACGACGAGGACTTGGGCGCCGGCCGCCTTCAGGAAGCGCGCCGCGACGAGCCCGTCGCCGCCGTTGGCGCCGCGGCCGCAGACCACGACCACGCGCGCTTTCGCGATCTCGACGCCCTTCTCGCCGAGAAAAACGACGGTCTCGGCCGCGACGGCCCGGCCCGCGTTCTCCATCAGCTCGGCGGCGGGGATGCCGAAGCGCGCGGTCGCGTCGAAGTCGAGCGCGCGCATCCCGGCCGCGTCGACGACGGGAAGGCCCTCCCAGACGGCGGGGATCGGCTCCTTGGGGCTCACGACGAGAACGCCTTCACCGCGAGCGCGACGATGGCCAGCGTCGTCGACAGCGCGACCAGCGCGGCGAAGAGCGCGTACGGCAGGAAAAGCGTCGCCCACGCCCGCCCTTCCCCGACGCCGTACTCGTCGCGCAGCCCGCGCGCCTTGAGCGCCATCGACCAGACCCAGACGCCGAAGAACGCGAGGAACGCGGGCCAGAAGGTCGCGCGCGGAAACAGCGCCCGGGCGATCAAGGTCGCCGGCACCGCCGCGAGCCACGCCAGCTGCGAGAGCCCGAGATGGACGAACAGCGCGCCCGCGTCGCCGCGCGCGCCGGTCATGTCGAGCAGCAGGTGCAGGGCCGCGGTCAGGACGAACAGCATCGAGACCTGCCACAGCAACGTCAGGATCAGCGAGGGTCCGGAGAACGAGAACACGTGCAGGCGCCCGGCGAGCGCCTCGGCCATGAACACGCTCACGCCGCCGAGGAGGGCGCCCAGCACGCCGAGCGCGAACGGGCGCCGCTGGCGGATCAGCGCCGCCGCGTGGGCGCGATCCTCGAAGTAGTCGTAGAGCAGCTCGAGGACGTCCATGTCACCAGCCTTGCCACATGTACAGCATGCCGTGGGTCGGAGCCGAGAGAGCCTCGGGCAGGGGGATGGACACGGGGCCGACGCCGAGGCTGACGCGCGCGCGCGTCTCGAGCATCTCGAAGAGGTCGCTGAACTTCTCCCCGTCGCGCCGCACCTTGGGCTTCGGATCGGTGATGCCGCCGAGCTTGGCGGCCAGCATCAGCGCGTCGTGCGAGTCGCCGAGCTCGTCGACCAGGCCGTTCTTGACCGCTTGCGTCCCCGAGAAGATTCGCCCGTCGGCGAGCGGCCGGACCTGCGCGACGGGCATGTGGCGCCCGTCGGACACGGCCTGCAGGAACTGGCCGTAGGCGTCGTCGATCAGGTCCTGCATGATCCGGCGCTCCTCCGGAGTCATGGCGCGCGCGGGGGAGCCGATGTCCTTGTGGGCGCCCGACTTAATAGGGTCCATCTTGAAGCCGACCTTCGCGAAGAGGCCCTGCATGTTGGTGACCTCGAAGATCACGCCGATGGAGCCGGTCAAAGTGCCCGGGTGAGCCACGATCTTGTCGCAGGCCGACGCGATGTAATAGCCGCCGGAGGCCGCGACGTCGCCGAACAGCGCGACGAACTTGAGGTTCGGGTGCTCCTTCTTCATGCGCAGGATGCGCATGTAGATCTCCTGCACCGCGCCGACGCTGCCGCCGGGCGTGTTGATGTCGAGGACGATGGACTTGACGCCGGGCGTCTCGGCCAAGGACTCGATGCGCCGCGCGAGCTGGTCGGAGCCCTTGTCCCACGGCCTCGAGGACTCCGACGCGTAGATGGGACCGCGGACGGTCACCCAGCCGACGGTCTCCGACGGAGCGCTGGAGAGCAGGCCGGGCTTGCTCTTCGTCTCGCCCTTCGCCGGCGCGGGCTTGCCGCGGACGATGATCACGCCGGCGGCCAGCAGGGCCGCGGCGTGCAGGCCGAGCAGCCAGGTCAGCAGGCGGCGCTTGACTCGGCGCGGGCTGGGAGGATGCTGCGTCTCAGGCGCCGGCGAAGCCGACGTGGGCTGCTGCGGGGGTATCGCCGGCGTCTGCTCGTCCATCGAAAGTCTCCTTTTGCGCGGCCGCTAACGGCGCAGCGCCTCGCAGTCCACGACCCGGTTGCGTCCGCCCGACTTCGCCGCGTACATCGCCGCGTCCGCGCGCGCCACCACGTCCTCCGGCGACGACGCGTCGCGCGGAAAGTGCGCCAGTCCGATCGAAACGGTCACCTTCACGGTCTCGAAGCCGATCGTGAAGCTCTCGGCCTCGATCGCCGCCCGGATGACCTCCGCGCGGCGCTGCGCGCCGGCCGGCTCCGCGCGGGGCAGGAGGATGGTGAACTCCTCGCCCCCGTACCGCGCCACGTAGTCGGTCTCGTACACGGACGCGTTCAGCACGGCGCCGACGCGCTTGAGCACCTGGTCGCCGAAAGGGTGGCCGTAGCGGTCATTCAAGAGTTTAAAATGGTCGATGTCAAGGAGCATCAGCCCGAAGCTCGTCTTGAACGTCCGCGCCCGCACGACCTCCTCGGCCAGGCGCTTGTCGAACGCGCCGCGGCGGCGCACGCCGGTGAGCCCGTCGATCTCGGAGAGGCGCTCCATCTCTTGGAACAGCTTGACGCGCTTGAAGGCGACGATCAGCTCCGAGGCGAACGCCTGCGTCTTCGCCAGCCACGCCTGCGGGGCCGCCCCGTCCGGGACGCGCGCGTAGAGGTAGCCGAGCAGCTCCTGGCCCTCGCGGATGGGCATGCCGACGGCGCGCTCGGGGCGCTCCAGGATCTTCGGCGTCTGCGGCGTGCCGCCCTGGACCTGCAGGGCGCGCTCGAGAGTCGCCCAGGCGGCGCCGGGAGAGCCCCGCAGGCCGCGCTGGGCGAGCGGACGCACGTCCGCGTCGCCGCGCAGGCCGGACACGTAGAGGGCGTATTCGGCGCCCGCGCCGAAATACTGCTCGATGGCGGCCTCGATGCGCGGGCGGGCGTCCTCCCACGACAGCGACTCCGCGAGGCCCTTGACCATGCCGTAGACGGCCATGGTCTCCTTGTGCTCGCGCTCGGCGCTGAGGCCGCGGGCCTTGAGGACGGCGAGCTGGGCGGCGATCGCGGTCCGCCGCGCGCGGACCTCCTCGAAGCGCGCGACGGCCTCGGCGTGATCGGTCTCGCGGCGGCGGCACAGAGCCCAGATCAGGATCCCACCGAGCGCGCCGGCGGCGGCGGACACCGCCGCGGCGGCGCGGAGTCCGTCGGGAGCCGCGGCCGTGAGCGCGGCGCCGGCGGCCAGCGAGGCGGCCACGCCGGCGGCCGCCGCCCACGCGCGGCGCGGGTAGCACAGCCACAGGACGATCCCGGGGACGAGCGCGGCGACGGCGGCGAAGAGCTCGGGCTTCATCCCACCACCTGGTTGCGGCCGCCCTGCTTGGCGCGGTACATGCGCTCGTCGGCCGAGCGCACGATCTGCGAGGCGGTGGTCGCGTCCTGGGGGAACGAGGCCACGCCGAAGCTCATCGTCGCGTGCGTGGGCGCGCCCTGGAAGACGAAGGGCTCGGCCGCGACGCGCGCGCGCATCCTCTCTGCGAGCTGGAGGGCCTCCGAGCGCACGAAGTTGGGCAGGATCACGCAGAACTCCTCGCCGCCGTAGCGCGCGACGAAGTCGACGGGCCGCGCGAACGAGGCGAGCACGCCGGCCAAGGTCTTGAGCAGGTGGTCTCCGGCCTGGTGGCCGTAACGGTCGTTGTAGCTCTTGAAGTGGTCGACGTCGCACATGATCAGCGACAGCGGCGACTGGCTGCGTCCCGAGCGCAGGACCTCCTCTTGGAGGCGCTGCTGGAACGCGCGGTGGCTGTGGAGCTGGGTCAGGGCGTCGTGGGTGGCCTGCCGGTGCACGCTCTCGTACAGCGAGATGTTCTCCAGGCTCAGCGCGGCCATGGTCGCGAACAGGTCGGCGGCCTTGACGTCGTCGGGGCCGAACGCGCCGACCTTGTCGCTCTCGAGCTTGACGAAGCCGGCGGGCTGGCGCATGACCTTGAACGGGACGGCGACGCCGGAGACGAAACGCGCGCCGGGCGCCACCAGGGTCTCGGCGCGGGCGTCCTTGATCAGCACGGGGCCCTTGCGGCGCAAGGCGGCGTTGAGCAGCGGATCGTCGCCCGCGCCGCCGACGACCTCGATGCGCGCCTGCGGGAAGCGCGCGGTCAGCACGGCCACGAGGCGCGCCTGGACCTCGCCCGCGTCCATGGTGCCCGAGAGGCTCTTGGCGGCGTCCGACAGGTCGCGGCGCAGGCGCGTCTCCGATCCGACGGTCTCCTCGTAGGACGTGTAGTACTTCAGGTCGCGCTCGTCGTCGCGGATGGCGTCCTGCAGGCTCATCTGCTCCATGAGCAGGGCGCGCTCGTCGGCGGCCTGCCGCCCGCGGTGGGCGGACAGCGCGGCGGCGAGCGTCCAGAGACCGATGATCCCGGCGCCGAGCGCCAGGCGCACGCCCGTGTCCGCCGCGCGGCCGATCAGCACCATGCCGGCGACGGTGGCCAGGAAGGTCAGGATGACCGGCGACTCGGCGTCGCGCCGCAGGTCCGACCAGACGAGCGGGATGCCGAAGGCGGGAAAGACGTACAGGCCGTATTCCGGCCGCGCGACGACGAGCAGGGACAGCCCGGCGAAGAGCCCGTAGGACCCGAGGAGGGTGGCGGCGCGAGAATCGCCCATCAAAATGGTGGAGGTGGCGGGAGTTGCACCCGCGTCCAAACGCGACCGGCTGGGATCACTACAGGCTTAGCCCATCCTCAATTTCGCCCGGAGAAAACCGATGGACGCGTGCTCTCCGGGCTAGTCCCGTTCGGTCTTAAGCTCCCCGCCCACGGTACCACGGGTGAGAGCCGCATCCTGCTCATTACACCGGCGACCCTCTAGCAGGCGTCGAGGACCGGCGTGTGCTCACCGCGTGTTAGGCGGTAGCCCAAGCCAACTGAGTGTTGGCAGTTGTTGTTTGGTCCGGTTTTTGACGGGCCCTGACCAACCCGTGCCTGCGATCTTCAGCTCAACCACGTCTGTCGAAGCTAGTTCACCCCCGACGTAAGAAGTATAACAGTCCGCGACGAAAGCGGCAAGGCCCCCATGCGCCTTCGGTACCAAATCCCGGTAGGTCCTTTGCCGGGAAGCGCGAGGGCGCGGGACCCTGCGCCCGAGCGCGCGGCGGGCGCTATCCTTTCCCCATGCTCGCGTTCCTGGCGTTGGCCGCCGCCCTCCTGGCCGGAGGTCCCGCGCGGGCGGCCGTCCTCGAGTTCGAGGCCGGCCCGCCGGCTCCCGCGGCGCCGGCCCCGCTGTCCCTGCCGGCCGCCATCGACCTGCACCTTCAAAGCCTGACCGCCCTCTCCGCGCAGCCGGCCTGGATCCCGGCCGCGTCGTCGTATCTCGCGGCCCAGCTCGCCGCGCCGGCCGCTCCCGTGCCGGCCGCCGCCGCCCGGCTCGTCGCCGAAGCCATCGCCCGCCCCGAGCTGTTCTCCTCCCTGCCGCAGAGCCCCGCGCTCGAGCGCCGCGTCCAGGAAAGCCACGGCCGCGCCGAGAGCCGCGAGGCTTTGCTCCAGGCCATGGCGCCGCTTCGCGCCAAGGATTCTCCCGGCGCCACCGAGGGCGCGCGCCTCGACGCCTGGCGCGCCGCCTTCGACGGCGGCGCGAAAGGCTACGCGCCTTTCGTCGAGAATTTCCCCGGCATGAAGTACGCCTACGGCGACCCGGCGGCGATCCGCGCCGGCCGGTCGTATTACGTCGCGGCGACCTCCAACAACGCGCCCGACGCCGGCCCGCTCGTCAAGTCGAAGGATCTGCGGCGCTGGTCGCCCGCGGGCTTCATCTTCCCCCGCGACCGGCGGCCCGCCTGGCACGATCAGGACGCCGAGACGTACGATTTCTGGGCGCCGGAGATCCACAAGGTCGGAAAGCGCTACATCGCCTACTACACCGCGCGCGACAATTCCGGCCAATTGGCCATCGGCGCCGCGTTCGCGCCGCGCGTCGAGGGACCGTGGACCGACCTGGGACGCCCTCTGATCCGCGACGAGCGGGTCGGGCTCATCGACTCCCACCATTTCTTCGATCCCGCGTCGGGCAAGCACTACCTGTACTGGAAGAAGGACGGCAACGGCCTGAATCCGAAGGAGAAGACCACCGTCTACGCGCGCGAGCTGTCGGCCGACGGCTTGAGCCTCGTCGGCCCGCGCCGCGAGGTCCTCGAGAACGACCAGGCGTGGGAAGGCGACGTCATCGAGGGCGAGTGGCTCGCCTACCATGACGGCTGGTACTACGTCTTCTACAGCGGCAACGACTACACGACCAAGGACTACGCGCTCGGCGTCGCGCGCTCGCGCTCGCCGCTCGGTCCCTTCGAGAAGAATCCGCGGCGGCTCCTGCGGACCGGCGCCGTCGCCGTGGGCCCGGGGCATTGCTCCATCGTCAAGGGCCGCCGCGGCGAGGACTTGCTCGTCTACCACGCGTACGACCCCGGCAAAGCCGGCTATCGCCGGGACCGGGTGATGCGCATCGAGCCGATCGAATGGCGCGCCGGCTGGCCGCGCGTCGGGAACGGCTTCCCCGCGGGCGCGCCTCCGCTGCCCTAGTCGACGCCCCGGCGGCGGCGGCCCTCGCTCAAGCCGCGGCCGCCTGACCCGGCTTGTTCTTCTTGGCGAAGAAGACCAGGACGACCGCCGCGAGCGAGACGCCCGTCAGCATCTGGATGACGTCGACGTAGCTCAGGACCGCCGCCTGGTGCTGCAGCGCCCGGTAGGCCTCGGCCAGGGCTTGGCGCGGCGCCTGCGCCGCGCCCGAGCGAACGGCGTAGCGCCGGAGGATCTGCCCCGAGGCCTGCGCGAAGCGCGGGTTGTCCCGGTAGACGTCCTTCACGAGATACGCCTGGTGGACCTGCTGGCGCCGCTGGAGCATCGTCGTGACGGCGGAGATGCCGAGGCTCCCTCCCATGTTGCGCATCAGGTTGACCAGCGCGGAGACCTGATTGTTCGCCTCCGGAGGCATGTCGGTATAGGCGATCGTGTTGATCGGCACGAAGAGGAACGCCGCGCCGGTCATTTGGAGCATGCGCCACCAGATCAGCGTCCAGAAGCTCACCTGCAAGTCCAGGCTCGTCATGTGATACAGGGCGGCGGCGATGACCAGGAGGCCGCCGCCCATCAGCCACCGGGCGTCCGTGCGCGAGACGAGGAATCCCGCCAGCGGCAGGAAGACCAGCACCACCAGAGAGCCCGGCGTGAGGAGCTCTCCCGCCTTCTGCGCCGAATAGCCCATCTCCACTTGCGCCAGCTGAGGGATGAGCAAGGTCATGCCGAGCAGGACCACGAAGAACAGGAGCATCAGAGCGCAGGTGACGCTGAAGTTGCGGTTCTTGAAGAAGCGCACGGGCACCACGGGATGCTCGGTCCGCAGCTCCCAAAGGACGAAGGACGCCAGCGCGGCGAAAGCGGCGATCACGAACCACGTGATGACCGCGGAAGCGAACCAGTCGTCGCGCTGGCCGCGGTCGAGGACGAATTGGAACGCCCCCAATCCCAAGGCGACGAGGAAGAACCCGGTGAAATCCACGGGCTGACGCGCGGCCTTCTCCTTCCCCTCGACCATGCGCGGCGGATCCTGCACCATGAAGCTGGTCAGGAAGAGCGAGAGCGCGCCGAACGGGACGTTGATGAAGAAGATCCAGCGCCAGCTGATGTGGTCGGTGATCCAGCCGCCGAGCGTCGGCCCGATGGCGGGCGCCAGGACGACCGCCATGCCGTACACCGCGAAGGCCATTCCGCGCTTCGACGCGGGAAACGTGTCGGCCAGGATCGCCTGCTCGCTCGGGCCCAATCCGCCGCCGCCGATCCCCTGGAGGACGCGGAAGACGACGAGCGCGCCGAGGCTGGGCGCGAGGCCGCACAGGAACGAGCTGGCCGTGAACAAGGCGACGCAGGCCATGTAGAAGCGCTTGCGGCCGAAGCGGTCGCTGAGCCAGCCCGACACGGGCAGGATGACGGCGTTGGAGACGAGATAGCTCGTGAGCACCCACGTGGCCTCGTCCTGGCTCGCCGACAGGCCGCCGGCGATGTGGGGCAGGGCCACGTTGGCGATCGACGTGTCCATGACCTCCATGAACGTCGCGAGCGTGACCGTCAGCGCCACGGCCCACGGGCTGTGCCCGGGATGCCAGCCGCCCTGCTCCTCCTCAGTCGCCACGCGAGTCGAGCTTCACTTTGGGCTCGACCGACATCCCGGGGCGCAGGCGGTCGAGGTCTTTCTGGCCCGCGTCGAGGCGGATGCGGACGGGAAGGCGCTGGACGACCTTGACGAAGTTGCCCGTGGCGTTCTCCGGAGGCAGCACGCTCGTCACGGCGCCGCTCGCGGCCGGCAGGCTCTCCACCCAGCCGCCGAAGGTCCGGCCGAGCGCGTCCACGTGGACGCGCGCCCGCTGCCCGACGCGCATCTTGCGCAGCTGCGTCTCGCGAAAGTTCGCGGTGACCCAGAGATCGTCGGTCCGAGTGATCAGCGCGAGCTGCTCGCCGGGCGTCGTGTGGAAGCCGACCTCGCCGATGCGCTTGGCGACGAGTCCGTCGACGGGCGCGACGATCTCGCAGTAAGAGAGATTCAACCGCGCCTCCTCGAGCTGCGCGGCGGCCGCGGCCGCGCTCGCGCGATCGGCGGCCAGGGTCGCGGAAGACGCCGTCGCGGCGGCGACGACGGCGTCGGACTGCTGGAGGGAGACCTCGTCCTTGGCGACGAGCGGCAGGGTGCGGGCCTTGTCGCGCCGCGCCTTGAGCGCGTTCGCCTCCGACTGCGCGACGCGAGCCCGCGCCGCGTCGAGATCGCGCTGAGCGGAGAGGACCGCGGCCTCGAAGTCGCGGGGATCCAAGCTCGCCAGGCGCTGGCCCGCCTTCACGGCTTGGTTCTCCTCGAAGTAGACCCCGGTGATCGTGCCGGCCACGCGCGCCGCGACGGCGCTGACGTGGCCGTCGACGTAGGCGTCGTCGGTGCCCTCATAGCGGCGCGCGTGAAGCCACCACGCGAGCCCGCCGAGAAGGATGAGCACGGCGGCTCCGATGACGAGAGGCTTTCGCCATGGGGAACGCGGCTTCGACTTCGCGCCCTTCTCCTCCTGGAGCCGGCGAACCTCGGCCTTCAGCCGTCTGACTTCCTCGTCGCGCGGTTCGTCGGCCATGTCGGAGGGGATCTCTTCGCCCTGCGACGAGTATACCGGCGGATGTCCTTCCGCTCTATAGCGGCCTCGTGAGGTTATTTTGAACCGGTCGGCTCAGGCGGCGCTTGCCGCGGCGCCGCGCGCCGATTCGAACGCGTCCGCGAACTCCTTCGGCGTGCGGAAGCGCTTGTCGGGGTCGGCCTGGAAAGCCCGCTGGAAGACGGGATCGAGCGCCTCGGGCACGCCCGCGATGGCGCGCGAGGGAGCGACGTAGCTCATGTTGATCTTGTTCATCAGCATGCCCGCGCCGATGCCGATGAACGGGAGCTTCCCCGTGATCATCTCGTAGGCGCACACGGCGAGCGCGTAGACGTCGGACTCCTTCCTCACCTGGCCCTGCTCCTGCTCGGGCGCCATGTAGGGCGTCGTGCCCACGACGGTGTTCGTCATCGAGTAGCGCGTCATCGAGTCCTTCGCCATGCGCGCGATGCCGAAGTCCATGACCTTGACGCGGCCGGTCGAGTCGATCATCACGTTGGACGGCTTCATGTCGCGATGGATGACGCCGTGCGCGTGCGCGTAGTCGAGAGCGTCCGCGGCGGAGCGGACGACGCGCGCGGCCTGCGCGAGCGGCAGGCGGCCGCTCGCCTGCACGAGCTCGTGGGCGGTCTTTCCGTCGACGTACTCGAAGATCAGGAAGACGTCGGCGCCTTCCTCGGCGATGGCGTAGATGTCGACGATGTTGGCGTGGTGCAGGGCGGCCACGGTCTTGGCCTCGATGACGAAGCGCGCGCGCTCCTGCGGGTTGACGCGCAGCTCGTCTCGCATCTTCTTGATCGCCACGCGCCGGCCGAGAGAGCGGTCCGTCCCTTCGAACACCATGCCCATGCCGCCCGCGCCGATCTGCCGCGAGATCCGGTATTGGCCGCGGATCAAGCCGGGCATCAGCCCGTTGACCGAGGGACTCTCCTCCGTCGCGGCCGCCGCGCCCGGACCCGAGCGGCGCGTGAACGCCGACGTGATCCTTTCCGTCAACGGCGCCATGACGGTCTTCATGAGGCCGAGCGCCAGCAGGAGGCCGCCGAGCGCCGCCGCTCCGGCGAGGGCGCCGAACGTGCGGCCGCGCGCCGGGGCCGCGGGCGCGGCCGTCTTCGCCGCCGAGGCCACCTCGCCGGGGAAGAGGAAAAAGGTGTCTTGGTCCGTCGGGAGCTGCACGAGCTTGGCGAGCTCGGCCGCCGCCGGCTGATAGGCCGGGTCCAGAGACGCCGCGCGGTTGATGTCCGCCATCATCGCGTCCTTGTCGCCGAGGTTGGCCTCGGCGTGGGCCCGCAGCGCGAACGCGTAGGGATTCTCGGGATCGATGGAGAGCATCTCGCTCGCCGTCGCCTCGGCGTCCTTGTAGCGCTTGCCGCGGAGCTGGGCGTAGCCGAGCGTCTTCAAGAGCGTCTTGTTCTTCGGCGCGAGAGCCAAGCCCGCCTTCGCGTCGGCGATCGCGCTGTCGTAGTCGCGCCGGCGGGCGTTGATCGCGGCGCGGATGTTGAGAAGTTCCGGGCTGTTCGGGTTCTGAGACAAGGCCCGGTTGACGTAGACCAGCGCGCCCTCCACGTCGCCGAGCTTCATCGCGTTCATGGCCTCTTTCTTCGCGTCGGCGCCCGACATGCGCGCGGCGTTGCTCGTCGCCGCGGCGATCTGGGCCGCGGCGGACTCGGACTCCGCGCCTGCGGCCGCGCCGGCCGCGCTCGAGCGCCCCGCCGCGCCGGGGACCTCGATGGACGGGGGGCCGACCTTGGAGAGCTGATAGACAGCCATCGCTTCCCGGTTCGACGGGTCCAGCTGGAGCGCGCTCTTCGCGTCCGCGGTGGCCTTGGGGTACTCCCTCTGATCGAGCTCCATGCCGCCCCGCATGGCATAGGCCGGCGCGCCGCCGCCGAGCTGGATGGCGCGCGTCGCGTCCTGCAAGCCGCCCGCGACGTCGCCGCCCGAATAGCGCTCGCGCGCGTTGATCATCGCGTCGCCGGGGCTGCTGGGGTCGGTGACGCCGAGAGCGTCGCGGATCGGAGTGATCCCCGTCGGCACGCCCGGCGGGACGTTGGGAGCCCCGCCGTTCCCGCCCCCCGCGACGGGAGCGGGCGACGGAGAAGGAGCCGGCTGGGGGATGTTGGAGGAGCCTCCCGTGCCTCCGGGGACCACGGGGTCCGGAGTCGGAGGTTTCACCGCCTGCGACACGATGTCCTTGATGAGCTTGCCGAGAATCTCGCCATTGTTGTCGGCGCCGGCGCCGGCGATGTCCGATTCCGTACGCTTCCCTTCGGGTCCATGGGACTTATCCAGGAACGGCTCGGTTTCGGGGCTCGTCGTGTTTTCCGGACCGTTGTGCCATTCCCGGTCCGGGTGTTCGGCCATGCGCTCGCGATGCTCGAGCGTGTTGCCGAGTTCATGAGCCGTGTCGCTGGGCATGCCCATCTTCGGCGCGAAATTGGCGCTGTTCACCGTCGTCGCCAGTTCCGCATTCGACGTCACGGAGAGGGTCTTGGCGTCGTCGTACCTCCCGGCGTTCACGAGGGCCTTAATTTCGATCTGCTGCTTCTGGTATTTGTACACCCCTCCGATCAGCGCGTTGATCTTTTGCCCCACGTCTTCGACATCGTTCGGGCGGAACCGGATGTCCTGGGGGAGCTTGTTAGGGTCGGTCACCGCCTTCACGAAAAGCTCGCGCGTCAGAGCGATGGTCTTGAGCTTGACCGCGTCGCCCTGGGCGCCCGCGGCGAGAGCCTCGAATTGACGGCGCGTCGCCTCCGGGAGATCCTTGGGCAGGATTCCTCTGGGATCGGCTTGGCTCGCGACGGCGGCGGCGAGGACGAGGACGACCGCCAGGAGGGGGCGAAGAGAGTGTCGGGACATATTGGAAGTGTAGAGGCGGCCCCCGGCTTTGTCAAGAATGGAGGCGGCGATTTACCGAGCTTTAGCCGAACGCTCGCATTAAGCGTCGTTTCGGAGCTCCGGCTCGGGTTCCGGCCGCTTCCGCGCGGCGAACAGGGCTCCGGCCAGAAGCAGGACGCCGGCGGCTCCGGCGCCGAGGAGGACGCCTCGGCCGCCGGTCGCGCCCGCCGGCGGCGCGGCGGACGCCGCGCCCGGCGCCGGCTCGCCCGGGAAGAGGAAGAGAACGTCGGAATCCTTCGGGAGCTCCAGCTGCCCTTCCATCTTCGCCGCCGCCGCCCGGAAGCTCGGGTCCAGCTCCGCCGCGCGCTTGAGATCGGCCATCATCGCGTCGCGGTCGCCCATGCTTCCGTACGCGTGCGCGCGCAGGGCGTAAGCGTAGGCGTCGCTGGGATCGCGCTCCATCATGCCGTTGGCGGTGGCGATCGCGTCGCGATAGTCCTTGCTCCGGACTTGCGCGAACCCGAGAGTGCGCCGCAGGCCCGGGTCGAGCGGCGCCAGGGCGAGGCCCGCCATGGCGTCCGCCTTGGCTCCGGCGTAGTCGCCGCGGCGCGCCGAGATCTGGGCGCGCAGGTTCAGCAGCGCGGGGTTGTTCGGCTCCTGCGTCAGCGCGCGATCGACGTAAGCCCGCGCGGCGGCGAGATCGTTCATGCCGAGCGCGCTCTCCGCCATCGAGCGCGCCTGCCCGGCCGACAGCCTCGACAGCGCCGAAGACGAAGGCAGCACGCTCGCGGCCGCCGCCGCGGCGGACGCCGACGCGCCCGCGGCCGGGCCGCCGCCGTCGGCGGAGCCGCCGCCGACGCCGCCGACGCTCGCCGCGGCGGGCGCGGAGCCCGACCCCGAGGCGGCTTGGCTCGGCGGCGCGCCGTCCGAGCGGCCCTCCGAGTTGTGCAGGACGGCGAGCGCGTTCGGGTTCTTGGGATCAAGCTGCAGCGCCGACGAAGCGTCCTGCACGGCCGACGCGAAGCGGCCCTCGTTCATGGCGAGCTCGCCGCGCAGCGCGTAGGCGTCGGCGCTCGCCGTGCCGCTCTTCGCGGCGTCGTTGAGATCGCTCTTGGCGCCGCTCACGTCGCCGAGCGCCAGCCGGTCGTCCGCCGACTGCTCCGGGGACTTAGGGGCGACGCCGGAGGGAGCCGCGCCCGGAGCGGCCGAAGCGTCCGGCGGCGTCGGTCCGTTCGCGCCGCCGGCGCCTCCGGCGGGCGCCGTCGGAGAAACGCCGCCGCCGGTCGCGGGCGCTGGGGGCGCGGCCGGCGATTTCGGCGCGTCCGGGCGCAGCGTCTCGATGACGGCGTTGCTCAGCCGCACGGGGCCCGGATGATCAACCGGGGAGTGCTGATTCTTGTCGACGATCTCCTCGCGCTTGTCCCGCGAGTCGGCGAGGATCTTGTCCCAGCTCACCGCCTTCGGATCCGGGCTGTGCGCTTTCTCGTGCACTTGCTGCACCATCGCGTCGCGCAGGGCGAAGAGCTCGTCGCGGAAAGCCTGGACGTAGTTGTCGACCTCCTGGGAGCTGACCGTGGCGCCAGGCTTGTCCTGCGCGCGCAGGAGGTCGATCACTTTGTCGTGCATATCGCCGATGAAGACCTTCGACCGCGCCTGGAGCTCCCCCGTGGCCAATGCGGTGGCGACCTCCGGATCGTTCTTGGCGCGCAGCTGCATGTTGGCGATGTGGTTGTCGATCACGAACTGCCGCTTGGCCTGGAGCTGCGCGATCGCCTGCTTGATCGTGATGTCGTCGGCGAAGGCCGGAGCGGCGGCGGCGAGCGCGGCGAGGAGGAGAACAACGGCGCGCACGGGCTAGGCCCTCGCCGCGGCGAGAGCCGCCGTCTCGAGCGCGGCGGCGAACTCGCGCGGCGTGCGGAAGCGCTTGTCCGGATCGGCCTGGAAGGCCCGCTCGAAGACCCCGTCGAGCGCTTCGGGAAGGCCCGCGGCCTGCCGCGACGGCGCCACGTAGCTCATGTTGATCTTGTTGAGGAGCATCCCCCCGCCGCTGCCGACGAAGGGGAGCTTGCCGGTCAGCATCTCGTAAGCGCAGACCGCGAGCGAGTACACGTCGGACTCGGCGCGCGCGTGACCCTGCTCCTGCTCGGGCGCCATGTACGGGGGCGTGCCGGCGACGGTGCCGGTCGCCGATTGCCGCAGCATCGTGTCCTTGGCCAAGCGCGCGATGCCGAAGTCCATGACCTTCACCGCGCCCGAGCGGTCGAGCATGACGTTCGAGGGCTTCATGTCGCGATGGACGACGCCGCGGCCGTGCGCGTACTCGAGCGCCTCGGCCGAGGCGCGCGCGATCCGCGCGGCCTCCGCCGGCGCCAGCCTGCCGCCGGTCAGCAGCTCGTGGACCGTGCGGCCCTCCACGTACTCGAAGACGAGGAAGACGTCGCCGCCGTCCTCGGCGATCGCGTAGATGTCGACGATGTTGGGATGGTGGAGAGCGGCCACGGTCTTCGCCTCGGCCACGAAGCGCGCCCTCTCCCGCGCGTCGTGGCGCAGCTCGTCGCGCATCTTCTTGATCGCCACGGGGCGGCCCAGCGCGCGGTCGACGCCCGCGAACACCCGGCCCATCCCTCCGGCGCCGATCTCGCGCGAGATCTCGTACTGACCGCGGACGAGGCCCGGGAGGTGCCCGTTGACCGAGGCCGGGGCCGTCTCGTCGGCCGGCGCGGCGTCGACGGTCGGGCCCGTGCGCGTGAGCCGCGTGAAGGCGGAGGTCACGCGCTCCTTGAGCGGCGCGAGCACCGTGGCGAGCAGGCCGAGCGCGAGCAGCAGCCCGCCGAGCGCGCTGGCGCCGACGAGCAGGCCGAAGCTCCGGCCGCGGCCCGGCGCAGGCGCCGCGGGCTTCGCGACCGCGGCGGCGGTCTCGCCGGGGAACAGGAAGAGCATGTCCTTGTCGGACGGAAGCTCGGTCTGGCCGGCGAGGCTGTCGGCGGCGGCGCGGAAGCTCGGGTCGAGCTCCGCGGCGCGCTTGAGATCGGCCAGCATCGCGTCGCGGTCGCCGAGGCTGCCATAGGCGTGCCCGCGGATCGCGTAGGCGTATGGATCGTTGGGATTGAGCTCCAGCATCTTGTTGGCCGTGGCGATGGCCGCGTTGTAATCCTTCTCGCGCAGCTGCGCGAAGCCGAGGTCGCGCAGCAGCGCCGAGTCCCGCGGCGCCAGCTCGAGCCCGGCCTTCGCGTCCGCCTCCGCGCCCGCGTAGTCGCGCTGGCGCGCGCGGATCGTCGAGCGCAGGTTCAACAGGGCGGGATCGCGAGGGTTCTGCTCGAGAGCGCGGTTGACGTATGCCAGAGCGCCGCCGAGGTCGCCCATCGAGAGCGCGTCCGCCGCCCCCTTGCGCGCCTGCTCGGCCGACATCCGCGACAGAGCGCCGCCCGCCGTGCCGCCGGCCGCCAAGGACGCGGAGATGCCGCCCGCGGAGCCGGAGAGCCCGCCGCCGGAGGCGTACCCGCCGTTCCCCGCGTTCCCGGAGTCCGCCGGCCCGCCGCTCTCGGAGCCGGACGTTCCGCCCGCGCCGGACCCGACGAACATCGGCTTGTTCTTCCCCTCGACGTTCTGCGCGTCGCCGGGACCCTGGCCGGCGATGCCGTCGATGCGGCCCTCCGAGAAATGAGAGACGGCGATCGCCTGCTGATTGGCGGGATCCAAAGTCAGGGCGTTTTGCGCGTCCTGATGCGCCCGCGAGTACTGAGCGTCGTCCAGCTCATGGCCGCTCGCCGCGGCGAGCGCCTGGGCCGCGCCCGAGTTCACCACGTCGCCGATATGATCGGCGAGCGAGCCGCTCCCCGACCCGTTGGACGACGCGCCGCTGCCTCCGTCGGGGATTCCACCGCCGCCGGAGCTCGAACCGCCTCCGCCCGGCCCGCCTCCCGAACCGCCGCCCGGAACGCCGCCGCCGCCCGAAGGGCTTCGAAACCCTTCTTCGATCGCCTTATCCTGAAGGTGCTTGAGATCCGCTCGAGGCCCGTCGTGGTCCGGGTCGCCGGGACCGCCTTTGCCCGGGTTATCCCCCGTTTCTTTGGCCCCGCCGTGCGCCTGGGTGTATTCGGCGTCGATATGATCCTGCTCTTCTTTCGCGTGGAGCTTCACTTCATCCATCTTTTGCTTGGTGACGTGCTCGTCCTCGTGGTTCGCCGCGGCCTGGTTCAGGATCTTGATCACCTCGCCCATCCTTTGCAGAGCGTTGTTCAAGGATTTCCTGATGTACCGCCTGTCGTCGCGCGTGAACTGCTTGGACGTCAAATCGCCGAAGCCCGCGTCGAACACCCCCTTCGCCTTCAGGATCTCACGCGAGTGATCGCCGTAGGTGCGGGCCATCTGATCGAATTGCGCGTCCGCCTGCTTCTTGAACTGGTCCTTGTCCATGGGAGGCCCTTCCGCGTCGTCGTGGTCTCCGGCATCCGCTCTCGCGGGCCTCGCGGCGATCGTCGTCCACGAGAGAGCCAGGGCGCCAAGGAGGATCAGGGTGATTCGCGGGCGGGACATATCAGAAGCTTAGAGGGAGCCCCGGGCTTTGTCAAGACGAGCGCCCGGTCTTTACCGAGCTTTTATGTGGCGCTCAGGCGGCCACGGAAAGCCCGTCGATCGCCGCGACGAGCTCGGCCGGCGTGCGGTAGCGCTGGTCGGCGTCGGGCTGCAGCGCCTTGGCGATGACGGCGTCGAGGCCGGCGGGCAGCGCGGGGTTGCGCTGGGTCGCGGGGATCAGCTTGCCGTTGAGCTTGTTGAGCAGCATGGCCGCGCCGGACCCGCTGAAAGGCAGGAAGCCCGTCGTCATCTCGTACAGGCAGACGCCGAGCGCGTACACGTCGGACTCGCGGCGGACGGTGCCCTGCTCCTGCTCGGGCGCCATGTAGGGCGGCGTGCCGGCGATCGTGTTGGTCATCGAGTGCCGCGTCATGGCGTCCTTGGCCATGCGCGCGATGCCGAAATCCATGACCTTGACGCGCCCCTCGGGCGTCAGCATCACGTTCGACGGCTTGAGGTCGCGGTGGATGATGTTGCGCCCGTGCGCGTGCTCGATCGCGTCGGCCATCTCCTTGAGCACGCCGCGCGCCTTGGGCAGGTCCATGGGGCCGCCTGACTTCAGCGCGTCGTGGAGCGTGCGGCCCTCGACGAACTCGAAGACGAGATACACGTCGTTGCCGTCCTCGACGATGCCGTAGATGTCGACGATGCTCGGGTGATGGAGCTGGGCGACCAGGCGCGCCTCGTTGACGAAGCGCTGGCGGTCCTGCGGGTCGAGCCGGATCTCGTCGCGCATCTTCTTGACCGCGACGCGGCGCTCCAGCGAGCGGTCCGTCGCCTCGTAGACCACGCCCATCCCGCCCAGGCCGATCTCCTTGACCACCTGATACTGCGACCAGAAGGAGCCGGCGCCGGGCGCGTCCGCGGCCGGAGCCGATGCGCTCGCGACGGACGGCGAGGGGCCGAGCACGCGCCGCACGGTCATGCGCATGCGGTCGCGCCAGCTCGCCGACACGACGTGCAGGATCCCGAGAGCGATCAGCAATCCCCCGACGCCCGACAGCGCCGCCAAGCGCACGAAGCGCCGCTGGCGCGAGCCCGGCGAGGGCGGGACCGCGAGCGCCGCGGCCGTCGCGCCGTCGTCGAAGAGCAGCGTCATGTCCGAGTCCTGCGGCAGCTGCGTCGCCTGCTCCAGGCGCGTGGTGAAGCGCGGGTCGAGCGCCGCCGACCGGCGCAGCGCGTCGAGCGCGCCCGCGCGGTCGCCGAGGCCCGCCAAGGCGAGGGCCTTGTCCTGATAAAGGTAGGCGTTGTTCGGCTCCGCCGCGGAGGCCATGTTCGCGTCGTCCAAGGCCTCCTTGTATTTCTTCTCCTTGGAGAACGCCCACGAGCGCGTGTGCAGCGCGGCGGGGTTGCCGGGCGCGAGGCCCAGCGCGGCGCTCGCGTCCTGGACCGCGTCCGAGTAGCGCCGCATCTGGCTCAGCGACATCGCGCGGTAGTTGAGCGCCTGCGCGTTCTGCGGGTTGAGGTTGATGGCCTTGCTCGACAGGTCGTAGGCGGTCGGGTAGTCGCGCACGCGCATCGCGTTGGCCGCGTCCTGCGTGAACTCGCGCGAGCGCGCCGGCGCGTCAGAGCCCGGCGCCGCGGCCTGCTTGGCGAGCTCGGCCGCCTGCTCGGCGGTCATGCCCGACGGGGGCGGAGCGGAGCGGAAGAAGCCGCTTCCGGCCGGCATGATGCCGTTCGGGAGAGAGCCGGCGCCGCCGTTGGGCAAGGACTCAGGGGAGCGGCCTTGCGCGAGCTCGCCGAGCGAGGACGGGAGCTTGACCGCCGGCGCCTGATCCTTCGAGAAGTGATAGATCGCGAGCGCCTCCTGGTTGGAGGGGTCGCTCTCGAGCGCCTTTTGGGCGGCCGACGCCGCCGTCTGATAGTCGCCGAGATGAAGGGCGGAGCCGGCCAGCATGACCATCACGTCCGGGCCGTTCGCCCCCTTCGAGACGGCGGTGTCGAGGCTGTTGTAGGCCGGACGATAATCGTGCGCGGCGTAATACATCTGACCCAGCGCGAGATTCGCCTGCGGATCGTCCGGATTGTTCTGCACCTGCTGCTGCGCCATGGCGATGCCGATCCCCCACCCTGGCGGTTGGACCGGAGGGGTGTCGGCGCCGGCGGGGCCCGGCGCCGCCGGATTCCGGCTCGCGGCAGCCGACGGCGGCGACGCCGGGCTCGCGGGGACGGCGGGAACCGGGGGAGCCGGCTTCTCCGGGTCAGGCTTCACCGGCTTCGGCGGGTTCCGGATGCCGTCCAGGAGGCGGTGATCGACCGCGTAGACGACGGATTTCCAGAGAAGGGGGTTCTCCTTGCTCATCTTCGACAGGTACGCGAAGAAAGCCTTCGGATCCTTGTCCCGGTCGGGGAGATTCGCCACCGCGACGGGAATCTGCGCGCGAAGCTGATCGATTTGATCGTCCGTCGGAGCGTCTCCGCTCGTCGCGGAGGCCGCCTGGATCGCTTCATCGAGCGCGGAGCTCTTCGCGAGGGAGATCCTGGGCGCGAAGGACAGGATGACGACGAGGAAGACAAATTGTTTCATCTGCTTCGCAGTGTAGCCCGCACCCCTTGATTTGTCAAGAATGCGGGGCTATACTTCCGCATCCGAGGTAACCCCCATGAAAACCCTTCTCCTGGCGGCGGCGTTCCTGACGGCGGCGACGGCGGCGCGGGCGGCCTGCACTCCGACGGCGGAGGACTACCAGTCTCTTGCCGAATCGCCGTCGCACCTCACCCAAGATAAATGGGCGAACCTCTCCGCGGCGCAGCAGAAGTCGGTCTGCGACTCGCGCGCCTTCATCAAGCTCGTGGACGATCAGGGCGGGCAGATCGACAAGATCGGCAGCTACTCAATCAAGTACCTGTCTCCCGCCGAGAACGACCGGATCGTCGACGCGACCAATCAATACCTCTATCGGATCATGGCGTCGAAGGGGATCGGCTCGGCGACCGTCTAGCCGATCAAGCGCGCCGCCAGGCGCGCGGCCTCGATCGTCGCGGACGGGTCGATGCGGCCCGTCCGCGCCGCCTCCCAGCCGGTCCCGTGAGCGGGCGACGTGCGCGCGAACGGCAGCCCGATGGTCCAGTTCACGCCCGCCAAGCCGCCCAGGACCTTGAGCGGGATCAGCGCCTGGTCGTGGTACAGGCAGACCAGGCCGTCGTAGGCGCCGTCGACGTGCAGGCGCCAGGCGGAATCGGCGGGCAGCGGTCCGTCGATTCGCAGGCTCTGGCGGCGCAGCGCCGCCGCCGTCGGCGCGAGCAGGGACTTCTCCTCGCCGCCGAGCAAGCCTCCTTCTCCCGCGTGCGGGTTAAGGCCGCACAGAGCCATGCGCGGGCGCGCCTTGCCCAAAAGACGCAGCGCCTCGTTCAAGGCGCGCGCGGCGCCCGAGATCGAGGCCGCGTCGAGGCGCCGCGCCGCTTCTTTTAAAGGGAGGTGGCGCGTCGCGAGCGCGCACCACGCCCCGCGCGACGGCACGCCGAGCACCATCTCGGCGCGGCCGGACGCCGCGCAGAGCGCGAGACGCTCGGTGTGGTCGCGGAACGGATAGCCCGCCGCGGACCAGGAGTCCTTGGCGATGGGCGCGGTGACGATCCCGGCGACGAGCCCGCGCGCGGCCAGAGTCAGCGCCGCCTCGAACGACGCGGCGGAGACGCGCCCCCCCGCGGCGTCCGGGACGCCGGGCCGGGAAGGCCGCGCGCCGAGACGCGTATCGAGGACCGGGCCGTCGGACGCGCGCCAGCCGGCGCCGCGCCAGACCTCGCGCTCGCCGACCAGCAGGGGCGAGACGTCCCGCGGCAGGGCGCCCGCGCGCAGGGCGGCCAGCGCGGCGCGCGGGCCGACGCCCGCGGGGTCGCCGCAGGTGAAGGCGAGGACCTTAGGCGGGCGGGAGATGGCGCTCAATGACGGCTTGGTCGCGCAGGCCCTTCACGTACGCTTCGAGCTTCTTGTGCAGGGCCACGTTGCCGAGGAAATTCATCAGGTCGTCCTTGAACTGGTCGAAATCCGGCGCCTGCGCGGCGCGCTTCTCGGTCACGCGGATCACGTTGTAGCCGGTCTCGGTCAGGATCGGATCGCTGTTCTGACCGACCTCCATCGAGAACGCGGCCTTGTCCAGCTCGGGAGACGCGACGCCGTGGAGCACGTAGCCGATGTCTCCGCCGCGCGCGGCGCTCTCGGGGTCCTCGGACTCCTCCTTGGCGATCTTGGCGAAGTCCTCGCCCTGGTCGAGGCGCTTCTTGATCTCGGCCGCCGTCTTCTGCGCGCGCTTGCGCTCGTTCTCCGACGCGCCCGGGGACAGCCGGATCAGGATGCGCTCGACCCGGACGCGCTCGGAGCTCAGCGCCTTGACCTGCTGCGCGGCCTCGCGCAGCGCCTGGCCGTCGTCCTCGTCCATCCCGGCGGGAGTGTCGGTGCTCTTGGAGGCGATATAGGCCTTGATCTTGTCGAAGTAGGCGCGCGCGTCCTGCTCCGTCGGAGGAGCGACCTTCGCCTTGACGTTCTCGTCGATCGTCTTCTTCGCCATGATCTGGCGCGTCAGGCGGTCGCGGAACTGCCCGTAGTCGATGCCCTCCGCCTTGAGCTGGTCGTTGAAGGCCTTCTCGGCCTCGGCGTCGTCGAGCGGGCGTCCGGTGGCCTCGTCCTTCTTGAAGCGGCCGCGGATCTCCTCGACGGCGTTGTCGAGCTCGCGCGGCCGGACCTTCAGCTTGTCGCGCTCGGCCTGCTGGACGAGCAGCTCGCGCGTGATCAGCTCCTCGAGCACGCTCTCGCGGATCTTGCGGACGTTGGCCGGATCGGAGAGCGCCGCGGGGTTGGTCTTGCTCCAGTAGTCCAGCGACGTCGCGGCTTCCTTTTGATATTCGGAGAGCAGGATCGGCTGCCCGTTGACCACGGCCACCGTGTCCTCCATGGTCGTCGTCGCGGGAGCGGGGGCGGCGGGCGCCGTCGCGGCGGCCGCGGGAAGCGAGGCGGCCGCGAGCAGCGCGGTCAGCGCGGCGGCCCTACTTGAATTGATCATCGACGACCTCCACCGGGAACATTTCCTGCTTCTGCTGCAGGTAGGCGTCCAGCTTCTGCTTCTCGAGCAGGTGCGCCACGCGCTCGCGCGTCTCCGCCGAGTCGGCGGAGAGGCGATGCTCGGAGTCCTTCTTGACCACGTGATAGCCGAACTTGCTCTTCAGAGGCCCGCCGATCTCGCCGACGCGCATCTTGAAGACGACTTCCTCGAGCTCCGGGATGACCTCGCCGTACATCAGCGGCGGGAAGCGCCCCCCCTGGGAGGCGGTCGACGCGTCGAGGGAGTCCTCCTGGGCGATCTTGGCGAAGTTCGCCCCGGCGCGGAGCTTCTTGGCGACCTCCTCGGCCTTGGCCGGCGTCGCCAGCAGGACGTGCCGGATCTCGACCTCGACCGGGTACTTCGCGATGTAGTCGCGGACCTCGTCGTCGGTCACCTTCAGCACGCCCTTGTTGCGCAGGTCCTCGATCCACATGCTCGTCAGCAGCGCCTCGCCGCCGTCGCGCACGCGGTCCTCCTCGTCCTTGCGGAGCTGCTCCAGGCGGGAGCGATAGTCCGCGGCGCGCGGCACGTCGGAGTGCTGGGCCGCGGCCAGGACGAGCTTCTCGCGGATGAGGACGTCGAGGAACTGCCGGCGGCCGCTGGGCGTCAGCACGTAGTCCTGGTAGCCCGCGGAGACCTCGGTCAGCTTGCGCTGGAACTCGGACTGGGTGATCTTGAGCTTGCCGACCCGCGCCAGCACCGGATCCTTGTCCCGGCAGGCGGAGAAGACCAGCGCGGCGGCCGATAAGAGTAGTGCCCGTCTCATCCCGGCCATAATAACATTTCGCGACGCCGGCGGTCCCGGCGGCGGCCTTCAGCCCCCAGCGCGCTCGGTGAACATCAACACGGCTCCCGTCGGCAGCCCCCGGTGGTCGCGCAAGGGGACCGCGCTGACGTTGAGGTGGTAGCCGTTGGGCCGAAACGGCGTCCGGAAGAAGACGCGCTCGCCGCGCACGGTCTCGCCCTTCAGCGCCCGCCCGAACGGGTCGTCGCCGGAAGCGAAAGGCGTCTTCCCGTCCTCGCGCATGGCGGTCAGGTTGCCGGCGCGAGAGAGCCGCTCGATCTCGTCGCGCCAGGCGCCGTGGATGCGCTCGGCGGCGACGTTGTACAGCGAGATGGCCCCGCTCGCGTCGGCCACGACGATGCCGACGTCCACGTGGTCGAGCACGGCGCTGAGCCGCTCTCCGAGCTTCTCCGCCTCGGCCTGCGCGACGCGGCGGCCCTCCGCCGCCTCGAGGGCCTGATCCCGGGAACGGCGCAGCGCGTCCTCGATCTTCTCGCGCTGCCCCATGTCCCCGAGCAGGGCCAGAAGAGCCAAGGCGAGGACCGCGCCCCGCGCGACGCTCGTGATCAGCTGGAGGCGGTTGAGGCTCTCCGCCTCGGCGGCGGCTTGCGCGGAGCCGGCGGCCGTCCGGGACTCTTCGGTGATGCGGGTGACGGTGCGCCGGATCTGGAAGGTGAACGCGCCGAGCAGGGCGAAGGCGAGGCCGAAAGCGGCCAAGACCTTCAGGCGCGCGTTGCGCCGCCGGACGGATAGGCGCTCGGCCTCTTCGGACCGCGGGGAAACGGGTGTCATCGCTGGGGTCAGCGGGATTCTATCAGATCAGCGCGGCAGAGACGGCGCGATCGCGCGCGCGCGCTCGGCCGGAGTCCCGGCGCTCTTGCGGATCAGGTATTCGCGCAGGTTGGCGGCGTAGGCGGCGAAGACGACGGCCTGGTGCAGGCGCAGACCCTCGGGCGAGGAGAACTCCGGTCTGGCCTCGACCGCGCGGTAGCCTCGCGACGAGGGCCGGTAGCGGGCCTGCGGCGGGACCTCGGTCCCCAGGAACGCCTCGCCGTCCGCCACGATGGGCCTCAAGCGCCCGAGCTCCTCGTCGAGCCGCGTCCACGCCTCGTCCCATTGCCGCGAGCCTCGCACGGCGCGCGGGTCGCGCAGCCCCTCGCGCAGGTACGCGGTCAGGCCGTCCACGTTCTTGAGCACCGGCGCGCTGCCGGCCAGGAAGCCGGCGAGCCGCGCGGCGGGCTCGACGGCGGGACGGCGCGGCGGCTCGGCCGCCAGCTTCGGGTACAGCATCTCCAGGCGCATGCGCGCGAGCTGGCCCGGGAACTGCTCCGGGGTGGCGGTGTAGGACTCGCCCCCCGTCTGCGCCGAGAGGGGCGCCGCCAGCAGGACGGCGGCGAGAAAGGCCTTCATCTCCCCTCAGGATAGACCCGGAACGCTCCGGAGCGCGAGGAAATTTTCGGTTAACGGAAGAGACTTCGGTCACACCCCCCGCCCTAGGCGGCGAGGAACTCGCGCACGGCCTGGGCGGCGGGCCGGCCCTCGAGGGCGAGGCGCACCGCGTCGCCCTCGCTCGAGGGCACGAAGGAGACGCGCTCGCCGAAGGCCTTGAGCCAGCGCGCCGGGGCGCCGGGGTCGGGCGGCGCGTCGGGGCGGAAGCGGATCTCGACGGCCTTGTCCTGCTCGACGATGGAGTCCACGCGCGCGCGCCGCGCCAGCGCTCGCAGCGCCAGCAGCTCGAACAGGTTCTTGACGGGCTGGGGGGCCGGGCCGGACAAGCGCTCGAGCTCCTCGAGGATCGTTTTCCCCTCCTCGGGCGCGGCCCGCAGGGCGCGCTTGTACAGCTTCAGGCGCTCGATCTCGCCCGGCAGGTAGTCCTCGGGCAGGAAGGCGGGAAGCTTCAAGTCGATCGAGACGATGCGGTCGTCCTCGACCTCCTTGCCGCGCATCTTCATGACCTCGCTCTCGAGCATCTGCGAGTAGTAGTCGGCGCCGACCGCGTTCATGAAGCCGTGCTGCCGCGCGCCGAGAAGGTCGCCGGCGCCGCGGATTTCCAAATCACGCATCGCCAGCTTAATGCCCGCGCCGAGCGCGCCGAACTCCTTGAGCGCGTCCAGGCGCTTGACCGTGTCCTCGGGCAGGTCCTTCAGCTCCGCGTCGGGCGGGTGGAACAGGTAGCAGTACGCGCGCTGGCGCTCGCGGCCGACGCGCCCGCGCAGCTGGTAGAGCTGGGCCAGGCCGAAGTTCTGCGCGTCTTCCACTAAAAGAGTGTTCACGGTGGGGATGTCGAGGCCGGACTCGATGATGGTGGAAGCGACGAGCACGTCGGACTTGCGCTGGGCGAGATCCCACATCGCTTTTTCGATCTCGGCGCCTCGCATTTGCCCATGCACCACGGCGACGCGGGCTCCGCCCGCGAGGCGCTGAATGGTCTGTGCGGCGTCCTTCATGGAACGGACGCGGTTGTGGACGTAATAGACTTGTCCGCCTCGGGCGAGCTCCTCGGCGATAGCGGTGGAGATCACTCGCTCATCCCACGGACCGACGCGCGTCACGATCGGCTGGCGGCCGGTGGGGGCCGTTTCAATGAGAGAAATGCCTCGAAGCCCGGTGAGAGCTTGATGAAGAGACCGCGGAATGGGCGTTGCCGACAGCGAGAGGATATCCGCATTGACTCGCACCTTCTTGAGCTTCTCCTTGTCGCCCACGCCGAAACGGTGCTCCTCGTCGACGATGACGAGTCCCAGGTCGTGGAACTTGACGTCCTTCTGCAGCAGGCGGGCCGTTCCGATGACGACGTCGATCTTGCCGCTCTTCAAATCTTCGAGAGTCTTCTTCTGCTCGGCCTTCGTTTGAAAACGAGTCATGATGGCGAGCTTCACGGGAAAGCCGGCCATGCGCTTGGCGAAGGTGCGGTAGTGCTGGTCGGCGAGGACGGTGGTGGGCGCGAGGACCGCGCACTGCTTGAGGCCCATCGCGCACTTGAACGCGGCGCGCATGGCGACCTCGGTCTTGCCGAAGCCGACGTCGCCGACGACGAGCCGGTCCATCGGCTTGGGCGTCATCATGTCCTCGAGCGTGTCGTGGATGGCCTTGGCCTGGTCCTCGGTGAGCTCGAAGGGAAAGGAGTTGGCGAACTCGCGCTCCATCTCGTTCTCCGGCGGGAACACGTGGCCGGGCTGGGCCGCGCGCTTGGCTTGGAGCTTGAGCAGCTCCTCGGCGAGCTCGCGCACGCCCTCGGCGACCTGTCTCTTGACCTCTTCCCACGTGCGCGTGTCCAGGCTCGACAGCCGCGGGCGCTTCCCTTCCACTCCGGAGTATTTCTGGATCCGGCCGAACTCGGTCAGAGGGACGTAAAGCCGGTCGGAGCCGCGAAACTCCAGCTTGACGCAGTCCTGCGCGCCGTGCCCGGGGACGGACACCGGTTCCATCCCGTCGTAGCGCGCGATGCCGTACTCCTGGTGCACGACGAAGTCGCCGTTCTTGAGCTCGCGCCAGCGCACCGACTGCTCGCCCTTGGCCGCGAAGCGCTTCCAGCGCCCGACGCCGCGCCAGTCGCGCTCGAAGACCTGCGACGTGGCGTACACGGCGAGACCCTCGCCGTCGAGACGGAAGCCCTCGCGCAGGGGGCCGATCAGGAATTGGACCGCGCCGCCGGGGATCTCTTCGGACAGGAGTTCCTGAAGTCGCGCGTCCTCGCCGTTGTTGAGACTGAACAGCAAGACCTTGAGCCCGGCGGCGAGGTCCTTCTTCATCTCGGCCCAGGCGTTCTTCGGGTCTCCGGCGTAAGGCCCGAGCGGCTTCGCGCCGAAATCGACGTCCCCCTCGCCGGCGTGCGCGACGCCCGCGATCACGCGCGCGGCGACACCCTCCGGGACCTGGGTCTCGACGCCCTCGCCGACGAGCCAGGACGCGCCGTCGGCGAGCCAGTCGGCGACGCGGGCGCCGAGCGCGGGCTCCTCGGCGGGCGTGGCCGCGGCCTGCGCGACGACGGCCGACGGCTCCTGCGAGACGGGATCGAACGGCCGGATGGAGGCGACGCGATCCTCGTCGTAGAGCACGCGGTAGGCGATCGCGGGCTCGAGCGCGTGGAAGTCCAGGATGGCGCCGCGCACGGCGAACTCGCCGGGGCTCTCCACGAAATCGACGCGCTGGTAGCCGGCGGCGGCGAGAGCCTCGATGGCGCTGTCGCGAGGGCTGCGGTCTCCGGCGCGGAAGCGGACGGTGCGGGCCGAGAAATCGGCCCGCGCCGGGGCCGGCGCCTGCAGGCCCTCGGGCGTGGCCAGCGCCAGGCGCGCGCCCGCGCGCAGGAGCTCGAGGGAAGCCAGGCGCTCCCGCGCGTCGTCGGCGAAGACGGCGACGGGCTCGGACCTCCCCTCGAAGAGCGGCGCCAGGGCTTTGACGGCGTCGGCCATGTCCTCGACGGCGTCGGCGTCGGGCAGGACGAAGACGAGCGGCCCATTCGGCGCGCTCAAGCCGGCCGGAGACGTTCCCGCCAGCAGGCGGCGGGCGAGGAGGGCTCGCGCCCCGGAGCCGGGGGCGCCGACGACTTTCTTCATCGCGCCTTGGCTTGGGCGGCCAAGTCGGCGATGAACGCCTCGCGGCGCGCGACGTCGCCGCACAAGCCGGCGACGCGCTTGCCGATTTTCTCGCCGTCGAGAGCGAGGAATCCTTCGAAGAGAACCCCGCCGGACTGGAGGCGGGCGTAGGCGCCGACGGGCGACCCGCAGCCGCCGTCGACGGCGGCCAAGAAGGCGCGCTCGAACTCGACGCAGGCGCGCGTGGGCGCGTGGTCGAGCTTGGCAACGATGCCGGCGACGTCCTTTCGGTCCGAGCGGATCTCGAGGGCCAACGCGCCCTGCGCGGGAGCGGGGAGCATGATCTTGACGTCGAGAGGCTCGTGGGGGACGTCGCCGCGGCCGAGACGCTTGAGCCCGGCGACGGCGATGACCATGGCGTCGAATTCCCCATCCTTCAGCTTGCGCAGGCGCGTGTCGACGTTGCCGCGCAAGGTCATCAGGTTCACGCCGGGCTTGGCCGCCAAGATCATGAGGTGGCGTCTCAGGGAGGACGTGGCGACCTTCGCGCCGTGGTTCAGCGAGGCCCAGGTCAGGCCGGGTCGCGGGACGAAGGCGTCGCGCGGATCCTCGCGCTCGGGGTAGGCGGCGATGGAGCAGCCGGCGGCGAGGAGCGCGGGCATGTCCTTGCCGCTGTGCGCGGCGAAGTCGACGCGACCGTCCAGCAAAGCCTCCTCGAGCTCCTTGACCCAGAGGCCCTTCGCGCCCTGAGGCAAGTTCTTGGCCACCTCGGGGGTCGGAACGCCGAACTGGTCGCCGCTCGTCTTGATGACGACCGTCTCGACGGTCAATCCGGGATTGAGCTTCTCGAGCGCGCGCGCGGCCTGGCTCGACTGCGCGAGAGCGAGGGCGGAGCCGCGGGTGCCCATCTTGAGCGTCGTCACGAGCCCATTCTACTTTTTTCGATTGGCCACGCAGCTCGACGACACCGTCTCGTCAGCCCCTTTGATAGGGCGTCAGACTTGCGGCGATCACACTCTTACTGTCTCGCAGCTTCGCATCTACCCACTTCTCGAGACTCGTTGACCGAGGAACGCGAAAATCGGCGATTCGAGTGGGGGTGAGCTTCCGGCCGTATGTAAAACGCCACTTCTCAGACCGCAGGCATGCAGCCGCGAGAACGAGATCGGACATTTTGAAATCATCGCTCTTGGGCAAGAGAATGAGGCAGTCGTCATTAACAGCGCAGGGCTCCATCTGCACGAACGCCTCGCCAATGCTGCCAGTCTGCGCGACCGTGACGAAGGGCGCCTTCGCCACGAAAGGGAATTCCAGCCAGCCATAACACCCGTTATATTCCTCCGTCGGGGATATAACCAAGGATTGTCCCGGGACAAACCCCTCGCGGCTGTGCAGTTCCTTCATTCCGTAGTAAATGTCAAATAACGCACCAATGGTTCCCGGCGTCGTTGACATCGCCGCCGCGTTATCGATGCGCTTTTTCGTAACCATTTCCCGGTACGTCTTCATTGTCACGTCGCCCTGCTCGATGACCCGCCGCTGCGTGACGATCTCGGGGGCATAACGCGTGTAGAAAGAAGTAAGGCGGCGAAGCAAGACATCGACGCTCTCCTTGATCTCTTTCTCGTCTGCTGGCGCCGACTCGATGTATGCACCCGGCGCCCATTCATCACTCTTGCCGACGTGCGCCGCTCCCGAAAAGCCCGGGCGCCTCGTGTTATTGAGGATTGCGTCCAATGCTTCCGGAATTTGATTGGGCTCGCTCGGCCGCTCAACTCGAGTCCCTTTCCGCAAAGTCAAACCATCGTGGTGCAACCGGACGAACATGCTCTTGCGGTTCTTGTTGTGAGGAATTCCTTTTTCGACAAGAACAACCGCGGTCGTCGCCGCGGCAAACGGCTGAAACAATTCATCCGGCAGTTGGCATACGCCAATGAGGCTGTTTTTCTCCAACAGCTTTTGGCGCCACTTGCCTTTCGATTTTTTCACGAGGACACTCGCTGGAAGGATGACCGCGAGTCGCCCACGATCCTTCAAGCCTTCCAGTGCACGATCCACAAAGGCTTCACTCGGCCTATCCGTCTTTTCGTGAGGAAAGGGTGGGTTCATAAGCGCGACGGACGCTCTCGCGTCAGGAAACGCGTCCGCGGTGAAGCAATCGTCCCTGTGTACGCCGGTCTTGCCATCACCGCGCAAGATCATATTCGCGACGCACAACGCCGCTGTGATCGGTTCTTCCTCGAAACCGATCAAATGCGTCGGGACATTTTTCATCATCTGTTCACGCGAGACTTTCTGCTTGAGCGTGATCCGCTCCATACAGGCGATCAGGAATCCGCCTGTCCCGCAAGCCGGATCAAGAACGACATCGTCCTTAGTGACCTCGCAGAGGTCGACCATCATGTGAGTGATGTGGCGGGGCGTAAAATACTGACCGATAGTATTCCCCCCCGTGTAGCGAAAGAATGTCTCATACAACTGGCCCAGATAATCGTGTTCGGCTGTTAGAACAGTGACATTAAGTCGTTCGAGGATCGTCACGATGCGCCGAACCTTATCCCTCAACTTGTGATTCTCTTCCTCGATCCGAAGGCTCCTCGCTAGATCTGGTTTGCCCGCGGAGATGAAGGCTTGTTTGCATTCGGCGTTGATATCCCTGAGAATCGCGGCTGGATCCCGACGGATATTCCCTTTTGACTGCCATAAAGCCAGCATGATCGCCCCGACCACTGCGGGGCGTTGACCGTCTTGAATGCGCGACTCGCGAAGTAGTCTGTTTATTTCATCCGCCCGGGCTGCAAGCACTTCCAGCGGCGGGATCGTCGGCCGGATCTCTCTTGGACCGCGGGGAATTGAGATTCGCTCAAGATCGGCGCGTGTCGGTATCCAGCCGATGGGCTCCCCGTCATAGGTGATCGGCTCCCAATTTGTCCCAACGCGCTTGGACACCTGAAGCTTGAACTCGAGGTCCGAAGTGCCCGCGAGCCCGATCGCAAGCGGGTAGGCCCCCCCAAAACCTAATGCGTCGGCGTATCCCTGAGCCTCGACGATCGCCTTGTTTGCATCATTGACTGATCTTTTCGTCTCTATCGCGGCTAACGGAATGGCGGTAGCCCGATCAACGAGCAAGGCCTCGGGTATTCCGTGCCCATCCCCCGTTTTGCTCGCTCTGGATAACGCATCGGTCAGATCGGCGAAGCCACGGTACTCGTTCTGAAAGAGGAGATCGCCCTTCGGAGGCTGGCGCAAATCCCAACCCTGAGAAACGAGTAGGTCGTTTAGAAGATGCTCGGCACGCCGCTCCGACGCCTGCCCCGGGATGCCTGTCGCCATTTCTTTCTCCCGCAGGCTCGAAGGCATGAGGTCTGTGGGACGCGGGCAAATATACAAATTATGCTATAGGAATAAATACTGAATGTTCTTATAGCGTGTTTCATGACTCGGGGAGTTCACCTAGAATGAGCCCGTGGCAGAACCCAAGCAGGACATATACGGCTTCATCGGCACGCGCATCCGGGACATGCGCAAGGTTCGCGGATTGACGCTGGAGGAACTGGCGGGCGCCGCAGGGATGAACACAAGCTTCCTGCAATCCATCGAAAAGAACAAGAAGCGCCCGAGCCTGCGGATGCTCTACAACATCTGCATGGCGCTCGAGATCCCGATGGAAAAGATGTTCAAGGATGCGCCAGTCCCGGCCAAAGAAACGGACGTCTTCGCGCGCAAGGTCAGCTTGCTGGTGCGCGACGCGAGCCCCAAGACGCGGGAGAAAGCTCTCGAGGTCTTAAAGACGCTCATCCGCGCGGACTAGGCCGGCTGTCCCGCCGGGTCCCAGAAGGCCAAGAGATCGATTTTCGGGTCCTCTCCCGGGAGCATTGCATTATTGAGCGCGGCCGCTACACTGTGACTGATGGAACCCGACCGCCTCGCCCGATTCGTCGCGGCTCAGGATCCGGTCTATGGCGCGGTCCGGCGCGAGCTGTCGGCCGGCCGGAAAGAGACGCACTGGATCTGGTTCATCTTCCCGCAGCTGGCGGCCCTCGGGCGAAGCGAGACGAGCAAGCGGTACGGCCTCTCCTCGAAATCGGAGGCGCGCGATTATCTCGAGCATCCCGTCCTCGGGCCGCGCCTGAAGGAGTGCGTCCGGCTCATGCTCGACTCGCCGAGCGGCGAGATCGAGTCGATCATGGGCTACCCCGACGACCTCAAGTTCCGCTCCTCGATGACGCTCTTCGCCGCCGCCGTCCCCGAGGAGCCTCTCTTTCAAGCGGCACTGGATAAATTCTTCGCCGGGGAGCAAGATCCGCTCACGCTCCGGCTGATGGCCCATTTCCCCCATGTCGCTCCAGGCCAATTGACCGTCGGAGACCGAGTCCGGAGCGACGCGCGCGGCTCCGCCCCGTCAGTCGGGGGCGCGCGCCGCGTTCCAGCGCAGCAGCCGCTCGGCGAGCGTCTTCGCGACGTCCAGCCGCTCCCGGCGGAGATCGCGCTTCTCCCCCGGATCGCGACGCAGGTCGTAGAGCTCGGAGTCGAGCGTCTCGAAGTCGTAGACGAGCTTCCAGCCGTCGCTCGTGCGCAGCGCGCACTTCTCCGTCTGCAGGAGAAAGGACGTCTCGGCGAACGCGTCGAGCGCCAGCGGCCGGCCGCGCGTCAGGGGGACCAAGCTCGCGCCCTGCATCTGCCGCCGGGTCTGCGAGTCCGCCGACAAACCCAGCCAGTCGACGAGCGTGGGCAGCACGTCGATCAGGCGGACCTGCGCGTCGATCCGCTCCGGCGCGGCGCCTGGAACCCCGATGATCAGCGGAACGCGGAGCAGCTCGTCGTAGAGAGTCATCCCGTGATCGAAGCCGCCGTGCTCTCCGAACTGCTCGCCGTGGTCGCCCATGATCACGACGACCGTCCGCGAGGAGACCGCGAGCGCGCCGAACTCCTTCCAGAAGCGCCCGAACCGCTCGTCGGCGCGCAGCGTCTGCTCGTCGTAGCGGTCCCGCCAGAAGCGGGCGTCACCCGTGGAGATCGAGATCGGTTCGCCCTTGATCGTCTTCATGCGCAGGTCCAGGAACTCGCTCTCGGCGCCCGTGAACGGGCCGCGATAGGCGGGATCGGCGAAGCGGCTGCGGAAGCCGGCCGGCAGCGGGAATTGGCCGTGGACGTCGTAGCCGTGGATGAAGAGGAAGAACTTGCGGTCCGAATGGTCCTTGAGCCAATTCAGGGCGAGCGGGAACGTCGTGTCGAAGCCGCCGAAGGAGACCGAGTCGAAGTAGACGTCGAAGCCGCGGCCGAAGCCGAACTCCGACCCGACGCCGGCGTCCCCGGTGAAGCCGGCCGTGGCGTAGCCGCTGCGCCGGAACACCTCCGCCATCGTCGAGAACCGGCTCGGCAGCCGCGCCAGCTCCTTGCGGTCCTCGCTGAACACCGCGTACTTGTTGAGAACGCCGTGCTGATGCGGGTAAAGCGACGTGAAGAAGGACATCGTCGAGGGCAGCGTCCAGGGCGCCTGGGCCACGGCCGTGGTGAAGCGGAAGGAGCGCGCCGCGAGCGCGTCGAGATTCGGGGTCAGCCCGCGGGGATTCTCGAGCGCGTCGGCGCGCAGCGTATCGAAATCGACGACGATGACGTTGTCGCCCGCCAGGCTCGCCGCCGCGGCGCGCGAGGGAGTCGCCGCGAAAAGAAGAACGAGACAAAGACGGAGCGGCGCGCGCATGCTTAAGAGGATTATAGGTCATTCGCTCGCGCCGCGCCGCGCCGCCCGCTCGGGAGCGCGCTCTCTGTGTTAAGATAGGTCCGTGAAGGATCTCAAGTGGGTCGAGATCGACCTCTCCGCGGTCGCGCACAACGCGCGCTGGGTCGTCTCGCGCCTCGAGGGCGCCAAGCTCATGGCCGTGGTCAAGGCCGACGCGTACGGCCACGGCGCCGTCGAGGTCGCGAAGGTCGCGCTGAAGGCCGGCGCGTCCTCGCTGGGAGTCCGCGACCTGCCGGAGGCCGCCGAGCTGCGCCGGGCCGGCATCAAGGCCCCCGTCCATCTGCTGTTCCCGATCCTGCCCGAGCAGGCGCCCGACGCCGTCCGCCTCGGCGTCAGCGTCACGGTCGACGACGCCGCTCAGGCGCGCGCGCTGAACGCCGCCGCCAAGAGCAAGGTCGGCGTGCACGTCGACGTAGACTCCGGACTCGGACGCTGGGGCGTCTCCCCGCGCGACCTGCCCGAGCTCATGCGCGCCCTCGCGGCCTTGAAGAAGGTGCGCGTCGAGGGGCTCTCCACCCACATCGACTACGTGCCGGGCAAGAACGCGGTCGAGGCCGAGGAGAAGCTCGGCGCGTTCAAGCGCCTGGCCGAGCCGTACAAGAAGAGCCGCCCGGAGCTCTTGGTCCACGCGGCGAACAGCTCGGTGTTCATGGACTTTCCGCACCACCGCTTCGATCTCGCCTGCGTCGGCAACCTCCTCTACGGAATCAACCCTTCCGGCCGTCCGGCGCCGCTCAAGAGCGCCTGGAAGTTCTGCGCGCGCATCCTCTCCCTGCGCGACGTCCGCAAGGGCGCCTCGGTGGGCTACGCGAGCGAGTACCTGGCCCCGCGCCGCATGCGCGTCGCCACCTTGCCCGTCGGCTACGCGGACGGCCTCACCATGGAGCCGGCCGAGCGCCTGATCGGCTTCGGCGGCGGCTTCCGCTACTGGGGCATGCGCAAGGGCGTGAAGCTCCCGTTCATCGGCCGCGCGGGCATCGCCCACGTCCTCGTCGACGCGACCGACGTTCCCAAGGTCGAGATCGGCGACGTCGTGACGCTCCCCGTGCGCCGCACCGCCGCGCGCCACCTCGACCGCGTCTACCGATGACGAAGGCCGCCATCCTCGCCGCCCTTCTGCTCCTTCCCGCGGCGGCTCGCGCGACGCCGGCGATCTACGGCTTCACGTTCCCGTCGTGGTGGAAGGATTCCTACGATCAGCCCGCCGCCAAGACCAGCCTCGCGAACCTCGCCAAGACCGGCGCCAAGTGGGTCGCCCTGATCCCGGTCCAGTACATGAAGAGGAAGGACAGCACGACGTTCGACGTCACCGACCAGACCGCGTCCGACGAGTCCTTGCGCCGGACCATCCGCGACGCCAAGGCTCTCGGGCTTTCGGTGGTCCTCAAGCCGCACGTCAACTGCGCGGACGGCACGCCGACGGCCGTCATCCGCCCGCGCGACGAGCGCGCGTGGTTCGCGAGCTATCGGGAGTTCCTGCTGCATTACGCGACGATCGCGCGCGAGGAGCGCGTCGAGCTCTTCGTCGTCGGCACCGAGCTGTTCTCGATGGCCGCGGGCCCGGTCCATGAGCGCGAGTGGCAGGAGCTGATCGGCGGCGTCCGCGCCGTCTACCCCGGCAAGCTCACCTACGCCGCCAACTGGTACGACTTCGCGCTGATCCCGTTCTGGCGCTCGCTCGACTACGTCGGCATCGACGGCTACTTCCCCGCCGTCGGCGGGAAGCATCCGAGGCTCATGGCGGCCAGTCTGCGCGCCTATCTCCCCGCCATCCGCGCCGTCGTCCATGCCTCCGGCAAGCCCCTGCTGTTCACCGAGGTCGGCATCGCGAGCCAAAGGGGCGCCAACCGAAAGCCGTGGTCCTACCGCGATTTCGGTCCCGTCGACGCCGGGGTGCAGAAGGCTTACTTCGAGGCCTTCCTCGACGCGTTCTCGCGCGAGCGCTCCTTCGCCGGCTTCATCCAATGGTGCTGGGACTTGAACCCGGACGCCGGCGGGCCGAACGACAAGAGCATGACCGTCCAGGGCAAGCCCGCGCTCGACGTTTTGGAGAAGTACTTCGCCGGGCTCAACGCTCCCGCGCTCGATGCCCGCGCGGCCGAGACGGCGGGCGCGGCTCGCAAGGCGCTGGCCGTCGTCGAAGCCGGGGTCCCGGTCGAGTGACGAAGATGATCTCCATACTAACGGCGATTCTCGGGATCGCGCTCGCGGTCCCGGCAGCGGCGGCGCCCCGACTGTCCGCCTCCGCGGGCATGGTGTTCCGCCAAAGAGAGAACTCCTCGTCTTTGGACAACGTCGCCGTCGGCGCCGTCCTCGCGAAGGGCGACGGCATCCGCACCGGCGCCGATTCACGCGCCGCGATCGTCTTCGACGACCGTTCCCGCGTCGAGGTCGGACCCAAGTCCTTGTTCGTCCTGGAGGAGGCGGAAACGAAGGCGGCCGCGATGCGGCTGACGTTCGGCTCCCTGCGCGCGTGGGTGGAGAAGATCCCCTCGCGCCGCTTCGAGGTGCGCACGCCGACCGCCGTCTGCGCCGTGCGCGGCACCGAGTTCGCGATCGACGTCGACGCGCGCGGCCACACCGGCGTGCGGATGTTCACCGGCCTCATGTCCGTGTCGGACGGGCACGGCCGCGAGGCGATGGTCAAGGGAGGCCAGAGCATCCGCGTGACCGACAAAGGACTCGGCCCCATCCAGGGTCAGGCGGCGCGCGGCGCTTCGCCGAGCCCGGCCGCGGCCCCCGCGACGGCCGCGCCTCAAGACTCGATGTCCCTGATCAGGGGCGGCGGCGATTACTCCGGGAACGGGGAAAGCGGCGGCTCGTCCTCCGCTGCCGGCGACGGGGCGCAAGGGCGGGCGCGAGCCGTTCAACAGGCGGAACCCGATTGCCGGGACAACGCTTGCTGCTACCGGAAATGCCTGGCGGCGGGAGGTCGGTGGCGGGGCGAACCGTGGCAGGGCGACTCCTGCATCATCGCGGACGTCGACAAGATGCACAGGATCGGCTGCGGAGCGTATAAGCCGCCGTAAGCCGCAGCCGCGACGAACGGCTCGGCTTACAGGCGCGTGACGTGCCGCGAGATCGTGGTCTGGTTGCCCTTGCCGTCGGAGACGGTCACGCTGACCGAGTTGCCGCCGACCTGCGTCTTGAGCACCATCGAGAAGTTTCCCTCGTCGTCGATGCGGACGGGATGGCCGTTGATCTCCAGCTTGAGCCGATCGTCGCGCAGGATCCCGGAGACGCGGACCGTGTCGCCGACCTCGGCGTCCTGCTCGGGGGTGATCAGGTTCACCATGCTCGCCAAGCGCTCGTTCTCCGGGTCGACCTTGATGCCGACCGTGTAGTAGCGCGGCGCGTGGAACGCGCCCTCGGTGCCGAGCAGGTCGACGGCCGCGACGCGCCACCAGTACGCCCCGGGCTTGAGCCCGGCCTCGTCGGCGGAGAAGCGGTCGTCCGTGCCGTACTTGCGGTCGAAGACCGTCCGGTGGAAATCCCTGTCCTTGGACGCCTGCACGTGGAAGCCGAGGATCGGCTGGCCGATCTTGAGGACTTGGATGTCGCTGCGCAGGCTGTCGGCGTCCGCCTCGGGCTCCGGCTGGGGCGGCGGCACCTTGGGGTCGGGCGCCGCGCCGCCGCCGACCGTCGACGCGGACATGAACTCCTGGGCGCGCGCCTCCAGGTCGGCCGCGTCCTCGAGCGCCTTGGGCATCTCGGGCGCCAAGCCGGGCGCGACGCGCGTCTGCATGCCGGCCGGCACGACGACCGTCGCGCCCTGGGCCGCGACCGCGGCCGCGCCCTTGAAGACCTCGACGCGCGTCGTCAGGTTCGGCTCGACGGTGGCCGAGTAGCGCGTGTCGCCGGTGCGCGGCGTGATCCGCGCGGTGGAGGTCACGATGCGCGCGTGTCCCGTGAAGACCGAGCCCGCCTTGAGCTCGACGTCCGCGTCCTCCGACGGCTTGATCACGGCCATCGAGTTCTGCTCGAGGTTCAATATCTCCTTGTTGAGGAACATCACGCGCGCCTTCGACTCCTCGAGCGTGCGCAGGGAGTCGCCTTGGTACACCTCCGCCGCCATCTTCGTCCCCTTCCAATCGGCCGTCTCCTTGCGGCGGTACAGGACCTTGTTGACGAGGTACACGACGTGAGCCGCGCGCAGGGAGGTCTTGATCAGCTTGATCGGCACGCGCAGGGTCATGCCCGGGAGCGCGACCGTGGGATCCTGGGTCGGAAGGCTGTTGTACTTGAGGATCTCGTCCCAACGGGCCGGGTCCCTTAAAAACGCGTGGGAGATGCCCCACAGCGTGTCGCCGGGCTTGACGACGACGTTCTGGAACGTCGTCTGCGCCTCGGTCAGGGAGGCCGTCTCCGCCGCGCGCGCCGAAGGTCCGAGGCTGCACAGCAGGGCGAGCGCGAGGGCGGCCGGCGAAGTCATGGCGTTATTGTACCCGAGCGGCGCCATTGCGCAAGAGGAAATTCGCGAAATTACCGCGAAGCGGGCCAGGCGCGCACGCGCAGCGTCACGGGCTGGCGGACGTCCCGCGGACCCAGGTCGAAGCGCTGGAGCCCGGAGGCGCGGTCGAAGGAGTGGCGCACGGCGCCCTCGGCCTCGGCGGACTGGATCCGGCCGAGCGCGGGGAGCTCGACGACCACGTCCCGTCTCGCGGGCTGGCCGCGGTAGGTCCCCTTGGCCGGAGAGACGGTCACGGCGATCTCGTCGCCGTCGCGGCGATACTCGAGGCGGGTCAGGGCGTAAGCGCCCTTTTCATACTCGTCGCTGACCCCGTCGTCCTCGTAGAGCGTGAACGCGCCCGCCTTGCCGTCTTCGCCCGGGTAAGCGCGCACGATCAGCGCGGTCAACGGGGCCGTGCCCATGCGCGATGTGTAAGGCTGCATCGGGATCGGGACGCCCCCGCGCGCGAAGACGGGGAACGAGCTCAGATCGGCGGAGAATAATTCATCACTATTTCCCTCGTGACGGGAGCCGTCGAAGAGACTGAACCATGCGCCTTCGGGGAACCAAACCTTTTGGGACGAAACGTGGGCGGGCCCCGAAGAGACGATCGGGGCGACGAGGATGTCATCGCCGTACAGATATTCCTGGGGATTATGATAGGAACGGTCGTCGTCGGGATATTCGATATAGAGAGGGCGGACCAGGGGAAGAGCGTCCTCGTGCGTGCGCCAAACGGAGGAGTAGGTATACGGGAACAGCTCCGAACGAAGATGGAAGGAGACCCTCATCGAATCCTCGATCTCTTGGGGGTACGACCATGGGCGCTTATCGAGTTTAGGATCGTTCATCGAATGCAATCTTAAGGCGGCGGAAAAGGCCGCGAACTGCGTCCAGCGCGCGAGCAATTCGCCGTCCCGCGCGCCTTGATAGCCTCCGACGTCGTGGGCCCAGAAAAAAGCGCCCGCGTTCCCGGAGTTCGCCGTGAAGGGGACCTGGAAGGCGAGCGTCGGCCACAAGATGAACGAGTCCCCGGAGAATTGGATCGGATGACGCTGATCTCCCCAATCGGCCCAGCGGCTGAAGATCTGACCGCGCAGGCCGTCCCGTTTCGAATGCCGGAAGAACAGCTCGTTGACCCAGCGCAGGTGGTTGAAAGGGTTCGTCTTCCCCTCGTCCCAGTAGTCGAGCCACCAGAAATCGACGCCCTGCTTCTCGAGCGGGGCGTACACCGCGGAGAAGAACGCGTCCATACGACGCTTGTCGCCCGCGTCGAAGGGCAAGGACTCCTTCTTGGCCGGGTCGAGGCCGAGGGCGCGCATGAAGTCCGGATAGCGCTCCTCGTAAGGACGGACTCCGCCCTTGCCCGCGAGGCTGAGATGGTCGTTGAGCGTCGCGAACAAGCCCTGCTCGTGGACCCAGCGCAGGAAGCCGGCCGGGTCCGGGAACAGCTTCTTGTTCCAGGTGTAGCCGGTCCAATCCTCGTTCGTGTGCCAGTCCATGTCCAGCACGACCACGTCCAGCGGGAAGCCGTGCTTCGCGTACTCGCCGACGATCCT
>DATNGC010000142.1:0-25625 GCA_035606075.1 Elusimicrobiota bacterium
TGGATGTGGTCCGGATGCGGCACGCCGCGGCGAACGCTGACGCCCAGGATCTGCTCGGCGGCCTCGAGCGTGCCGCGCATCATCGAGCCGCCGCCGGTCAGGATCGCGCCGCCGGGGACGATCACGTCGGCGTAGTTGGAGCTCTGCAGCTCGTCGGCGATGACGCTGAAGATCTCCTCGACGCGCGGAAGGATGATGTTCATCATCGTGCTGGTCTTGATGCGCATCGGGGTGCGCCCGTCGATGGCGCTGCAGTCGATGTCCGCGTCGCCGTTGAGCAGGCCGGGGTGGGCGATGCCGTGCTCGAGCTTGATCTTCTCGGCGGTGGCGACCGAGGTCTTGAGGCCGACCGCGAGGTCGCGCGTGATCGAGTCGGAGCCGAGCGAGATCTCCTTCGAGTACTTGATCGCGCCCTCGCAGTAGACGCCCAGCGAGATGGACTGCCCGCCGAAGTCGATGAGCACGCAGCCGAGCTCGCGCTCCTCGGGCGTGACCAGGGTCTCGCCCGCGGCGAGGAGCCCGTAGACGGGCTCGACGACCTCGAAGCCCGCCTGCGCGACGGTCTTCATGATGTTGTTGAGGTGGGCGCTGGAGGCGGTCACGAGGTGGACGTCGACTTCGAGCAGGGACGCCTCCATGCCGACGGGGTGCGGCACGCCGCGCTGGCGGTCCAGCGAGAAGCCCTGCGGCACGACGTGGAGGATCTCGCGGTCGGAGGAGAGAGGGATGGCGCGCGCGCTGGAGACGACGGCGTTCATGTCGTCGGCGGTGATCTCGCGGTCGGTGCGCGCGATGTTGTACGCGCCGCGGTTGTTGAAGGACTGCAGGTGGCTGCCGCGCACGCCGAGCCACACGGAGGAGACGGTCGCCTTCACGGCGGACTCGGCCTGCTCGACGACGCGGGTCACGGCCATCGAGGCCTCGTGGATGTCGATCACGACGCCGCCTTTTAGACCGCGGCACGGGACGCTGGCGCCGCCGAGCACCTTGACCACGCCGTTGGACGGATCCGGCTCGCCGATGAGGCAGGTCACGCGTCCGCTGCCGATGTCGAGGCCCGCGACGAGTTCCGGCCCGTTCCTGCGAATGCGCTTCATTTCACGCCTCCGTGAGCTCCGGCGAGCGCCGGTCCGGCGGTGCGCAGGCCCAGCGGCTTGAGCAGCACCTTGCCGTCCTCGAACCAGCGCATATCGGCCGTAAACGACCCCGGCGATTTGGAACGGGCGTCGGCCAGGGCTTCGCCGAGCCGCTCGAGCTTCTCCTTCGTCCATTCGAGGCCGCCCCAGGCGACCGTCGTGCCGTCGGTCAGCCGGGCCTCCCAGTAGGGATCCTCTCCCTTGGCGGACACGTAGGCCATCTGCGACAGCGGCGCGGGGAACGCGTTCGGCGCCGACAGCGCGGGCCACTCGCGCGCGAGCGCTTTGAGCTCGGCCGGGGCGGCCTCGCCGGCGTCGACGGTCGGCCCGGCGAGCGGGTAGACGCCCTCCGGCGCGGCGAAGACGGTCCCGTCGTCGCCGAGGAACCCGGCGGCCCGGCCGCGGCGCAGAGCGGGAGCGACGGCCTTCTTCAGCACGGGCGTCAGCGTCGAGCGCTTGTCGCCCCAGGCGCGGCGCACGCCGACGTCGGCGATGCACGGGAACTTCTCCTTCAGCGCGGCGGCCTTCTCGCCGGCGGAGCCCGTCACCGCGTCCGCCGCGGCCTGGGCCAAGGAGCGCATCGGCTCCGGCACTCCGTCGACGGCGGCGGCCTCGGGCGCGGCGGGCCCGGAGGCGCGCGCGAGGACGGCGCGCTTGAGCTCGGCGGCGGCGTGGCGCGCGGCCGCGAGGGCGACGGCGCCGAGGATCAGGACCGCGAAGGCCGCGGCGAGCAGGCGCGCGCGGCGCTGGCGCTCCTGCGGGCGCGCGACGACGCGGAAGCGGCGGCGGGAGGAGGAGAGGCTATTCACCGACGATCCTCATCTCGAGTTCGAGCCCGACGCCGAAGATCGCGCGGGCTCGCTCGCGGATGAGGTCGACGAGAGCGAGGACGTCGGAGGCCTTGGCCCCGGCGAAGTTCTCGATGAAGTTGGCGTGAAGAGGCGAGACGCGGGCGCCGCCGACGGCGCGTCCCTTGAGACCGAGCTCCTCGATCATCTGGGCGGCGAAGCGGCCGGGCGGATTCTTGAAGGTGGATCCCACGTTGAAGGTATGGATGGGCTGGGTGAGCTGGCGCTTCTGCTGATAACGGGCGACGACGGCCATTATATCACCTTTGATTCCGTGCTTCAACCGAAGTAAAACGGACAACGCGACGAGATTTTCGAGCGGACCTTCTCGATAAGAGAACGCGAGTTCGGGCTTTGAGAAAACTCGCGCGTTCAGCGTCCGGCGATCGGCCGCGAGAATCTCCTCCACGAATGGGCCGATCTCTCCGTCGCGCGTGCCGGCGTTCATCGCGAGCGCGCCGCCGACGGAGCCGGGGACGCCCACGATCGGCTCGAGGCCGGCGAGGCCGCGCTCGGCGCAGGCGACGACGAGCTGCGGCACGCGCACGGCCGCGCCGGCGCGCACGAGGCCGCCGTCCAGGAATTCGACCCGCGTGAACTCCCCCGCCAGGCGCAGAGTGATGCCGCGCACGCCGCGGTCCTTCACCAGGATGTTGGAGCCCCAGCCGAGGACGAAGAGAGGGACGCCATGGTCGCGCGCGACGCGAAGGACCGCGAGGACATCTTCCGTCGATTGAGCGTCGACGATCGCGTCGGCGGGTCCGCCGATCTTGAATGTCGTGTACTTCGCAAGAGGCTCGTCGAAGCGCGCGTGCGGCACGGACGTCTTCAAAGCCGCGCGCCAATCCCCCGAGGACATGACCTACTCTACCAAACTCGACTCCGCGTACGCGGAGTTCGACAAGCCTGGCACCGCGTTTTAGGAGAATGATTTGGTAAGATCGCCGCCTATGGACGGAGCCTGGGTCGACAAGCTTGAGCGGCGCTTCGGCTTTCTCGCGGCGCCGGGCTTGCCGGTGTTCATCACGGGGATGACCGTGCTCGTCGGCGTGCTCGAGGTGCTCAAGCCCGAGTTCGCCGACATGCTGGGTCTCGATCCCGTCGCCCTGCGCCACGGCGAGGTCTGGCGCGTGATCAGCTTCCTCTTCGTCCCCCCGCCGAGCGGACCGCAGTGGCTGATCCTGATGATCCTCTGGATCCTCATGCTCTACTCCATCCTGCAGGCGCTCGAGCACGCCTGGGGCGACTTCAAGTTCACGGTCTTCCTCCTGATCGGCGTGCTGGCGACGGCGGCCGGCGCGGTCGCCACGGGCGCGTACTTCGGCAACGCCTTCATCATCCTCGCGGCGTTCCTGGCCTTCGCGCGGCTTCTGCCCGACCGCGAGGTGCTGGTCATGTTCATCCTGCCGGTCAAGATGCGCTGGCTGGCGGGCCTCGCGGCGGTCTGGCTCGCGCTCGAGTTCTTCACGAACGGCCTCGACACGAAGGTCGAGCTGGCGACGGGCCTGCTTCCTTACTTCCTCTTTTTCGGCGAGGGCCATTGGCGCGAGCTCAAGCAGGGCTGGCGCCGCTGGAGGCAGAACCGCCCGTGATCGCCGCGTTATTGATCGCGGCCTCCGTCGCCGTTCCGGCGAAGGCCGCCGCCGTCAAGCTGTTCGCCTACGACGAGAAAGGCGCGCCGCTGACGCTGCCGGGCCTGCTCGCGCGCCTGGCGCGCGCCGACGACAAGAACCCCGATCCCGAGAAGCCCGCCTTCTGGGCCTTCCCGGTCGACGAGAAGGCCCCGCCGTCGCGGGTCAAGCTGGCGCAGGCGGGCCCGCTGCTCACGGCAACGTGGGAAGGCGGACCGGCGCGCTTCGAGCTGGTGTGGCCCGTGAAGGAAGACGGCTACAGCCAGGTCGGGGCCGACAACGGCGGCAACGGCTTCACGGACGGCGCGGCGGTGTTCCTCGACGAGGAGATCGCGCTCACGCAGTACCGCCTCTTCAAGGAATCCTGGAAGCGGCGCACGACCGACTGGCAGCCGCTGTACGAGCCGGGCCGGAAGGCCAAGAGCCTGGCCGACGACGCGAAGAAGGGCATGGCCGACGCGGAGCGCGTGAAGGAGGCGCCCAAGCGCGCCGCCGCCTTCGAGGACGCGCTGCGCCGGACCGCGCTGGCCTGGGAGAAGGAGCTCTACGAGCACGGGCTCCAGCTCGCCCTCGACGCGCGCCGCGCCAAGAACGAGCGCTTCGGCCTCACCTTCGACGACTCGCTGATCAGCAAGCGCATGGACGACATCGACTGGCTCGCGGAGGCGGCGCAGCGCTCGGGCTCGGACTGGGTGCGCGTCGTGTTCCGGCCCAACGGAGAGGATTTCGAGTACGCGTCCCTGCGCTCCTTCAACGAGTACGACGGCGTGCTCAAGGAGCTGCGCAAGCGCAACCTCAAGGTGATCGGCTCGATCCTCGACACGACGCAGTGGCCGAAGACGCTCACGCCGGAGGCGTACGCGGAGCGCGTGAAGAACATCGTCCTCCATTATAAAGGCCAGATCTCCTCTTGGGAGATCGGCAGCGAGATCAACGGCGACTGGCTGGGCGGGGCCTCCGAGCCGCTGAGCCTCGATCAGGTCTTCAAGATCTACATGGCGGGCGCGGCGAAGGCCAAGGAGCTCGACCCCGAGACCGAGACGATGGCCACGCTGTACTGGTGGGAGGCGACGGCGCCCGACCGCGCGCACTCGCTGTCGGGCTGGCTCAAGCGCTACACGGCGCAGGGCTTCGGCAAGAACGCGGACATGATCGGCGTCGAGCTCTACCCCGAGGACAACCCGGTGGGCATGGCGCTCGAGCGCTCTTTCGACACCGTCGCCGACGCCCTGCCGCAGCAGAAGCTGATGCTGTCCAGCTTCGGCTACGTCGAGAAGGACCAGCTCAAGGGCTACTGGTGGCTGGCGCCCGACGACGTGGACGGCGGGCGCAAGGACCTGCTCATCCTCTACACCGTGGCCTCGTGCGCGATGCGCTCTTCGGTGTGCGGCGGGTTCTGGTGGCAGACGCTCGACCAGATGCTGCCCGTCGGCCACCACAAGGCGACCGAGCTGTTCAAGGTCGACGTGCACACGCTGACCCAGCTCGGGCGCAAGGAAAAGTAGCCCTCGCGCGAAGGCCTAGGCGCTTTCTGGTCCGGACGACCTATTGAGCGCGGCCAAGTCCCGCCGTTGTCGCGGCTCATCGGCGTTTGCGCCGCGTGCCGGTATCATGTAGGCACTATGACCGACACGATGCCGTCTCCGATCGCCCATTTCTCGGCCCCCCGCCGCAAGCAGCTGGCCGCCGCCCTCTCCCGGGTGCTGGCCCCCGCCCAGATGACCGCCGCGCGCGAGCTCATGCGCGCCGAGCGGCCGGAGCGCCGCGAGCCGCAGCCCGAGGAGATCCTCTTCTGGATGCGCGTCAACATGCCGGTGGCGACGAGCCGGGTGGAAAGAATCATCTTCTCGCACGAATAGTTCCCAGCCGGTCCTCGAAAATTCTATACTGGGTCCGGAATGAACGGGCCCAAGCTCTTCCTCCTGCGGTCTCTGCGCGTGCTCGCCGAGGCGCTCGAGATCGCGGCGATCGTCGGCATCGTGGTCGCGGCCGTCCCGCACACCATCCGCCTTTTCTTCCCCCATTCCCCCATCGGGATCATCGCGCCGGTCCAGCGCGTGTTCGATCGCGCGATGGCGCCGCTCACCGAAGCGCTGCGGCGCGCGCCGCACGAGTTCCGCGGTGCCGACCTGACGCCGTACTTCATCGCGGCGATCCTGGCCCTGGTCGCCTGGGGCTTCCGCGCGACGTGGCGCCGGCTGCAGGTCGAGATCCTGACGATGAAGGAGCTCGAGAAGGTCGCCGTGGCCCAGGAGGCCGCGGCCAAGGCCGACGTGTCCGGCAAGCTGGCCGCGCTCGCGGCCGGCGCCTCGACGAACCGCGAGAACGTGCTCGAGGTCTACGCGCAGGCCAAGCGGATCCTCGACGAGCAGAAGAAGGAGGTCACGTTCCTCGCCGTCGACGTGGTCAACTCCACCGGGATGAAGCACGGCGAGGACCCGGCTCTGGCCGAGCGCGACTTCCGGCACTACCGCAAGTTCGTCGAGTCCTGCATCGGCAAGCACGGGGCGCTCAAATCGGCCTGGACGCCGGACGGGGTGATGATCTGCTTCTCCTCCCTCGAGGACGCGGTGCTCTCCGGTCAGGACCTCATCCGCGGGCTCGAGAAGTTCAACCGCGAGGTCAAGGCGATCAAGGCCGACTTCGCGGTCCGCTGCGGGATCAACTCCGGCACGGTGCTCTTCGACGACAAGGTGCGCATGGAGGAGATGTCCGACGGGTGCATCGACCTGGCCGGGCACATGCAGAAGTACGCCGAGCCCGGCACGATCTACGCCTCGCGCAGCGTCGTCGAGGGCCGCGGCGAGGCGCTGGGCTTCCGCCCCAACGGCAAGACGGTCGACGACTGCGCCGTGTACGCCTGGCCGGCCTGAGCACCCCGATCTGCCCGCCTTAAGGTTTCTTTAGTACAATCACCGGAATCGAGCTCGTAGCTCAGGGGTAGAGCATTCGCCTTTTAAGCGAGGGGTCGTGGGTTCGAATCCCACCGGGCTCACGTTTTTTTCGATTTACGCCTCCATCGTCTAACGGTTAGGACGCGGCCCTTTCAAGGCTGAAACACGAGTTCGATTCTCGTTGGGGGCAGACTCTAAAATGGCGTGTTTATCGACGGGGATAGCCGAAAGGCGGTCCCCGTCTTTATTTTCGCCCCTGGCGCTTGTGCCACACTATGGCCATGAACCTAAATTGGCCCAGGCGCGTTTCTAGGGCGCGCCATGGCACGAATTTACCAGCGGTCAGGCAAGAAAGGCGTCTATTGGTACCTCGACTACAACGTCGATGGCCGCCGGCTGCGCAAGCGCGTAGGGCGCTCCAAGCGCCTCGCCGACCTAGCCTTGGCCGATATCCAGGTGACGAACTCGTCCATCTGGCCTGGGGCGACATTGACTTCAAGAACCGCGCGCTCTCGGTTCAGTCCAAAGACTGAGCTGCCCATGAAGTCATCGTGGCCGCGGTCCTTGAACGCCTCGAGCTTCGAAGCGATGAGGTAAGGCAGCGAGAAGATTCTGATCTCCTGGCCATCAGGAAGGCGCACCGGCACGGCATGGTCGAAACCCTCGGGATACCAACGGTTCTAGAAACCGAGGACCCCGCCCTCGATGGGCATGACGTCCACAAGAATTCCCTGATACTCCCACCGGCAGAGGGGGCCCTTCGAGTCCAAGGGATGTTGAAATTTGAGGACCGAGTCCCTTCGCGACCGACGCCAGCATCTCCAGATTGTTCACGCCTTCTTATGACCGATCCGGAATTCGAGTTCTTCGGCCGCGAGGGATCTTTCCCGCGCGCGGCCGACCCGCAGGGCGTCGACTAGCGCCAGGAGTTCGTGCAGCTGAGGGTCCTTCTCCGCGGCGAAGGGAACGGACGCATAGAGGGGCTCGATCGCCTGCCCCCGCATCTTCCCCTCGCCGTAAGGCCAGACGTACTGGTCATGCTCATCGGAAACGATCTTCCCCGCCAACGGCGGCGCCGAATGAGCCGTCGGCATGCCGCGGCAGAGAGAGCCGGGCTGGACCGGATAGACGTACTTGAGCCTGGAGATGGACATCCATTGAAGCCGATGCCCCGCTCGAGGCGGCCGAACCCATTGGCGGCGTCCGAATCTTCTCCGCCTGCTCTCGGACTCTTGAAGCGCGATCACAAGCCTTGCGCTTATCACGGGACGGGGCTACCCTGTCCCGATGATTTGTAATTTCGGCGCGACGCGTCGGCGAACGGTGCTGGCGCTCCTAGTCTGCGCCGCGGCATGCGCTCGCGAGCCGTCGTCACCCGGTACGGCCTTCGTCGATCAAGGCCGCACCGCCTTCGTCCAAGGCAGAAAGGAAGAGGCCCTCGGCCTGTTCCGTCATGCCGTCGCAGCAGATCCCTCGAATCTCCGAATCCAAACCGCCTATCAAACTGCCATGATCGATATGGGCCGCTACGACGAGCTCATCCGCGAATGCCGCGCAAACCTGGCCGCCCATCCGAACGACGGAACCGCGTACGCGCTCCTAATCCTCGCTCTCGACGACTATCCCGAAGGCTGGCGCTTGGCGACGGAGGGCCTAAAAAAAGACGGGACCAACCACGCACTCCGTCTTGCCGCGGGACTTCTTCAAGCCGAGGAATTCGCGGTCGACGGCCGCCCAGAAGCCGCTCTGGATTTTCTCAATAACCTCCCTGATCGCGGGATGGAGCCGCATCTTTATCATTTAGGTCGGGCAGGGACGCTCATGTGGGTTGACGACTGGAAGCGCGCTGCGTTCGAAGTCCGGGAAGTCTTGCGCTCCAACCCTCTCGATCCCATGGGCTACATCCAGCAGGCGTCCATCGATTATCACAAGGCCGACTTCGGAGCTTACCGCGAAGACCTTCGCCGCGCTGATGAACTCGGCGACTTCGGGCAAGTGCACATGATGATCGGCAGTTTGGCGGCTCAAGAAGGGCGCACGACCGAAGCCAAGGACCAATGGCAGCGGATGGCCACCTCGCCGCGAGACAATTTCGGAGAATGGGCATGCAGTGGCGCCGCCGCGAAAGAGAACCAAGGCGATTTGAAGGGCATGGAGAAATTCGCCGCGATCGCGGTCGCCGCGCGCCCGGACGACTCGTGCGGCGGGTACGCTATGACCCGTCTTCGGGTCGCCCAAGGTCGTAACGACGAGGCGCAAAAGCTCGCGGACAGCATGTTCCGCAGAAATCCCAAGGACTTAGGCGCCCTTTCGGCGGTCGCCTACGTTGACACGGCACGCGGCGATCATGTCTCGGCGACGGAGTTCCTCGGCAAGGCCCTCGACCGGGCGCCGAACGATTACAGCCTGCTCATATCGCGGAGTCAGGAACTCGTCTCGCAGGGACGTTGCGATGAAGCGGACCGCGACATCGCGCACGCCAGGCGCCTCGCACCGAATTCTCCAGCCATCGACGGCGCCATGGGTCAATGCGCCTTCGCCCGAGGCGAATATTCGGCCGCGATCGACGATTATCGCGCGTACCTGCGAAAAGTCCCGGGGGACTTCCAAGCCTACAGCTGGATCGCCGTGTCCTATTACGCCATAGGACGCATTGGCGCCGGCCGCTCGATGGGCGAATTGGCATTGCGCAACGCGCCGACGCCGCAGGCGCGCAAGGAGCTGAAAACGGCCCTGGCTTTTCATTCGGAAAGCGCCGTGAAAAAACAGCGCCAGGAAGTCCTCGTCGCCGCCAGCCTGAAGCTGAAGCCCGTTGCCGGATTCGCGAACGATCGCCCAATGGTCTTCTCGCGAGACTGGCGCTGGGCCGTCGGCAATCCCTGGCCCGGCGGCAAGACTCTTTTTCATCCCACCGAGAAGAACGTCAATCTCAGGTCGCCACAATGGTCCGCGGACGGGAAGACCATCTATCTGATCGCTCCGGATTTAATGGCCCTTGACGTAGCGGACGGGCGATTGCGAACGATCGTGCAACGACCGCCCGGAAAAAAGAAAGTGAAGCTGTACCACAACTGGAAAAGCGACTGGGAATACCTCCTCGGATCCCGATCGCTCAAGGGAGCGTGGTGGATCATCCGCACCACGCTCTTTCAGCGCACGGCCGAGATGGACCATGAATTCGAAAGGGCCTTCCTGTCCCGGAGCGGCGAAGAAATCTACTACACCGTCGATTTGTCCTCGACCGAGTACACGTCGGATCAGTTGGAGGCGGTGCAGACCGACGGATCCGGCCGCCGCGTCCTCATTCCCGCTACTCGCAGGTACTTCCACGTCGAATACGATCGACCCGCAGATCGGCTGTTGGTTTGCAACGGGGGAAATAAGAGAGCCCTTCTCGATCCGCATTCAGGCAAGCAGACCGACCTGCCTGGGGACGAGAAATGTTTTTCCGAAACCTCCTTCTCGCCGGACGGTCGCCGCATGGTGACGGCGGATTCCATGCATGGCGAATCAGGGTTAGCCGTCGTCGACCTGGCCACCGGCAAGCGGGTGGAACTCGGCGCCGGCGGAAGCAGCCCTGCCTGGTCACCCGACGGGAGTCGGATCGCCTTCACGTCCCGCGACGGCCGGCTTGTGCTTTACGACTGCGGGAAGAAGAGCTTCGAGGCGCTCGACACGGGACTGGTTCGCGATCCCGACGTGAGCGCGGATCTCGCTTATAGCCGAGGCATCGTTTGGTCGCCGGACTCGCGCCAGCTCGCCTTCAGCTTAAGCTTCATGAAGCCGCGCGGCGGCGGGCGTATGATTCCGGAAGTCAGCTTCATTGCGGATTTAGCCAGGCGAGAAATATGGCGTTGCCCGGTTTCCCTCCAGAACGTCGCCTGGTCGCCCAAAGTTGAGTCTCGGGTTCAATAGAGCGGGTTCGATTCCCCTTGGGGGCAGTTCTTTTTTCAGGCGTCGAGACCCTAGATGCGCCGGCTCTCCGCCCCCGCCGCCGCGACGAGCGCCGAGCGCGCGTTCCGGCGGCGGATCAGCGCGACGAGAGAGTCGGCCATCGACTCGAACGTGACCGTGTCCGCGTTCCAGACGCAGTCGTAGAGCAGCGGGTCGGCGAGGCTCTTGTTGAAGTGCGTCCGCATCATCCGCTCGCGCTCCTCCTCGCGCTGGTCCAGCCTCTTCTCCGCCGCGGCCTCGGGCAGCCCGTAGTCGCGCCGCACCCGCGCCAGCCGCGACTTGCGAGACGCCACGAGCCGCACGTGCACCCCCAGCGGCATGTCGCGCGAGATCATCACCCCCGCGCGCCCGATCACGATCGCCTTGCCCACACCGCAGATGCTGCGAACCGTGCGGAACATGTGATGGTCCACCTTCGCCTGCGGGCTCAGCTGCGCCACGACCGTGCGCAGCAGCTCGTCGAGCCCCGTGTGGAACTGCTCGTTGAGCAAGTCCTCGAGCGGCACCTTGAGCCCGGGATCCTTGGCCACGCGCTCGCAGATCTCCTTGTCGAAGACCTTCCAGCCCGTGAAGAGCGGATCCTTTTCCTGCGCGAACCGCGCCAGCAGGGCGTCGGCCAGCTCGTGTCCGCCCGCGCCCTCCTCCCGGGAGATCGTCAGGAACGGAGCCGGCGGACGAGGATTGTCCGCCGCCCGCGGCGCCGCCGCCTGCTTGAAATACTCGTTGAGCGTCAGTTCGTGTCTCATATCGGGCCTCTTTAATACTATAGTCCCCGTCGCCCCCGATTTCCATGGGCCCCGCGTCGAGCAGTCGTCACCGAAGCTTGACGGCCTGACCGTTGCGGCCTTCGCCGGGGCCGGTTACAAGATTCAAGAGCGACACAAGCCGGTCCGGGAAGCGTCTCAATCAACAGGATGAACAACACCATCGCCGTCGAACCGAACACGAGCACGGGCGATTTCGGCGTCCCCCGAATCGCGCTGACGGCGGCATTCGTCTTCCTGGGGCTCGTCCTGCTCTTCTTCGCCCGGCATCACATCCGCCGCCACCACAAGACCCGCCACCATCACCGATATTAAGTAGGATTTTCCTCGTGACGACGCCCCTCAAGATCGCCGTCTGCGGCGCGACCGGCCGCACCGGCTCCCGAGTCGCCGCCCTCGCCTCCACCGACCCCCGATTTCACCTCGTCGCCCGCGTCGACCGCGCGCGCGCCGCCGAGTTCGCCGACGAGGCCGGCGCCGTCGCCGCCGCCATCGACTTCTCCGTGCCGGAAGCCTCGGTCCACTACGCCGCCGCCTGCGCCCGCGCCGGCATCGCCTTCGTGACCGGCACCACCGGCCTCAACGACGTCCAGCGCGCCCAGGTCGCCGCCGCCGCGAAGAAAGTCCCCGTTTTCTCCGCCCCCAACTTCAGCCGCGGCGTGACCTTGATGGCCTGGCTCGCCGCCGAGGCCGCCAAGCGCCTGCCCGGCTTCGACGCCGCCGTCGTCGAGACCCATCATACGGGCAAGAAGGACGCCCCCTCCGGCACCGCCATCCGCTTGGCCCAGGCCGTGCGCGACGGGCGCGGAACCGCGCAGAAGGTGGAGATCGCCTCCGTGCGGATCTCCGACGTCGTCGGCGACCACGAGCTGGTCTTCGGCGGCCCCTTCGAGCGCCTGTCCCTCACCCACCGCGCCGAGAGCCGCGACGTGTTCGCCCTCGGCGCCCTCGAGGCCGCCCTCTGGGTGACGAAGAGGAAGCCCGGCCTGTACGACATGCACGACCTGCTGGGGCTCAAATGAAGGGACTCTGGAGGCGCTGGGTCGACCTGTTCGAGGCCCACGACGATCCCGCCGAGCCCCACTACGATCCCATCCACCTCGCCGTCGTCCTCGTCGCGTCCCAAGTCGTCATCGGCTGTCTGTATTGGCTGCTGTGGACCGTGTTCGTCTATGAGGGCGGCATCACCCACCGCCTGCGCCTGGCCCACGTCGTCGCCCTGATCGTGTGCGCCTTGGCCATCGCGGCCCTCGAGGAAGCCGACCGCCGCCACCGGCTCCACACCACGCGCAAGTGAAGGTCCTGCTCCTGCTGGGCGCCAACCTCGGCGACCGCGCCGCCGCCCTCCGCCGCGCCGTCGCGAGCGTCCGGACGTGGGACGGCGTCCGCGTGACCAAGCTCTCGCGCATCTACGAGACGGCCCCCGTCGGCCCCAGCGACAAGCCCTATCTGAATATGGCGATCGCGCTCGAGTCGACGCGCACTCCCATGGGACTCCTGCTCGAGGCCAAGGTCTTGGAGGCCGAGGCGGGCCGGCGCCCCGGCGCGCGCTGGGGCTCGCGCGAGCTCGACGTGGACGTCGTCGCCTGCGGCGCGCTGCGCGTGAAGACCCCCTGGCTCACCGTCCCGCATCCCGCGATGGCCGGCCGCCCCTTCGCCTTGGCCCCGCTCGCGGACGTCGCGGGCTCATGGAAGCCCGACGGCCGCCGCACGGCGAGAGAGCTGCTCGCCGCGCTGAAGCCCGATCCGAAGACCGTCCATCTCTGGCCGTAGCCTGCCAGGGGTCTTTCTCGGCCTCCCCCTGAATTGATAGACTCGCTCCTCATGGCGAATAAGCCCCAAAAAGAAGCCCCCGTCTACGCGGCCGACACGAAGAAGCCCGTGACCGTCGCCACCCTCGTGGACATGAAGCGCAAGGGCCTCAAGATCGCCATGCTCACCGCCTACGATTTCCCCACCGCGCGCGTGGCGGAGGAAGCCGGCGTCGACGTCGTCCTGGTCGGGGACTCGGTCGCCATGACCAAGCTCGGCTACGACAGCACCCTGCCCGTCACGATGGACGAGATGATGCACCACGTGAAGGCCGTCAAGCGCGGCCTCGGCCGCGCCTTGCTCGTCGCCGACATGCCTTATCTCAGCTATGAGCTCGACGCGAAGGAAGCCGCCCACAACGCGGGCCGTTTCTTGAAAGAAGGCGGCGCTCACGCCGTGAAGCTCGAGGGCGGCATGGAAGTCGCCCCGATCATCAAGGAACTGATCAAGGTGAACGTCCCCGTTTTCGGCCACTTGGGCCTCACACCGCAGGCCGTCAACCGCCTGGGCGGCTACAAGGTCCAGGGCCGCAAGCCTCAAGACGCCGAAAGGATCTTGACGGAAGCGCGCGTCCTCGAGGGCGCCGGCGTCTGCGCCGTCGTGCTCGAGTGCGTGCCCGACGATCTCGCTCGGGAGATCACCAAGCGCCTGCAGGTGCCCACCATCGGCATCGGCGCCGGCGTGCACTGCGACGGACAGGTCCTCGTCAGCGACGACCTGTTCGGCCTCACCGAGGGCGCGCCGCACAAGTTCGTCAAGCGCTACGCCGACCTGCGCGCCGCCGAGGTCGCCGCCGTCTCCGAATACTGCCGCGAAGTCCGCGAGGGCGTCTTCCCCGGGCCCGAGCACACCTTCACCGCCAAGGCATGATCTTCTGGCCCGTCGTCGCCCTGCTGCTGCTCGCGGCGGTGCTGGGCATCTGCTGGTGGGGCTCCGGCGTCGTCATGCACCCGCCCGCGATGTCGCCCATGTGGGTGTTCCCCGAGCAGTTCGGCCTCCCCTACGAGAAGGTCGCCTTCAAGACCCCGGACGGCCTCGAGCTCAAGGGCTGGTTCATCCCCTCGCCCAACGGCGACAAGCGCACCCTCATCATGTGCCACGGCTGGGGCGACAACAAGGGCGAGCTGCTCAAGCAGACCTACTTCCTCAACGAGACCGCCGGCTTCAACCTGCTGTACTTCGACTTCCGCTCCCACGGCGAGAGCGAGGGCGAGATCACGACCATCGGCGGCTTGGAGACCATCGACTTCGGCGCCGCCGTGGCCTGGCTGCGCGCCAACAAGCCCGACTACTCGGACCGCGTCGGCGTGTTCGGCCTGTCCATGGGCGCCGCGGTGACCGTCGCCGCCCTGCCCGAGCACCCCGACATCCGCTGCGCCGTCGTCGAGAGCCCTTACTCCGACTATCAGGGCGTGGTCACGCGCTGGAGCTGGAACAACCTGAAGGTCCCGCGCTTCCCGCTCATCCTGATCGCCATGTGGATCCTGCGCCTGCGCGTGGGCGACCCGAAGATCGACTCCTTCAATCCCGTCGAGGCCGCCGGACGCATCGCGCCGCGCCCGCTGTTCGTCATCGGCGGCGAGAAGGACGACCTGATGCCCGTCTACGACGTGCGCCGCGTCTTCGAGGCCGCGCGCGAGCCCAAGCAGCTGTGGATCGTGCCCGGCGCCTACCACGCCAAGTGCCGCGAGGCCGCCGGCGTGGAATTCGACACGCGCGTCGCCGGCTTCTTCTCGAGGAACCTGTGAGCCGGACGGCGGCGCTCGTGCGCACCCGCAAGGCCGTCCGCGCCCTCGTCGCCGGCTGGCGCGGCAAGGGACTGACCGTGGGCCTCGTCCCGACCATGGGAGCGCTGCACGCGGGTCATGCCGCTCTCGTCGAGCGGGCCGCCCGCGAATGCGATCGCGTCGTCGTCTCTGTATTCGTGAACCCTCTTCAGTTCGGCCCCGACGAGGATTACGGGCGCTACCCCCGCGCCCTTCCCGCCGATCGCAAGCTGGTCGCCGCGGCGGGGGCCTCCGCCGTTTACGCGCCTTCGGTGGACGAGATGTATCCCCAAGGGTTCCGGACTCACGTGGAAGTCGAAGGGCTTTCGGAGCTCTACTGCGGCCGCTATCGTCCCGGGCATTTCCGCGGCGTCGCGACGATCGTCATGAAATTATTCAACCAGGTCCCGGCCGACCGCGCCTACTTCGGCGAGAAGGACTTTCAGCAAGTCGGGATCCTGGAACGGATGGCCGAGGATTTGGACGTTCCGACGGCCATCGTGAGAGTCCCGATCGTTCGCGAAAGCGACGGGCTCGCCATGTCGAGCCGCAACGCCTATCTCTCTCCCGCTGAGCGCGGCGCAGCCCCGGCCCTGCGGAAAGCGCTCGAAGCCGGGGCCCAAGCCGCCCGCAAGCGCGGCGCTCGTCCTTCGACCGTCTCATTCGCGGTCAAGCGAGCCCTGAACGGGACCGGTCTCAAGCTCCAATATGCGTCGCTCGCGGACTCCGCCACCCTCGAGCCCGCCCGGGACCTGCGCGGGCCGCGCCGCCTGCTCGTCGCCGCCTACTTGGGCAAGACGCGCTTGATTGACAATATTCCCCTCTAAAAAGTTACGATTCTCTCCAATGACGACGCCGCATAAGCCCGCCAAGCCCGCCTACAAGCGTCAGCAGTATTGGGTGGACGCGCCGCTTCAGCTCCAGATGGTCGGCTACGTCCTGATCCTGATCTCGGCCAGCCTCGGGCTCACCGCGCTCAGCGTCTGGCGCGGCGTGCAGGAAGCCTCGGTCGAGTCGCACCAGATCTTCCACTCGCTCGAGTGGATCAACGGCGCCCTGCGCGCCCCGCTGCTGCTCGCCTCCGCGATCTCCCTGCTGGCCGGCGGACTGCTCACCCTGTTCTGGTCGCACCGCTTCGCCGGTCCCCTGCGCGTGATCTCGGCCGGCGTCGCGCGCGTGCGCCACGGCAACCTCGCCGTGCCGGTCAAGGTGCGGGTGACGGACGCCCATCAGGAGTTCGCCGCCGAGTTCCAGAAGATGCAGGAGGAGCTCTCCAAGATGATCGCCGCCGACCGCGCCCACGTCGCGGCCGCCGTCGCGTTCCTGGAGGCGGACGAGCCCGAGGTCGACAAGGCCTTGGACGAGCTCAAGCAGGCCGGGACCCGCTTCCACCTATGAGAGGAGCCGCGATCCTCGCGGCCTCCCTTCTGCTCTGCGCCGCGGCTTCGGCGGCTCCGCTGGACGCCTTCGTCTCGGCCTTCGGCGAGTCCGGCGTCGCGACCTTGAGCGAGCGCGGCTACGTCGTCCTGCAGGGCCGCGGCCCGGAGCGCCGCCTCATCGCGGTCCACTGGAAGGCGCTCGAGGGACTGGCCGCGTCGGCCGAGGCCTGCCACCGCCTGGCCCCCGCGTTCGCCGGCTGCCGCGTCCTGCCCTCGGATGGCGCGATGACGCCGCGCCTGCACGCGCTCGCCGACGCCGCGGCCGCCGCCGACGAGGAGCGCTTCGCGCTGGCCTCCTCGAGCGCGAGCCTGGCCGAGCCCGACGGCCTGCCCAACCTGTTCGACACCGCGTGGGGCAAGGACTTCGCCGCACGGCGCGGCGCCGACCGCGTCGAGGAGCCGGCCGCCCTGGCGAAGCCCTTCTTCGAGGATTTCTTGGGCGGCCCCCGCCCGAACGCGGACGCCGCCAAGCATTTCGTCGCCGTCGAGACCGCGCGCGGCGCGTCCGGCGTCGACGTGCTCCTCAAGAACGACGTGGAGCGCGGCGCCGCGTCCGACGACCTGCGCATGCTGCTCCGCCGCTACCTTCGCGACGAGCGCCGCCGCCGCGGCCTGGCGCTGGCCGAAGCCCGGACCGCGGCGCTGAGCGCCGAGAAGGACACGGCGCGCGACCTCGAGGCTTTGACGCAGGTCGCCGCGACGCTGGCCGTCAAGCCCGCCTTGCTCTCCTCGCTGGAGACCGCCGTGTCGGGGGCTCCCGCGCCGGCCGGCGTTCCCAAGCTGCGCTCCGCCGGCGTCCACCTGCAGGACCCGACCCGCCTCGGCCAGTACGAGCTCGGCGACGAGGCCGTGGTCTCCGGCGCGTACTGGGTCGACGGCCTCGACGAGGGCGCGTCGGCCGCGATCGAGGAGACGACCTTCCTGGAGACGCCGCGCGGCTTCGAGGGCGTCCGGACGGAGACCGTCAAGCGCCGCAACGGCGGTCCCTACGCGTTCGAGCGCCGGCTCAAGATCGACGAGACCAAGAACTTCGCCGTCGTGGCCTACGTCTCGGCGGCCTCAGGGACCGTCGTCACGGAGCGCGCCGAGGTGCCCGTCGCGCCGGACTACGAGCTCTCGCTCAAGAAGGAAGCCGAGGCCCTGCAGTACGCGCAGTCCTGCGACCCGAAGTCGGCCGAGGCCGCCTACGCGGCGCTCGCCGAGCTGGTCTCCGACGCGGCCAAGGTCAAGCCGCAGTACCGCGGCCTGCTCGAGCGCGCCAACGCCGGGCGCAAGGAGGCCGCGTCCGAGGCGGCCCTGCTGGCCAAGCTCGAGGAGGCCGTCTCCGACGCGCGCGCCGACTCCTCGCCTCAGCAGTGCGCCTACGGCGCCTCGCGCACCGACGCGGCGATCGCTCTCGCGCGCAAGCTGCCGTCGGGCTGCGACCGCGTGCTCCCCGAGCTGTTCGCCCAGCGCGCCGCGATCTCGCGCCGCGCCGCCGACCAGAAGTGGTTTCTGAAGGCCTCCGACGAGGCGCGCGCGCGACGGCGGGCGTGCGACTTCATAGGCGCGGCCCGCCGCTGGGACGAGGCGCTCGCCGTGCTCGAGACGGACCCCGCCGCCCGCTGCGGCAAGGCCGACTTCGAGGCCAAGACCGACGAGGCCGAGCTCCCCGAGGTCCGCCGCGCGGCGGCCTGGAGCGAGGCTTTGGGCAAGACCGTCGACAAGGCCGAGGCGGAGACGGTCCCGGCCAAGCGCCTGGCGCTGCTCGCGCCGGCGCTGGCCCGGATCGACTCGCTCGAGGACCGCGACTGCCGCCGCGACCTGCGCAAGCGCGCCGAAAAGCTCGCCGCCGCGGCCGGCGACGCGGAGACCGGCCCCGCCGACGACGACGCGGCCCGCCGCCTGCCCGCGGACGCCACGCTCGCGGCGGTGACCGAGGACGTGCGGAGAGCCCGAGGACGTTTATTGGAGAAGTCCGACGCCGCGAGCGCCCCGGAAAGCGCGCCCGCCGCGCCGGCTCCCGCGCCCGCGCCGAAGAAGCCGGTCAGGGCCAAGCGCAAGACGAAGCCCCAGGTGCAGCCGCAATGAAGCTCATCCCGCTTCTCGTCGCGCTGCTGGCCGCCGCGGCGCCCGCGTCGGCCGCCGCCAAGCGCAAGAAGAAGCCGGCCGCGCGCGCGGCGGCCGCGAAGGCCAAGAGGTCCGCGCCCGCCGCCAAGGCTTCTCCCGCCGTGAAGCCGGCCGCCGTCGAGACCGCCGCGCCGCCGCGCGCCTCGGCGGCGCTGTCCGCGTCCGGACTGGCCCTCAGCGAGGACGAGGACGGGCTGCTCGCCGCCGCGGCTTGGCCCGAGGGCGCGGCGTCGGCGATGGGCCTGCGCCCCGGCGACCGCGTCTGGCGCGTGAACCGCGCGGCGCCGCGCACGCGCGCCGAGGCCGCCGCCGCGGTCCTGGCCGCGGCTCCCGAGGAGCGCCTGTCCTTGGTCGTGCGCCGCGGACTCGAGACGCTCCCCCTGGCCGGCGCCGCGACGCCCGCGCCGCCGGACTTCGCGCGCGGCGCCGACGACCTCTCCGGGCGCGAGATCAGCCTGGCGGCCGGCCGGGCCGCGCGCGAGGACTCGGCGGCCCGCGACGCGGTCGCCGAGGCGGCGCCGCTCGATTGGACTTTGCGCGCAGACCAGGCCTTCTGGATCCGCTTCCCCGACGGCCTGCCGGCCGGCCTCAAGAAGGGCGACGAGGTCTCCGCGGAGTCGGCCACGGGTCTGACGACCGACGGGGCGCTGGACTTCCTCGCCGTGCCTCCCAAGAGCAAGGTCTGGGCCCGCGTCCTTTCCGCCTCCGACGACGGCTCCGTGCGGCTCCTGCGCCTGGTCTTCTACAAGCTGCAGCCGGCGGGCGGCCGCGTGTATCCCATCCTCGGCGCCGCCACCGCGCTCGCGGCCGTGCCCGCCGCGGACCTCGCGCGCGTCAGCGCGGGCGGCACCATCGCCGTCGCGGCTCCGCTGCCCGCGGCCGACGGCAAGAAGCCGCGCGGGAAGGAGCGCCTGCTCGACGAGGACGCGCGCCTGCGCGTGCGCCTGATCGACCCCGTGAGGCTCGCCGAGGCGCCGTCCTGGTGGCGAGCGGGCCCCGGCCTCTGGCTCAAGACCGCGAGCGACGCCGCCGGGCGCCGCCGCTTCCAGGTCACGCACATCGTGGCGGGGCGCTCGGCCGCGGCGAGCGGCCTCAAGATCAACGACGTCCTCGACGGCGTCGGCGGGCGCTCCTCCGAGCGCATGGACTTCGAGGAGGCCCTCGACGCCCTGTACGGCCCGCCGGGCTCGGCCGTCAAGGTCTCGGTCGTCGGCCCCGGCGGCTCGCGCGAGCTGACGCTCACGCGCGGCGTGAAGGTCGACGCGAAGGGAGCGACGGTCCCGCTCCCGCTGCCGTTCACGGCGCGCTGACCCTTCCTGCCCTTCCTGGGGTCAGGCCTTTCGTTTTTAAGTTATTCCGGAGCCGACTGCGGGTCGGAGAGCGCGAGCTGGACGCGCACCGGGTAGTGGTCGGTGATGCGGCCGTCGGGCTTGGAGCTCGTCTGCGTCCCGTTCACCGCGCCCTTCAAGACCTCGCTCTTGGTCGGCGTGAGCGCGTGGGCGTCGTCGACGAGGAACACCCAGTCGACGGCGGTGTCGACGAGGCCCATGGGCCGGCCCGACGCCCACGTGGACTGGTAGCCGCCCATGCCGAAGCGGAAGCCGGTGCGCGGATTCAAGGGCTTGGCGCCGGTCTCGCTCTTGACCGAGCGGAACAGGTTGTGGTCGGCGTTGAAGCGCGAGCTCGGGTCGTGGCGCGCCTTCTCGTCGCGGTAGACCTTGAAGCCGTTGGCGGCGACGGCCGTGTAGGGCATGAAGTCGGCGGCCACCTCGGCGCTGTAAAAGACGACCTTGCCCGGCGTCGGGTCCTTCTTGATCTTCTTGATCGCGTTGATGCCGTCGTGGACGGTCGGCGCGTAGGGCACGATGTCGACGGCGAGGGCGGCGGTCTGCTCGGCGACGAGCTTCTTGCGCGAGCCGGGATCGTGCGTGAGGGTCGTCGCGAGGTCGCCCGCGTCGACCACGCCGAAGAACTTGTTGCCCACCCCCGCGGCGAGGCCGTGCTGGCGGTCGACGGGCGGCTGGGCGAGGTGCGAGGGCATGACGTTGGTTCCCTCGGTGGCGAGGTCCTCGCCCTCGCCGACGCCGACGGAGGCGCCCATCGTGTTGAGGTCTCCGCCGAAAACGGCGGGCCCGGCCAGAGTCTTGACGTGAGCGAGCGCCTCCTCCATCTGCACGCAGCGCAGCTGCGGGCCGTCGATGCGCTCGCCGCCCAAGTCCTCCAGGTGCAGGTCGCCGACCCAGACCTTGGTGCTCGCGTCGCCGGCCGCGGCGCGGGCGAACAGGGCCGCGCGTCCGCCGTACGGCAGCGGCGGGCGGGTCTGGTGCGCGCTGCCGTAGTCGGCGGCGAACAGGACCTTGGCCGCCAGCTTCTCGAGCTTGTCGCCGAGCGGCTGGACGCCCTTCTGGCTGTAGTACCAGTCCGCCTGGTTGCCGAAGCGCAGCAGAGAGAAATCCGAGAGCGGCACGCGGCTGATGATGGCGTTGCCGGTGAACGCCCAGCCGGCGGACGGGTCGATGTCCTTGGCGTTGTCGCCGACCTCGATGAACTCGGGCGCCCAGTAGACCTGGCCGCCGACGGCGTCGGCGAGCTTGATCGCGGTCGGCAGGGGGACCTCTTGGATGAGGAACACGTCGTTCGCGGCGATCGCGTCGATCGCCGCCGACGTCTTCGCGCCGAGCGCCTTCTTATGGCCCATCGCCGCGCGGACGCCCTCCGGGTCGCCCGAGAACGCGGCCAGCATCGCGCCGACCGCCTTCTTGGTCTTGGGCGCGTTGAGGTTCCACGTGATCACGCGCAGGGCGGAGCCGTCGACCGCGCCGGTCGCCGTGCCGCCCACGTACGCGCGGCGCATGATCGCGGCGAACTTGGCGCCCACGGGGCTGGCGAGGGCGGGGATCGCGTTCTGGGCCGCGGCGAGCTCTTCCGTCGTGAGCGCGAACGCGTCGACGCTCGTCACGAGCTCGGGAGCGATCGCGGCGCCCGCGGGCCTCACGTTCGCCCGCTGGCGCTTCGGCACGCAGCGGCCGGTCCCCTCGACGGGCGCGGAGGCCGGCGTCGCGGGCGCGTCGGCCTGCGCGAGCGGGAGCTCGGTCAGCCCCGCGCCGGCGGCGCCGTCCCAGCCGGGAGCCTCCGCGGAGGCGAGACCGGCGAGCAGGACGACGGACAGGGCCAGGAGCGGGGTTTTCATTAATGTAATTATGCCGGGAGCGCCGGGAATCCTCCTGAGGCGGAGGTCCCGGAGGGGCGGCGTCTTTAAGCCTATCCGGAAGGGACGAGGGCCTAGCCCCGGCTAGGCCCTCGGAGAGGCGGCCTGCAGAGCGGCTTGGACCTTCGTGATGAGGTCCTTGGCGGTAAAAGGCTTCGGGATGAAGGCCGCGATGCCGAGCTCGTAAGCCTTGTTGATCGGGCCGAGCATGTTCTCCGCCGACAGCATGATCACCGGCTGCCGGGCGCCCGCGGGCAGGGACCGGATCGCGTCCAGGAGCTGGAGTCCGTCGACGCGCGGCATGCGGCCGTCGATGATCAGAAGGTCGTACTTTCGCCGACGGAAGCTCTCGAGGCCCTTCACGCCGTCGCCGGCGGTCTCCACGGCGTAGCCCAGGCTCGACAGGATGTCCTTGACCAGGTCCTGGATCGCCGGGTCGTCGTCGACGACGAGGATCCGGCGCGTTCCCGCTCCGCCGGAGCGATTGAGCCAGTCCGTCAGTCGGGAGAAGAAGCCCACGCCAGAGGATATCAAACCGCGCGCCGCTCGCCCACGAGCGTGAACTCCTCGCGGTCGTGGAACAGATGGCGCGCCTTCAGCGTCGAGCAATGGCGCCGGATCGCGTCGAGCTTCCGCAGGAGAGCGATGGGGTCGGTGCGGCCGTACTTCAAGTTCACGACCAGACGCTTGGCCCAGCCTTCCTTGAGCCAGCGGTCGACGAGGGCGATGATGCGCTCGGGGTCCTCCACCATGTCGCAGAAAAGCCAGTCGACTGCCGTTGCGGGTCGGTAAACGAACGCGTCCTCGGTCCGGTGCGCGATGCCCGGATGCAGGCCGGCGCCCTTGAGCGGGCCGTTGTCGACGGCGGTGACCCGCGCGCCGCGGCGCGCGGCGCTGTAGCTCCAGCCGCCGGGCGCGGCGCCGAGGTCGGCCACCGTCTCGCCGGCGGCGGGCTCGCGGCCCAGGACGACGTATGCCTCCTCGGCCTTGAGATACGACCGGGACGGCGCCTGCGGGTCGTCGGCCATGCGGCGCTGGCCGCCGAAGAAGGCGTCGCGCGAGACCCATGCCCGCTCGAAGCCGGTCATGTAGGCGAACAGCCCGCGCGCGGGCCCGGGCCCGGGGCGGCCGGAGGCGGCGAGCTTGGCGACGCGCGACATGCGCCCCTTGAGGCGGGCCGCGCATTCCTCGGCGACCGGCTTGGCGCGGCGGTTGAGGCCGTCGACGCCGGCGCACTCGATGAGCAGCGGCCAGCGCGCGTCGAAGCGCTCCTCGCGCGCGGTCTCCATGAAGCGGTCCGCGACGGCCCAGGCGATCGCGTTGACCGACTTGCCCTCGACGGCGACGGGATCTTTCAGGGAGTAATGCGCGAAGCAGAGTTCGTTCTCGCCGTCGGGGCCGAGCGCCCAGCCTGGGCCGGTCTTTTCCGCGGGACCCTTCAGCTCCTTCGCGAGGAACTTCTCGTATCCCGGCTGGCAGACGTGGAGCGTCACTTCTTGGTCAGCGCCGCGAGCCGCTTGCGCGCGTCCGCGGCATCCTCCGCGAACTCCGCGGGATCGGCCGGTTCGGCGATGGCCAGGAGCGCGTTCAGCGTCTTGATCGCGTCGTCCTTGCGCTTGAAGTGGAGGTAGGCGTCGGAGAGAGCGAGATAGTTGGAGGAATAACGCGGCGAGAGCTTGACGGCCGTCTCATACTCGCCCAGCGCCGCTTTCTTGTCGCCGCCCGCGAAGCCGGGGATCTGCCAGAGCATCTCCCCGAGCACCCGGTGAGCGCCGCCGTACTTCGGGTCGATGTCGAGCGTCGCCGCCATCTCGGCGCGGATGGGCTTGATCAGGAACATCGCCTTCATGATGCCCTTGGCCTCTCCCCAGCGCCCCAGCGAGACGCCGTGCCAGAAGCGCGCGTCGGCGTCCTTGTCGTCCAGCGCGACGGCCTTCTCGCAGTCCTGGCGGGCGAGGTCGTAATCCGCGAGCTTGTCGGCCTTCTTCTCGCGCTTCTCGCCCCGGCGCACCAGCGAGCGGCAGCGGCGCCAATAGAGGTCCGCGGCGCCGTGATCCTTGATCAAGCCGTCCAATTCGGAGATCGACTCGTCGAGGTTCCGGCCCTGGTCGCGGTGGAAATAAAGATCGTCGATTTTCGCGCGGATCTCGCCGAGCGTGATCGCGGAGGAAACCGAAGCCAGCAGGAGAAACGCCGGAACGAGCCGCGACGCGTTCAAACGTCGAGGCTCACTACGGGTACATGCCGCGGATCGTCGCGGCCTTGCCGAGGCGGCGCAGGCCGACCATGAAGGCGGCCATGCGCATGTCGACCTTCTCCTTCATCGCGAGGTCGTACACCTCGGTGAAGGCGCCGACGATGATGTCCTGCAGGCGCGCGTTGATCTCCTTCTCGCTCCAGAAGTACGCCTGCATGTCCTGCACCCACTCGAAGTAGGAGACGGTCACGCCGCCGGCGTTGGCCAGGATGTCCGGCACGAGCAGGATGCCCTTCTCGTGCAGGATGCGGTCGGCGTCGTTGGTCGTCGGGCCGTTGGCGCCCTCGATGATGAACTTGGCCTTGATGCTGCCCGCGTTGGCCTTGGTGATCGTGCCTTCCATCGCCGCCGGGATCAGGATGTCGCAGGGCAGCTCGACGACCTTGTCGACCGGGACGTGCTCGGCCTTGGTGTAGCCCGCGATCGAGTCGTGCGTCTCGCGGTAGTGCATGATGTCGACGATGTCGAGGCCCTTCGCGTCGTAGAGGCCGCCGCCCACGTCGGAGATGCCGACGACCTTGCAGCCGTGCTCGCCGAAGATCTTGGCGGCGTTGGAGCCGACGTTGCCGAAGCCCTGGACGACGATGGGCGCCTTGCGCAGGTCGAAGCCGCGCCGCGCGGCGAGCTCGCGCGTGACGTAGAACACGCCGCGGCCGGTGGCCTCGTTGCGGCCCAGCGAGCCGCCGATCTCGATGGGCTTGCCCGTGACCACGCCGGGGCAGGAGTAGCCGATCGTCATGGAGTAGGTGTCCATGATCCACGCCATGACCTCGGCGTTGGTGTTCACGTCGGGAGCCGGGATGTCCTTGTCCGGCCCGATGATGATGGAGATCTCCGCGGTGTAGCGGCGCGTCATGCGCTCGATCTCGCCGCGGGACATCTTCTTGGGGTCGCAGATGATGCCGCCCTTCGCGCCGCCGTACGGGAGGTTCACGACCGCGCACTTCATCGTCATCCAGAACGAGAGCGCCTTGACCTCGTCGAGGGACACCGACGGGTGATAGCGGATGCCGCCCTTGGCCGGGCCGCGGTCCATGTTGTGCTGGATGCGGTAGCCCTCGAAGACCTTGACCGTGCCGTCGTCCATCTTGACCGGCACCGAGACCGTGAGGATGCGCTTCGGGTGGCGCAGGCGCTCGAGGGCGAACGGCTCGAGCTTCATCGCCTTGCCGGCGCGGTCGAGCTGCTCCATGGCCTGGTGCCAGGGGTTCTCGACCTGGGCTTCGGCGTGCTCGACGGGCTTCACGACGGGAGAAAGGGGGGCTTTCGGGTGGGTTTTGGTGTCCATGGCCGATATTAACATGTCCCCGCCGGGGCGTCAAGAACAGGAGACAAGCCCTTCCCTTTGATAGAATCGACGCGTGACCCCGGCGTCCCCGAAGTCCGGCCGCGGATCGGTCTCTTGGGAGGGACTCGCGACGGCGCTCCTCTTGGCTTTCGCCGTCGTCCCTCTCTTCTCGAGGGTCCAGAGCGTCGCCGCCGCCGGCCGGGCCGCCTATTGCCGCGAGGACTCCGACTTCTCCGTCGAGCGCGGCGACGCGCTCCTCCGCGGCGTCCCGCTGGAAGGGGTCGCCTGGGCGATGCCGTTCTACTCCATTCCGGACGCCTATCTTTGCTACCGCCTGACGCCGTCGTCCGCCGCCGCCGTCCAAGGCGGGGTGCTTCTCGCGGCCGCCGCCGCGGCGTTCGCCCTCGGCGCGCTGCTCTATTCCCCCGCGTGCGGCGCCGCGGCCGTGCTCCTGTACGCGCGTCTGCCGTCCGGCGGGGGCGGCGAGACGCGCTGGCTCTACGTCCTGACCGTGCTGTT
>DATNGC010000143.1:0-8902 GCA_035606075.1 Elusimicrobiota bacterium
TCGCGCTGGTCCAGGCTCCTTCCATCGGCCCGGCCGAGGAGCGCGCGCTCCTCGACTACGTGCGCCCCTAGTCTGCTTCGCGAATCGGAAAATCCTTCGAACTTACTCCGGAGTAAGTTGACCAAATGGTCAAGATTCCGGGAGCAAGTTTCCGGCCGGGCGACATAATTGATAGGATGCGCGCCATGGACATCACCCGCGTTTGCGTCGTGGGCGGCGGCACGATGGGCAATGGAATCGCCCATGTATTTGCGCTGAAGGGTTATGACGTCACGATAGTCGAGGCGAAGCAGGAATTCGCCGACAAAGCCCTCGCCGCGATCACTAAAAACATGGATCGCCAGGTGACGAAAGGGGCGATCACGGCCGCGGAGAAGGATGGGGCGCTCGGGCGCCTGAAGACGGCTCTCTCTCCCGCGGAGGTGAAGGGCTTTCAATTCGCCGTCGAAGCCGTCTCCGAGCGGATGGACCTCAAGAAAGCCATATTCAAGGCCTTGGACGAATCGGCCGCGCCGGGGGCGATTCTCGCCACGAATACATCTTCACTTCCTATCACGGAAATCGCGTCCGTCGTGAAGGACCCGTCCCGCGTTATCGGGATGCACTTCATGAACCCGGTTCCGGTCATGAAATTGGTGGAGATCATCCGCGGTCTCCAGACCTCCGACGAGACCTACAGGGCCGTCCATGAATTGACGGTCAAGCTGGGAAAGACTCCCGCCGCCGCGAAGGATTTTCCGGGCTTCATCTCCAATCGAGTCCTCATGCCGATGATCAACGAGGCCATCTTCTGTTTGTCCGAAGGGGTCTCGACGAAGGAAGACATCGACGCCATCATGAAGCTCGGCATGGCCCATCCGATGGGCCCGCTGCAGCTCGCGGACTACATCGGTCTCGACGTGTGCCTGGCCATCATGAACGTCCTGCACGACGGCTTCGCGGACTCGAAATATCGACCGGCCCCGCTGCTCAAGCAGATGGTGCAGTCCGGCCGCCTCGGCGTGAAGTCCGGCGCCGGCTTCTACGAGTACCCCAAGAAATAATGGACTTCGAGCTCTCCGAGTCGATGGCGATGCTGAAGGAGTCCGCGCGCTCGTTCGCGGATAAGCGCCTCAAGCCCGGCGCCCAGGAATGGGACGAGCATGAGGCCATTCCCGACGCCGTCTACAAGGAGGCCGCGGAGCTCGGCTTCTTCGGTCTCTCGGTCCCCGAGGAGTTCGGCGGCCTGGGCGTGGACCCTCTCGCTTATGCCGTGGCGATGGAGGAGCTCGCGCGCGGTTCGGCGGCCCTGCAGGTCTGCATCACGGTGCACAACTCGCTGATCTGCTCGGCGATCGCCAAGCACGGGACCGACGCCCAGAAGAAGAAATATCTCTCGAAGATGGCCGCGGGCGAGTGGATCGGCGCTTATTCCCTGTCCGAGCCGGGCTCGGGCACGGACGCCGGTTCTCTGTCGACGTCCGCCGTCGACGCCGGAGACCATTACGTCGTCAACGGCACGAAGTCCTGGGTGACGAGCGGGGGCTTCGCAGCCGTATTCCTGGTCTTCGTCTCCACCAACAAAGAAGCGGGCTCGCGCGGGATCACCTGCCTTCTCGTCGACAAGGACACGCCCGGCTTCTCCGCCGGAAAGAAAGAGAAAAAAATGGGATTGCGAGCCTCCGACACGCGCGAGCTCGTGTTCCAGAACGCGATGATTCCTAAGTCTCAGTTATTGGGACAAGTCGGCGGCGGCTTCAAGATCGCGATGAGCCAGCTCGACTCCGGCCGCATCGGCATCGCGGCTCAGGCCGTCGGCATCGCGCAGGCCGCGCTGGAAGAGGCCGTGAGCTACGCCAAGCAGCGCAAGCAGTTCGGCAAGAAGCTGGCCGAGTTCCAGCTGACGCAAGCCAAGATCTCCGACATGGCGACCAACATCGAGGCCGCGCGCCTGCTCGTCTACCGCGCGGCGGACCTGCTCGCGCGCGGGAAGAAGTGCACCAAGGAAGCCTCCATGGCCAAGTCGTTCGCCTCGCGCATCGCCAACAAGGCCTGCTTCGACGCCGTGCAGATCCACGGCGGCAACGGCTACGTGCGCGAGTTCCCCGTCGAGCGTTACTTCCGCGACGTGCGCGTCACCGAGATCTACGAGGGGACCACCGAGGTCCAGTCGCTGATCGTCGCCCGCGAAGTCCTGGGCTAGTCCACCCGACGGGCCCGGCATTGAGAACTCCGCGTACGCGGAGTTCTACAATCCTGACACTTTACCCGCGCGTCAGTTTCTTGTAGTGGATGCGCTTGGGCTGCACGTCGCCCAGGCGCTTCTTCTTATCTTCCTCGTAGGCCTGGTAGTTGCCCTCGAACCAGACGACCTGGGAATCGCCCTCGAACGCGAGGATGTGCGTCGCGATGCGGTCCAGGAACCAGCGGTCGTGGCTGATCACCACCGCGCAGCCGGGGAAAGCCTCGATGGCTTCTTCCAAGGCGCGCAGCGTGTGCACGTCGAGGTCGTTGGTCGGCTCGTCGAGCAGGAGGACGTTGGCGCCCTCCTTGAGCATCTTGGCCAAGTGCACGCGGTTGCGCTCGCCGCCCGAGAGGTTCTTGACCAGCTTCTGCTGGTCCTGGCCGGCGAAGTTGAAGCGGCCGCAGTAGGCGCGCGAGGGCATCTCCACTTTTCCGAGCTTGACGATATCTAATCCGTCGGAGATCACTTCCCAAACGTTCTTTTCTCCGTCGAGCTGACGATTCTGATCCACATAACCGAGCTTGACGGTCTCTCCGACCTTGAAGGTCCCGCCGTCGGGCTTTTCCTGGCCGGTGATCATCCGGAACAGCGTCGTCTTGCCGGCTCCGTTCGGGCCGATCACGCCGACGATTCCGTTGGGGGGAAGCTTGAAGCTCAGGTTGTCGTACAACAGCTTATCGCCGAAAGATTTAGCGATGTTATTAGCCTCGATCACCACGTCGCCCAGACGCGGCCCCGGCGGGATATAGATCTCGAGCGCGTCGTAGGACTTCTCCTTCTGCGACTCCTCGAGCATCTTGTCGTAGTTGGAGAGACGGGCCTTGCTCTTGGCTTGGCGCCCCTTGGCGCCCTTGCGCACCCACTCGAGCTCCTCGGCGAGGGCCTTCTGCATCTTCGTCTCGGACTTGGCCTCCTGCGCGAGGCGCTGGCCCTTCTGCTCCAGCCACGATGCGTAGTTGCCCTTGTAGGGGATGCCCTCGCCGCGGTCGAGCTCGAGGATCCAGCCCGCCACGTTGTCGAGGAAGTAGCGGTCGTGGGTGACCGCGATGATCGTGCCCTCGTACTGCTTGAGGTGCTGCTCGAGCCACTCGACCGATTCCGCGTCGAGGTGGTTGGTCGGCTCGTCGAGGAGCAGGATGTCGGGCTTGGAGAGCAGCAGGCGGCACAGCGCGACGCGGCGCTTCTCTCCGCCGGACAACGTCCCGCATTTCTGGTCGGACGGCGGGCAGCGCAGCGCGTCCATCGCGACCTCGAGCGTGCTGTCGATCTCCCAGGCGTTGCTCGCGTCGATCTTCTCCTGCAGCTTGCCCTGCTTCTCGAGCAGCTTCTCCATGTTCTCCGGAGTGAGGGCCGGATCGGCGAGCTGGTCGTTGATCGCGTTGAAGTCGTTGAGGATCTTCATCGTCTCGGCCACGCCCTCGGAGACCGTCTCCTTGACCGTCTTCTCCGCGTCGAGCTGCGGCTCCTGCTCGAGCAGGCCGATCGTGTAGCCCTTGGACTGCGTGATCTGCCCCGTGTAGTCCGAGTCCTTGCCCGCCATGATGCGCAGCAGCGTGGACTTGCCCGAGCCGTTGTCGCCGAGCACGCCGATCTTCGCGCCGTAATAAAAGCTGAGGTAAATCCCCTTCAGGACCTGCTTCTTCGGGGGATGAATGCGGCCCACGTCGATGAGGGAATAGATGATCTGCTTGGTGTCGGTGGTGGCCATGATCGTGTCCTTTACTTGATGTGGAGGCGCTTCGGGTCGAGCTTCTCGCGCAACAGCGAGATCTCGTGCTTCATCGGCAGCGCCACCGGCTTCATCACGTCGGCGCGCTTGAGCCTCCAGCCCACGTTCTCTTGGACCTGCTCGAACGTCACGTTCGGGTAGACCGAAGTGAGCGCGAGCTCGCCGTCGGCGCCGGGCTCGAGGATGCCCATGTTGGTGATGACCTTCTTCACGCGCTTGCCGGAGGAGGTGATGAAATCGACTTTGTCGGGGAAGGCTCGCTTGTCGAGCTTGGTCACGATCAGCACGCGCTGCGCGTGGTTCGCGATCTCGCAGGCCCCGCCGGAACCCGGCAAGCGGACCTTCGGCGAGGAATAAGGTCCGACGACGGTCGTGTTGATGTTGCCCTTCTTGTCGACCTGCGCGCCGCCCAGGAAGCCGACCTGGATTTTCCCGTTCTGCAGGAAGGTCTGGAAGATGTCGGCCATCGATGTGACCATCAGGGACCCGGTGACCAGCGCGGGATCGCCGATGGAGGGGGGCACCCGGTCGGGGATCGCGCCGACCGCGCCGGATTCGTAGATCAGGGTCATGTTCGGTGCGTGCGTGGCGCGCGCGAGGTTGCACGCCAGGTTCGGCAGGCCGATGCCGACGAACACCACGTCGCCGTCCTTGATCTCGCGCGCGGCCAGGACGCACATCAGCTCGTTGAGCGTGTACTCCGTCGCGGTCTCGGCGATGGCGGTCATGAGCCGATTCTAGCGTTTTTCCCGGGCGGCGTCACTTCGGAGCTTCGAACTGCTCGCCGTTCCAGGAGCAGGGCATCCCGAGCTGGACCGCCGTGTTGACCTCGACCCGGCAGTCGGAGCGCTCCAGGCACTTCGGCTCGCGCTTGATCGGGCCGTCGCACTCGCACCAGCCCCACGGAGCCGGGCACGGATCCTTGCCTTTGACCGCGTCCGGCTTCGGCGGCTTCGGCTTGTACTGCTGCAGCGGATGGGAAGGGGGAGGCGCGAGCAGCACGCGCACCGCCAGCGCGGCGGCCTCGCGCACGGCCTTGTCGGCGTCGTTCTTCGCGGCGTGCTTGACCGCGGGAAGCGCGCGGCGATCGCCCCGGCGCGCCAGGGCCGTCGCGGCGGTCCGCCTCACCTCGGGCCGCGGGTCGTCGAACATCTGCGCGGCGATCAGGTCCGTGACGGCGGCGTTCCCGAGCCGCGACGGCTCGACGGAGAGAGCGACGATCAGGTCGGAGCGGGTCTCAGGCCCCGGTTCCGATTTCAGGAAGGACTCCGCGCGCCGGAGAGCGTCGTCGCCGGGGAACGTGATCACCGCCTTCGCGGCGGCCAGACGCACCTTCTCCGAGAGGTCGCGGTCCATCAGGAGAGCCAGCGCGGGGTAGACGCGGGGGCCGCGCTCCGTCGCCGTCGCGAGCTCGACGCAGGCGCCCGCTCGGACGGCCGCGTCGTCCGAGCGCAGCTGCTGGAGCGCCGCGTCCTCCGCGGAGGCCGCCCGCGCCGGGACGGCCGCCAGCAGGGAGGCGAGAAGGAGAAGGCCGTTCACGGCGCGTCGAGGGAGCGCCACAGATACCAGCTCGCGACGGTCCGGTAAGGCGCCCAGATCTCGGCATGCTTTTCCAGCGCCGAAGCGGGGGGGACGCGGCCGTTCTTTCGATACAACAGGCCGAACGCCTTGCGCACCCCGAAGTCGCCCGAGGGCATCACGTCGGGACGGCCCAAGCGGAAGATCAGGAACATCTGCGCCGTCCAGACGCCGATGCCGCGCACCGCCGTCAGCCGCGCGATGATCTCTTCGTCCGTCCGCTTCTCCAATTCGGCGCGCCGCGGCACCATGCCGTCGCGGCACTTCTCCGCCAGGTCGCGCATCGCCGCGAGCTTGGCGCGCGAGAGGCCCGCGCCGCGCAGGAGCTCGTCGGGGATCTTGAGCAGGAGCTCCGGCGTCACCAGCGCCGCGTCCTCGAACAGCGCCATGACGCGGCCGTGGATCGTGGCCGCGACCTTGGTGTGCAGCTGCTGGTGGACGATGGACTCGAGCAGGGCCTCGAACGTGTCCTCCGGCGAGGGCGAAAGCCGGAGGGGGCCCACGCGCTCGATGAGACGCTTCATCACCGGGTCGGCCGCCTTGAGGCGCCGCGCCGCCGCGGACGCGTACGGCAGGACGCTCCTAGTAGCCGTAATTGACGCCGGTGGAGACCAAGGGCTTGGCCTTGAGGCGCTCGGCCAGCCCCGCGTTCTTCTTCATGTACTCCGCGCGATCCTTCACGCCGTAGACGAATTCGTCCAAATACTTCTTGAACGAGCCGGGCTCCCGGGCGATCTTGTCCCAGGCCGCGTAGAAGTCGTTATCTCGATCGTAGAAGCCTTGCGCGTACGAAGGGTGGGCTCCCCACGGCTCGACCACGACGGCGTCCACTTGAAGGCCCGGGATCAAGGTCCGGTTCGGATCCTGCCGGATCACTTTTTCGTCGACGAGCTCCTCGACCACGACGATCACGCGCTTGGAGGCGAACGCCGCCTCCTTCTGGACGCCCATCAAGCCCCAGACCTGCGTGTTGCCGTTCGAGTCGGCGCGCTGGGCGTGGACGATCGTCACGTCCGGACGGAGCGCCGGCACCGTCGCGAGCTTCTCTCCCGTGTAGGGGCAGTCGACGGATTTGATCAGCGGGTTCGAGGCGGGGATATCGGTGCCCGTGTAGTTCCTCAGCGGCCAGAACGGGAGGTTCGCCGCTCCCGCCGAGAGCCGCGCCACCATCCCGAAGTGCGAGTACTCCTCGATCTCGAGCGTCGGGGGCTTGGCCTCGACCGCGCGGCGGAAGGCGTGCAGGGAGCCCACTCCGGGGTTCCCGGCCCAAGAGAAGACGAGCTTCTTGGCCACGCCGGCCTCGATCATCTGGTCGTAGATCAAGTCCGGCGTCAGGCGCGCGAGCGTCAGGTCCTTCTTCTTCTGGCGGATGATCTCGTGGCCGGCGGCGAAGCAGATCAGGTGCGTGAAGCCCTCGATGACGACCGTGTCCCCGTCGCGGACGAGCTCGGCGATCGCGTCCGTCATGCTCCGGACTTTGTTCTTCACGCGGGTATTCTAGCGAATCGGGGCCTATTTTTCTTAGGACCACTGGCCGCGCGCTCCTGCGCCCTCCGTCTCATGGGGGATTTCCGGGGCGTTGATAGAATCTCCGCATGAGAAACCCCTGGTCCCGCCTCGCCGCCGGCAGCCTGTCGCTGGCCCTCGTCCTGGTCTCCGTCGAGCCCGCCGTCCCGGCCGCCGCCCAGGTGATCACGGGGGGAGCCGCCGAGGCCTCGGCCGCCCGCGGGGCTTTCTCATCCGCCGGCGCCGCCGCCGTCCCGGCCGCTCTTCCGGCTGCCGCGCTCGCGCTCTCGCCCGGAGCCTCGCTTCTGGCCCCGTCGGCTCAGGTCTCCGCCCCCGCCCCGTCGGCCTTGGCGCCGTCGGCTCTCGCCGCGCCGGCGCCTGCCGCCGCGCCCGCCCTGAGCGCCGCGTCCGCCGCCTCCGCCGGCGCCGCCGGCGCGCCCGCCGCCGCGGCCGCGCTCGCCGCTCGCGCCGCCGCCGCGGCGCCCGCTCCCGCATCGCTGTCCGCGCCCGCGGCCTCTCGGACGGCGTCCTCTCGAGGCGATTTTGCCGCGGCGAAAGCCCGCTCCTCCGCCCTGCCGTCCGCCTCGGAGATCGACGGCGCGCGCTTCGACGGCGCCCGCGCCTTGAACGCCCTGCCCGCGGCGGCGACCCCGATGCCTGAGGGCGTGAGCGCGGCCGCTCCGGAGGCCGCGGCCGCGCCTGCGCCGAAGCCCGGCCTGATCTCCCGCTTCGTCGCCCGTCCCCTGCGCGCCGCCGCCTCGCCCGCCGTCGCGGCCTGGACCAAGACGCGGACCTCCGTCGCGACCATCCGCGAGAACGCGACGTGGGTGCGCGGCTTCTGGGCGGGTCTGCGCGCCGACGGCCTGGACGTCGGCAAGGACCTCCGGAAAGCGTCCGCGATGGCGCTCGTGATCGCGGCGGTGTCCCTCGTGCCCTCGTGGCTGTACGGGCAGATGGCCACGCACCTGCACGACCTCCAGGGGCTCGCGAACGCCGCCGTCCCCTGGTACCAGAACCCGACGCTTCACACGTTCGGCGCGCTCAGCGCCGCGCTGATCGTCGCGCACGCGCTGGCCGCGTACCTGACCAAGTTCCAGAGCACGACGATGTACGGCCTCGGCAACAAGCTCATGAAGGGCGTCAGCGACCTCTACGTCGCGAAGGTCCTGAGCCTGGACATGCGCTGGCAGAACGCGCGCAACGTCGGGGAGGTGGTGTCCACCGCGACGGACGCGATCTACACCCTGCAGAGCACGGCCTCGGCGATGATCGTCGACCTGGTGCGCAACGGGGCGGTCGCGCTGATCGCCGGCTCCGTCATGGCCTTCGTGAGCTGGAAGCTTTCCCTCTTCGCCATCCCGTTCCTCATCTTCGTGCTCTCGATCCCGTCGAGCGTGTACAGCAAGCGCGTGCAGGACGCCTACAAGTCCTTCTTCGCGATGAAGAAGCCCAAGTTCGCCTCCGCCCTGCAGGAGATCGTCGTCAACATGCTCAAGGTCAAGGCCGCGGGCCTCGAGGAGCGCGAGCTCGAGAAGATGCGCGAGCACAGCCGGCAGACCTACCTCGTGGGCGGCGGCGAGATCGCGGACGTGGCCGCGCCCCAGCGGGCGCTGGCCGGCGGCCTCACCGACGTCGCTCGCGTGCTCGTCATGGCCGCCGCGGTGGCCTGCGTCGTCGCGGGCGTCATGCCCCTGTCGGCCGCGATCACCTACATCTTCCTGTCCAACTTCTTCCGCGACGCCATGCAGTCCCTGACCGGTCTGTGGGTCTCGCTCAAGTCCATGCGCGGCGCCGCGGCGCGCTACGACGCCACCATGAAGCAGGCCTCGGAGGACTTGAACTTGAACGGCAAGGTCCTGCCCGGG